>CADEGR010000160.1 GCA_902826935.1 uncultured Alphaproteobacteria bacterium | reverse complement strand
AGGCGCCACCCTCTTCTCTGAAGCGCCTCAAAATCATGCTTTCGCGCTGAATCTGCGGCAAATCCAAGCTTAAACTGGCAGGCTTTATATATTGCGCTGTATGCAAGATCAAAATCTGATCCTGGCGAAGTCTCCGCCCCAAAAACTGGTAATCCTGTAGTTTCTGCAGTCTCGTCTGTCGCACGGCGAGGTCTTTCTGGAAATAACCAATAAGACAGAGCTGGACCAGACCCCTCAGGTGGTACGTCTCTGTCTACGCTTACTGCAATGCTGTACTTTAGATCAGGCCTAACATGCCGATGCGAAGCAAATTTTAGTGGCAGAGTCTGAGGTAAGAAGAAGTTTAGATCCAGATCAAGCAGATCAGTTCTCATGCCGTCACGCCGAGAGTAAATCAGCTCCGCCAAGTCAGACTCATGTACCGGCGCAAGGCCGTAGACGACAAATGCGCTGTGCGTCGAAATTATCGACCAAAGTTTCATCGCACTATCATGTTCGCTTGGCGGAACTCGGCTTAAGCGAAGGTACCAGTTCGTCAACGCAGCGCTGTGGATAGTCAGCGCATGAAAGGCGTGATGAAACTCAGCATTGTCTCGAAATGAAGGCAGACGATAGATCCAAATTAGTAGTGGAATAAAGTGTGCATCACGTTGTTCAGCAATAGATGCAGCAAAATATTGACCGATCGATAATGAAAATCCACCATAGGCAGCCGATGGAGATAGGTGGACGACCGGTTCAGGTTTGCTCGGAATTATGAGTGCAGCCGAGAGCCGACCACGCTCAGCCAGGAACACCTCGGGAGCAACTCCGACTGGCTCCTCAAGCAGAAGTGAATCCTCGCCCTGAAACAAAGTGTGCAACAGGATTTCGGTCAGTTTCTCTATCAATTTTTTTTGACGGGCCGCCGAAACGGGCTCGCCCATCTCCGACCTTGGCCACAATGGTAGAGCCTGCCAGCTGCCTATCCTGGTTTGCGTTACCCGCCAGGTTTTTAACATGACATCTATGAGCTGAACTGCATCGGCGTGAGAAAGAGCGGCATTGCCATATAGCTTTGGCTGCAGATTTCGAACTGGCGGGTCCCGCTTCTGCAACTCATCTTTCAGGGCGCGAAAGCTGTGGGACGCGATGCCAGTGCCACGCCCTAGCGAATTCCAGACCTTATGCATCCGATACAAGAATGCCCCCGGCCGCAACGCCGCCTCCGGCACCTGCGGCGGGTTCGGCCGCTTCGCAAATTCCCACAGTTGCTGCTCGAACTCGGCGACATCTTCGGCGATTGCACTGTCAGGGCGGCGGTCGGAGGGTTTGGCCATGGCGTTCACCCAGCGAGGGCGCCGTCGGCCGGTGCGACCAGTCGGCGCGCGTTGTGCGCACCTGAAATGCAGGCGGGTTGCAAGAACAACTCGGCCAATGCGCGCCCGGCTCCAACAGTCAAACTCCGCCGGCCCTCGGTTACTTGCTTGCAGCGCTGTACGCTCAACGACTTAAGTACAAATGTACCGCGCCATGCTTGTATTAGCACAGCGTATTGAATTTGTCCAATACAGATGATACGATCTGATTGTCGGCGAAGTTGAAGCCGAAAAGAAAAGCAAGCCGGGCGGCTTGCTTTTAGAGGGATTGGCCAAGCCCGGTACAGGTGGGCGTGACCGAATTGGTGATCAATAAAGAAGCGAAAAACGCAGCGCCTGTCAAGCTTGGCTAGTCTCCCGCCGGATGCCCAATCAAGGGCACGGCTTTGGGAGAGTGGACATGCCAGGCGCACAGACGCCGTTCTCGCACATCGCCAGCCGCTGGCGAGCGCCGCCTGCCAGCCCAGCCGCCTTGCCTGATGCAAGCAGCGTCGCCTTGGCGCGAGCGCGGCTGGGGAGGCTGCCGCTACAGCCCTGAGCCTGGTCATCGGCCGGCCCAATTGCGGGCAGCGGCCGCGGATCCGGTTCCGTTATTGGCTGTCGCGGAGGCCGTCATGAAGATCCTTGCGGCGGTGCTGGCGCACCGCTGGCTGGCGCGTCAGGGGTTCGACGCGTCCCTGGTTGTCGACCTGCTCTGGGTCGTGGTGGCGCCCCTCATCCTGGCGACGCTGGCGACCGTCGTCTGGCCGCTGCTGCGCTTGGCCGCGACCCTGCTGAGCTGGCTGATCATGCTGCTGCTCGTGATCGTCCTGCTCGGCCATCTGGCGATGCTCCTGCGCTAGCGGGGGCCATGCCCGAGGTGCCGATCGGCGCACCTCGGGCGGTCTTTTTGCCGGGCTGCGCGACCGGCTGCTTCTCCGCCACGCTCGTGTGATATTGCGCTGGCGCCGCCGGCACGGCAGGCTGGCGGCCATAACAATGATCTGCAGGGAGCGCGTCTGATGCACCGTTCGGTTCTTATTGCCCTGTGCTGTGGCTCGCTGAGCCTGGCGGCCAGCGCCGCCGCGGCGCTCGAGGTGCGCGAATCGGTCGAGGTCAAGGCCGCGCCCGCGGCCGCCTGGGCGGCGATCGAGGATTTCTGCTCGATCAAGGACTGGCATCCGGTGATCGGCCAGTGCGAGCAGTTCGAGGAGCAGGGCGAGCTGCGCCGGCGGCTGACCACCAAGGACGGCGGCGTGCTGCTGGAGCGGCGCACGGCCAACGATCCGGCCGCCATGAGCATGAGCTACGAGATCCTGGAGAGCCCCTTGCCGGTCGCCAACTACCAGTCGACCATGCAGGTCAGCCCCCAGGGCGAGGGTGCCGTGATCACCTGGTCCAGCAGCTTCGAGGCCAAGGACGCGCCCGACGACAAGGCGGTCGAGGTGATGACTGGCATCTACAAGCTGGGCCTCGAGTCGCTCCAGGCCAAGCTCGCCAAGTAGCGGCGACCGGCCTGCGCGGGGGCGTCAGCGCGGCTGCCGATGGGCGGCCAGCGCCGCCCGCAGCGAGGTGGCGAGCTCGGCCCGCTCCTCCTTGGTCAGGAAGGTGCCGATCACCAGCCGCTCGCCATGGGAGGCGAGGCTGAGCGGGCTGTCATGGCGCGGCGGCTGGTCCAGCTCGACCCGGACCCAATGGGGCTCGAAGCGCCATTCGCGGGTCCGGCCGGCCGGGTCGAGCCGGCGCACGGTCAGGCCGGCACCGTCCAGGCGGATGAACTCCGCCCGCCGGCCGTCCCGGTAGTTCCAGCGAAAGGCGAGGTAGACCAGGATGACATCCAGGCCGAAGAAGCCGCTGACCGGCCAGGCGCCGATCAGGGCAAAGCCCGCGCCGATCAGCACGCTGACCAGCACGATCGCCGCCATCAGGATCACAAAGCCGTTGTGATGCAGCGAGCGGTGCGGGTAGAGCACTGCGTTGAAGGCAACCGGCGGCGCCCGGTCAGCGAGCTCGATCATAGGCAGAACTATAGATGACCGCGGGGCGATTTCCATCCTGGCCTGGACCGGCGGGCACCGCGCCATGACCCCGGCCGAGATCGAGCAGTTCTTCGCCCGCCTGGCCGCGCACAACCCGGCGCCCAGGACCGAGCTCAGCTACCAGAACCCGTTCACGCTCCTGGTCGCGGTCGTGCTCTCGGCCCAGGCGACCGACGTCGGCGTCAACAAGGCGACGGTCAAGCTGTTCGCGCAGGCCGACAGCCCGGCCAAGATGCTGGCCCTGGGCGAGCCGGCGCTGCAGGAGCTGATCAAGACGATCGGCCTGTTCCGGACCAAGGCCAAGAACGTGATCGCCCTCAGCCAGGCGCTCATGGACCGGCATGGCGGGCAGGTGCCGGCGTCGCGGGAGGCGCTGGAGAGCCTGCCAGGGGTCGGCCGCAAGACCGCGAGCGTGGTCCTGAACGAGGCCTTCGGCGAGGCGACCATCGCGGTCGACACCCATGTGTTCAGGGTCGCCAACCGGACCGGCCTGGCGGTCGGCAAGACGCCGCTCCTGGTCGAGCAGAAGCTGGAGCAGGTGGTGCCGGCGCAATACCGCCGCGGCGCCCATCACTGGCTGATCCTGCATGGCCGCTATGTCTGCCTCGCGCGCAAGCCGCGCTGCGCCGATTGCGTGGTCCGGGACCTGTGCGCCTATCCCGACAAGCTGCTGCCGCCGAGCGGCTGATCGGCGCGGCGCTGGCCAAGCCGGTCGCGCTCGACGATAGTGGCGCCGGTCGATCACTGCGAGCGACGGACTGACCATGCCCGCCGGCGGCTTCTTGCATGCCAATGACGCGCCCGGCGCCTATCCGCCTTCCTACTACGCCGCGACCGCCACGCCGCACGCGCCTTGCCCCAGCCTGGCCGGCAGCGTGCAGGCCGATGTCTGCGTGGTCGGCGGCGGCTATACCGGCCTGTCCGCGGCCTTGCATCTGGCGGAGCGCGGCTTCGACGTGGTGCTGCTGGAGGCGCATCGGCTGGGCTGGGGCGCTTCCGGCCGCAATGGCGGGCAGCTCAATACCGGCTTTCGGCGCGACCAGCCGGCGCTCGAGGCGTTGCTCGGCCAGGCCACCGCCCAGCAGCTCTGGCAGCTGGCGGAGGCGGCCAAGGCGCTAGTGAAGCAGCTGATCGGCCGCCACCAGATCGCCTGCGATCTCAAGCCCGGCATCATCGACGCCGCCCACCGGCCGCGCCATGTCGAGGGCTATCGCCGCTATGTCGAGCATCTGCAGCAGGCCTATGGCTATGAGCAGATCCGGTTCCTGGATCGCCCGGCTTTGCAGGCCCAGCTTGGCAGCCCGACTTATCATGGCGGCTGTCGCGACGATGGCGCGGTCCATCTGCATCCCTTGAACTACGCGCTGGGCCTGGCCAGGGCGGCAGCGGCGGCGGGGGTGCGGCTGTTCGAGCAGAGCGAGGTGCGCCGCTGGCAAGTGCCGCGAGCCTGCCGCATCGAGACCGCCGCAGGCGTGGTCGAGGCCCGCTATCTGGTGCTCGCCGGCAACGGCTATCTGGATGGCTTGGCGCCCTCGGTGGCGCGCCGGATCATGCCGATCAACAATTTCATCATCGCGACCGAGCCGTTCGACCAGGCGACCGCGCGCCAGCTGATCCGGGACGACGTCGCGGTCACCGATTCCCGCTTCGTGGTCAACTATTTTCGCCTCTCGGCCGACCGCCGGCTGCTGTTCGGTGGCGGCGAGACCTATCGTTCCCGCTTTCCAGCCGACATAGCGAGCTTCGTCCGGCCGCGCATGCTGCAGGTCTTACCGCAGCTGGCTGGCTGCCGGATCGACTACGGCTGGGGCGGCACGCTCGCGATCACCATGAGCCGCCTGCCCTATCTCGCGCGCCTCGCTGGTCCGGTATTCGCCGCTGCCGGCTATTCCGGGCAGGGGGTTGCGATCGCGACGCTGGCGGGCCAAGTGATCGCCGAGGCGGTCGCCGGCACAGCGGAGCGCTTCGATGTCATGGCCGGCCTGCCGGTGCCCGAATTTCCCGGCGGCACGCGGCTGCGCTGGCCGCTCCAGGTGCTGGCTATGACCTACTATGCGCTGCGCGACCGGCTGTGAGCACCACCGGCGGCCGTTGACCGAGGAGCCCTTGATGTCCGAACTCGAGGTCGTGATCGTGCCGGTCACGCCGTTCGCCCAGAACTGCGCGCTGGTCTGGGATGCCGGCAGCCGGCGGGGTGCCGTGATCGATCCGGGCGGCGATGTCGACCAGATCCTGGCCGAGATCGACCGCCAGCGGGTCACGGTCGAGCAGGTCCTGTTGACCCACGGCCATATCGACCATGCCGGCGGGGCGGCCGCGTTGCGCGAGGCGCTCCGGGCCCGGGGCGACGCCAGCCTGCCGCTGGTCGGCCCGGATGCGCGCGACCAGCCGCTGCTCGATCATCTCGAGGATCAGGCCCGGATGTTTGGCCTCGCCGATGCGCGCAATGTCCGGCCCGACCGTTGGCTGGCCGAGGGCGACCAGGTGACCATTGGCGCGCATCCTTTCCTGGTCCGCCACTGCCCCGGCCATACGCCCGGCCACATCGTGTTCCTGAGCGAGGCGGCACCCTTGGCGATCGTCGGCGACGTGCTGTTCGCGGGCTCGGTTGGCCGCACCGACCTGCCCGGCGGCGACCAGGCGGCCCTGCTGCGCTCGATCCGGGACAAGCTCCTGCCCTTGCCCGACGACACCGCCTTCCTGTGCGGCCACGGCCCGGGCTCGACCATCGGCGCCGAGCGGCGCAGCAACCCGTTCCTGCAAGGCCTGCGTCGCTAGAATACCAGCAAGGGAGCCACCAGCCATGCGCAAGCTGCAGTCGCAAGGCGTCCACCACATCACCCTGGTCGGCGCCGATCGCCAGACCTCGATCGACTTCTGGGAAGGCGTGCTCGGCATGCCCTTCGTGTTCGAGCAGCCTAATCTCGACAATCCCAACGAGAGCCATCTGTATTTCGATCCGGGCGACGGCCGGCTGATCACGATCTTCACCGACGAGCGGCGGACGCCCGATCCGAGCCGGACCCCGACCGGCATCGGCACGGTCCACCACCTCGCCTTCGCCGTCTCCCGCGCGACCTTTCAGCAGGCGGTCGGCCGCCTCGACGAGCGCGGCATCCAGCATAGCGGGGTCAAGGATCGGGGCTTCATGGACTCGATCTACTTCACCGACCCGCTCGGCCTCCTGGTCGAGCTGGCCAGCTATCGCTTCGAGCCGCCGGCCGGCCGCAGCCATGCCGAGGTCCTGACTACTGCCCATCAGATCCGGGTCGAGCGCGGCGACTACGCGATCGCCGAGATCCATCTGGCGGACGCGATCGAGCGGCTGATCGCTGCGGACCGGGTCAGCCTGTCGACCGACCGGACGCCCAAGCAGGCCTACCGCCGCGGCAGCTGATGGCCGACGGACGGCGCCGATTGTTCAACGTCAACGATTGTCGGAGGCGTTGCTCGACCTAATGTCAGTTTAAAGAACGACTGGCATGGGGACGCCGATGGCGCAGCTGCTCGACCGTCCACCGCTCAGGCTGGCGCCGCCGGCAGCGGCTGCCGAGCTCGCGGCGCTGGTCGATGTCCTGCTGCCGGGCGACGGCCTGTTTCCGCCTGCCGCCAGCGTCGGCGTGCAATGGTACCTGGCCGAGCGGCTGCGCGCGGCGCAGGGTGAGGCCGGGCTCGGCCGCTTGCAGGCGGCGCTGGCGGGGGCCGGCGGGCCGTTGACCGGCCTTGCTCCGGCCACGCGGATCAGCGTGGTCGAGCGGCTCGCGGAGCACGAGCCGGCGCTGTTCGCCGACCTCCGCGAGGCCAGCTATCTCGGCTACTATCAAGCGCCCGCGGTCCATGCGGCGATCCGGGCGCTCGGGCATCGCTACCGGGCGAGCCCGCAGCCGGACGGCTATTTGCTGCCCCCCTTCGACCCGGCCCGCGATGCGCCCAGGGTCCGCCGCGGCCACTATCGCGCGACCGCCGAAATCCGGCCGCACGCCTAGCCGACCCATGGCAGCGCCAGCCCCCTGCGACGTCCTGGTGATCGGCTCCGGCATCGGCGGCGCCATCACCAGCCTGGTCCTGGCCGAGGCCGGGCTGGACGTGGTCTGCCTCGAGCAAGGCGGCTGGACCCACCCCGCCGACCATCCCCATGGCCGGAGCGACTGGGAAGCAGAACGCCTGACCAGCTGGCAGCCGGAGAGCAACCGGCGCCGGGCGGCCGCCGACTATCCGATCGACACCGCCGCCGAGCGGACCATGCTGTGGAACGCGGTCGGCGGCGCCACCAACATCTATGCCGGGATCTGGCCGCGCTTCCGGCCAAGCGACTTCCGCAAGGGCCGCGAGCACGGCCTGGCACCCGACTGGCCGCTCAGCTACGAGGAGCTGGCGCCGTTCTACGACCGGACCGACCGGCTGCTCGGCACCAGCGGCCTGGCCGGCGATCCCGCCTGGCCGCCACGCCCGGCCTGCCCGACCCCGCCCTTGCCGCCTGCCGGCCACGGCCGGCAGCTGGCCGCGGCGCTCGACCGGCTGGGCTGGCACTGGTGGCCGCTGCCAAGTGCCATCCTCTCGGCCGACTATGACGGCCGGCCGGCCTGCAATGGCTGCGGTGCCTGCCTGCTCGGCTGTCCGCGCGGCTCGATGAGCAAGCTCTCGCTGTCGCTCTGGCCGAAAGCCCTGGCCGCCGGCGCGCGCCTCCAGACCGAGGCGCGGGTCGAGCGGATCGAGACCGACCGCAGCGGCCGGGCGACCGGCGCGGTCTATGTCGATCGCGCCAGCGGCCTGCGCCGCTGGCAGCCGGCCGCAATCGTGGTGCTGGCGGCCAACGCGGTCGGCACGCCGCGCCTGCTGCTCCTGTCCGACAATCTCGCCAACAGCTCGGACCAGGTCGGCCGCAACCTCATGCATCACACCTTGGTCGCGGCCGAGCTGTGGCTGGACCAGCCGGTCGATGCCCATCAAGGTGCCATCGGCGGCCTGATCTCGGCCGAGTTCGCCGAGACCGACCGGGCGCGCGGCTTCGTCAACGGCTTCCACCTGATCGGCTCCGGCACGCTCGGCGCCGGCATCCAGGCGACCGGCTCCCTGAGCGGCGTGCCGGCCCCTTGGGGCAATGCCCACCATGCCTGGTTCCGGCGGCATTTCGGCCATGGCTTTGCCGTCCTGGCGATGGGCGACGATCTGCCCCAGCCGGCCAACCGCGTGACCCTATCCGCGCGCCTGACCGACAGCGACGGCCTGGCCGCCCCGGCGATCGCCTATCGGTCCCACGACAACGACCGCCGGCTGATGCGCTTTGCCCTCGACCGCCTGGCCGAGGTCGCGACCGGCGCGGGCGCCTTCGAGGTCCGCCTGCAGGACTATCTGCTGCCCGATCCAGCCGGCGGCCCGGCCAGCTACGTGCCGCCCGCGTGGCATCTGCTCGGCACCTGCCGCATGGGCAGCGATCCCGCCAGCTCGGTCACCAATCGCTGGCACCAGAGCTGGGACGTGCCCAATCTCTACATCATCGACAGCAGCAGCCTGGTCACCGGCGGTGCCGCCAACCCCGCCAGCACCATCGCCGCGCTCGCCTTGCGCGCCGCCGAGCACCTCCGCGACCATCGCCGCGACGTCCGCCAAGCGCGTCGGACCGCCGCCAGCTGAGGCCCCCGTTCGATCAAGCTGCCGCCTGACTGGACGCGCGCCTTTTCTAGCCGACCATCGTTAACTCTGAGTTAACGATGGATGATCGTGCCCTGCGCCGCCAGTGGTCAGCCCATTGCCATGGCCGACGAAGCTAGGCTCGCTGGCCCCGGCCGCCCTCCCTCAGCCCCAGTAGCGGCCGCTCGCGCCGATCGCGACCGTCAGCACGCCCAGGCAGAGATTGATCAGGACGATCAGCCGGATCTGGTCCAGGCGGCGCGCCGCCTCCGGCAGCTGGCCGGCGTCGAGCGCCTGCTGCAGGCGGCGCCAGGGCGCGAAGTAGAGATGCAGGAACAGCGCCATCATGAGCAGCCCGGTCAGCTGCATGATGTGGACATGCAGTCCAGCGCCGGCAAAGCCGCCGAGGCCGAGGAAAAGCATGCCGTAGCCGCTCAGCAGGAGCGCCAGCACGGCCGCCCAGACCCAAGGGAAGAAGCGCGTGAAGACACCGCGCCAAAGGCCGAGCCGGGCTGCCTGGTCGAGACTGCCGGCGGCCGGGCGCAGCACCAGATAGGCGAAGAACATGCCGCCGACCCAGACGACGGCGGCCAGAGCATGCAGAACGAGACCAAGGGTCATGGGGCGAGCCATCCAATCAGGGCGTCGAGGGTGGCGTCGGGTTGCTCGATCATGCAGTACGTGCCGCCACCGCCGGGCACGATCGCCACCTCGGCGTGAGGCACGAGGGAGCGAAGCTCGTCCA
>CADEGR010000159.1 GCA_902826935.1 uncultured Alphaproteobacteria bacterium | reverse complement strand
TGCCCATGCCCTTGTGGTCGTAGCCGGCCGAGCCGCCCGAGGCGAAGGCGTCGCCCAGCCAGTGGCCATGGGCGACGCTGATCTCGTTGGCGATGTCCGAGAAGGTCGCGGTGCCCTTGTCGGCGGCGACCACCAGATAGGGATCGTCCTGGTCGTAGCGGACCACCTGGGCCGGCGGCTGGATCGCCTCGCCGACCCGGTTGTCGGTCAGGTCGAGCAGGGCCGTGATCAGGGTCCGGTAGCAGGCGATGACCTCGGCCTGGAGCGCCGCCCGATCGCCGCCGCGGGGCGGCTGCTTGACCACGAAGCCGCCCTTGGCGCCGACCGGCACGATGACCGCGTTCTTGACCATCTGCGCCTTCATCAGACCCAGAACCTCGGTCCGGAAGTCCTCCCGCCGGTCGGACCAGCGGATGCCGCCGCGGGCAACCCGGCCGCCGCGCAGATGGACCCCCTCCATGCGCGGCGAATAGACGAAGATCTCGTAGAGCGGCCGCGGCAGCGGAAACTCCGGGATCTCGGCCGGATCGATCTTGAACGACAGATAGGGCTGCGGCCGCCCGCCCGCGTCGTTCTGGTAGTGGTTGGTGCGCACGGTGCCGAGGATCAGCCGGCGGTAGCGGCGCAGGATCCGGTCCTGGTCGAGATTGCTGACGCCATCGAGGCCGGCCAGGAAGGCCTTGTCGAGGGCCGCCACCTTGGCCTCGCGCTCCGCCGCAAGGGCCGGATCGAAGCGCTGCTCGAACAATTCGGCGAGCAGCCGGGCCAGCGGCGCGTTGCGCGCCAGGGTCTGCTCCATGTAGTTCTGGCTGAACGGGATGCCGATCTGCAGCAGATACTTGCAGTAGGCGCGCAGGACCAGGACCTGGCGCCAGGTCAGGCCGGCGTGCAGGATCAGCTGGTTGAAGCCGTCGTTCTCGACCTCGCCACGCCAGACCCGCTCGAAGCTGTCCTGGAAGTCGTGCTCGATCGCATCGAGATCGACCTCGATCGCCTCGATCGGGCGCACCCCGAAATCGTGGAACCAGAAGCTGTTGCCGCCGCCGGCCGCGATCTCGTAGGGCCGCTCGTCGAGCACCCGCAAACCCATATGCTCGAGCACCGGCAGGGCGTCCGAGAGCGGAATGCCAGCGCCGGCCCGGCCGATCTTGAAGCGCAGCATGTCGGAATCGCGCTCGAGCGGCCGGTAGAGCGACATCGCCAGATCGATCTCGCCCTTGGCCAGCCGGTCGATCCGATCGATATCGGGCACCGCGGCGCGCGCCGGGATCTGCTCGCAGTAGGCGACCGGGAAGGCGTCGCCATAGGCGCGATACAGGCGGATGCCCTCCTCCTCGCCGCGGCTGTCGACCAGGGCGGCGCGCAGGCCGTCCTTCCAGGAGCGGGCGGCATCGACCAGGCGGGCCTCCAGCTCGGACTCGTCGATGCCCTCGGGCATGCCGCGCGGCGTGCGCACGATGAACTGGATGCGCGCCAGCGTCGCGTCCGAGACCTGAGCCTGGAACTCGGTCTCCGCCCCGCCCAGGGCGTCTTCCAGGATCTTCTGAAAGCGGCTGCGCAGCTCGGTGTTGTAGCGATCGCGCGGCACGTAGACCAGGCAGGACACGAAGCGGGCAAAGGCATCCGGGCGCAGGAACAGCCGGATCCTTTGCCGCTCCTGCAGATGCAGGATCTCCTGCACGATGTCGAACAGATCATCGTCCGGGGTCTGGAACAGCTCATCCCGCGGATAGGTGTCCAGGATGTTCTGGAGCGCCTTGCCGGCATGGCTGTTGGCGGCGAAGCCGGCCCGCTCGACCAGCCGCGCCACCTTCTTGCGCAACAGCGGGATCGAGCGCGGATTGCGGTTGTAGGCGGCCGAGGTGAACAGGCCGAGAAAGCGATGCTCGCCGATCACCTTGCCTTGGCCGTCGTAGCGCTTGACCCCGACATAGTCGAGATAGACCGACCGGTGCACGCTGGAGCGGGTGTTGGACTTGGTGATCACCAGCGGCACCGGCAGGCGCGCCAGGCGCCGGACAGCCGGCGGCAGGCTCGCGAAGCTGGTCGAGTTGGGGCTGGTGCTGGCCAAAGCCTGACGGCGCAGCAGGCCCAAGGCCGCGTTCGGCACCCGGCGCAGCTGGTCGCCTTCCTTGTCCTTGACCAGCTCGTAGCAGCCATAGCCGAGGAAGGTGAAGTTGTTGTCGGCGATCCATTCGAGGAACGCGCGCGCCTCGGCCAGCTCGTCCGGTTCGACCTTGCTCGCCCGCTCCAGATCGGCGAGCGCGTCCTGGACCCGGCCGAGCATCGTCGGCCAGTCCTCGACCGCGGCGCGGACATCGGCGAGCGCCACCTCCAGGCAGCTGCGGATCTGCTCCAGCCGCTCCGGATCGCTCTGTCGGTCGATCTCGACATGCATGAAGGATTCGGCGCGCTCGGCGCCGTTGGCTGGGCTCGCGGCGATCGTCTCGATCTCGCCCTCGGCATCGCGCCGGATCGGCACGATCGGGTGGATCGTCAGGTGGATCACGAGGCCCAGCCGATGGAGCGCCATGCTGACCGAATCGACCAGGAACGGCATGTCGTCATTGACGATCTCGACCACGCTATGGGTCGATTGCCAGCCATGCTGCTCGATATGAGGATTGTAGACCCGGATCCGCGCCTCGCCGGCCCGCCGCTGCTCGCCAAAGCGCAGATGGGCGAGCGCCGCGCCATAAAGATCCAAGGCATCGCGATCGACCAGATCGCTCGGCGCCACGGCACGGTAGTAATGCTGCAAGAAGATCTCGGCCTGGCTGGCCTGCGCCGGCGGCATCATGCGGTGCATGCGCTGGGCGACCTTGCCCAGCAGCTCGTCCTTCTTTTCCTGCAGCCGCGCGGCCATGGTGGTTCCCTTCGTGCCGTGGTCGAGCGGCCGCAGGAACATTCGCCTGGGACCACCCTCGACGGTCGTTCTTATCTCACCATGATCAACCATTGGTAAATAACCCGAGCCAGACGCGACAATCCCCCAGCGACGAGGCCGCAATCCGCGCTCGCCGCCTGATTGGGCGATGATCGTTGCATCATTCTTGGGCAGTCACAAGGCAAAGCCAGCCAAATCCGGCCGCTGACCGGTCGTTTAACGAACCGGCGCAAACTGGATGCCGGTGCCGTCGACCTGGCAGAACTGACCGGCCGGGACCAGCTGCCAGCCGACCGGATCGTCATCCAGGGGCTCTGAGACCAAGACCGTGCGGGCGCCATTGGCCCGCCAGTACAAGGTCGGCGGCTGGCCGTCGGTCGCATAGCGGCAGGCAAGCAGCCGGTCGCCATCGGACCAGGCGGCGGTCAGCTTGAACGGCTCGGCGACGTCGCAGGCGACCATGGTGCTCTCGACCAGCTCGATCATGGCGCGAAAGGCGGCCATCGGCGTCCGCTCGAGCCCGGCGGCGATCATGGCGAGATGCAACAATTCGCTGTCGGTGGTGCCTTGCCTTGCGGCATAGAGTTCGTCCGACAGGCTCTGCTCCAGCCGGCGCTTGAGGCGCAGATAGCCGCCGATCTGGCCGTTATGCATGAACAGCGAGCGGCCATGGACAAAGGGATGGCAGTTGGCCCGGCTGGTCGCGGTGCCGGTCGAGGCCCGGACATGGGCGAAGAACCGGCCGGATTGGAGCTGATGCGCCAGATGGCGGAGATTGGGATCGCTCCAGGCCGGCAGGATGTCGTGGTAGACTCCGGGCTCTGGCCGGAGCGCATACCAGCCGATGCCGAAGCCGTCGCCGTTGGTCGGCCCTTTGGCTTCGCGCGCATGCAGGCTCTGCTCGATCAGGGAATGGCAGGGCGCGAACAGGAACTCGTCGAGGAAGATGGGTTCGCCCCAATAGGCCAGCCAGCGGCACATGGCAGGCGCTCCGGCGCTTAGCTGCCGGGGGCGCGGCCGGGCCGATGGCCCCGCTGCGCCGGCCACGCGGCTGGCAGGATGAGCGACAATGGCAGGCGAAGCATGCGAGCGCGACCTCCGGCCGGCATTGGGGACCTCGCTTTATACGAGATAGAATCCGGCGTCGAGGACGATCGACGCGCGCATTGCCCGCGACCTAGGTTCTGTGGCCGGGACTGCTGGTCCAGCGCGCGATGCCCCTTGCGAGCAGCTGTGAAACCTGGCTAACGTCGGGCCAGCTGGCAGAGCCCCGGGGCGGCGCTGGCGCGGCCTCAACTGTGACGGGAGCGGCGGTGGCTGATCGGCTGATCGACCTCCTGGTGGTGGGCGGCGGCATCACGGGCGCCGCGATTGCGCGCGATGCCGCGGGCCGCGGCCTGACGGTGGTGCTCTGCGAGCAGGATGATCTGGCCAGTGGTGCCTCGGGCCTGGGCAGCGGCCTGCTCGCGGCCGGCGCCGAGGCGATCGCGGCTGGCGGCACTTGGCCCCGCCACGGCGCGCGCGAGCGGGCGATCCTGCTGCGCGCCGCCCCTCATCTGGTTCAGCCGGTGCCCTGCATCATCGCGCGCCGGCCCGGCCTCGGCAGCAGCGCGCTCGGCTGGCTCGGGCTGCGCTTGGCCGAGGCGCTGGGCCAGCGGCCGGGCCTGCCGGCGACCACCTGGATCGAGCCTCGGCGGCTCGACGAGACCGGCCTGCTGCAGCCGGCACGGCGGCGAGCCCTGATCTGTGGCGACTGCCTGGCCGATGATGCCCGGCTGGTGATCGCCCAGGTCCAGGACGCCGCGGCGCGCGGCGCGACGATCCTGACCCGGACCCGCTGCACCTACGCCGAGCGGGCGGAGGGCGTGTGGCGGGTCGAGTTCGCGGCCAGCCAGGGGCAGCCCTTCGGCCTGCTGCATGCCCGCGCCCTGGTCAACGCGACCGGCGCCGCGGCGGCGGAGTTCACCAGCCAGCGGCTGGGCCTGCCGCCCCTGCCGCTGCGCCTGATCCAGCGCAGCTGGCTGGTGGTGCCGCGCCTGCATGGGCCGGACCAGGCATTCTTGCTGCCGCGCCGCGGCCAGCGGCCGCTCGCGATCCTGCCCTATGGCCGGCACTGGTCGCTGCTCGGCCCGCTCGAGACCGATTTCATCGGCGATGCGGCCCAGGCCGTGGTCGGGCCGGACCAGGTCGATGCGCTGCTGGCGGCGCTGGCCGAGTGGCTGAGCGTGCCGCTGGCACCCGCTCACGTGCTCTGGGCGCAGGCCGCGGTCCATGCCGTGCCGGCGGCCGATGGCCCCGGCATCAGCGGCGGTGCCGACGAGGGCTTTGTGCAGCTCGAGGATGGCGGGGCGGCGGCGCCGCTGCTGACCGTGCTGGCGGGGCCGCTCGCTGGCCATCGGCGGCTGGCCGAGCGAGCGCTGGCGCTCCTGCAGCCGCGGTTGCGGTTCACCAAGGGCGCTTGGACCGCCGGCACGATCTTGCCTGGCGGCGAGATCGAGCAGGGCGACCTCGCGGCCCATGTCGCCTATGTGCAGCGCCGCTGGCCCTGGCTCGGCGCGGCGCTGATCGACCGCTTCGCCCATACTTATGGCGGCCGGCTGGAGCAGCTGCTGGGCCAGGCGAGCCGGCCGGAGGAGCTGGGCGAGGCGTTCGGCGATGGCGTGTTCGAGGCCGAGGTCGACTATCTGCTGCGCGCCGAGTTCGCCCAGACCGAGGCTGACATTCTATGGCGCCGGACCAAGCTTGGCCTCGCGATCAGCGAGCGCACCGCGCAGCGGCTGCGCAGCTGGCTGACCCGCCATGGCAGCCACGCCGTGCGCTCGGCCGCGATCGCATCCTGAGCCGGCGCCGCCGGCGCGACCCGCGGCCGGCTATTGCAGGACGGGCTTGCCGGGGCTGGGCGCCACGCGGCCGGGTCCTGCTTGGCGCAGCCGCTCGATCTCCCGATCCTGCGCCTCGATCACCGCCAGCAGCTGGTCGAGCTGATTGCGCATCTCGGCGATGAAATGCGCGTTGTCGGCGTCGAAATGCTCCTGGCTGAGCTTCGCGACCGGGATCTTGCGGGCATCTTCGATGAAGTTGCCGAACACGGCCCAGGGACCCGGGGTCGCCGCAGCTTTCAGCCGCCGCAATTCGGCAATGGCCTGCCGTACTCGCTTGTCCATCATCTGGCTCCTGCGCGAGTCGAAGGCGCTCTCGGTTGGTCGGCAGGTATTACATCACTGCCGTGTTATTTGAAGCGCGAAATACTACGCGCAAGCGCGATTTGCCGCAACTGGCAATCGGCCAGCGCGGTGCTCGCTCGATGGGCGACATCGGCAGGCCGCCGCGGCCCAAGACGCAGGCCGCGGCGGCGATCGACGTGACCCGGCGGCAAGGCCGGGCCGAAGCGGCAAGGCAGCTTTCCAGAGCGGCAGAAGAAGACCTTAGCGGTGCAATCAGCGAGGACGGATCAGGCAAAGTTTTGTTGCGCAGCCTTGATTTAGGCTGCGCCTTGGAAGGCTTCAAGCAGCAATTCCAGCGGCCACGCGTATTTATCGCTCTCGTTGCATAAGAGCCACGCTGCTAAGCCTAGCGGCGAGCGCTCCGGAGCTTCTGCAACCGCCCTTCTGCTGGTCTGGCCGGCACCCTATGTTAGGACAGCGCGGAGCCGAGGCCCGCTGCCGCCGCCCCATGAACCTCAGGAGAGCACGCCGATGGCCACCGAGTTTCTGCACACCATGGTCCGGGTCACCGATCTCGATCAGGCGCTCGACTTCTACTGCGCCAAGCTCGGCCTGACCGAGGTCCGGCGGATGGACAGCGAGCAGGGCCGCTACACCCTGGTGTTTCTGGCAGCGCCCGGCGATGTCGACCAGGCCAAGGCGAGCCAGGCGCCCCTGGTCGAGCTGACCTACAACTGGGATCCCGAGACCTATACCGGCGGCCGGAATTTCGGCCATCTCGCCTACCGCGTCGACAATATCTACCAGACCTGCCAGACGCTGATGGACAAAGGCGTGACGATCAACCGGCCGCCGCGCGATGGCCGGATGGCCTTCGTCCGCTCCCCGGACGGCATCTCGATCGAGCTCTTGCAGCGCGGCGAGGCGCTGGCCAAGGCCGAGCCCTGGGCCTCGATGCCCAATACCGGCAGCTGGTGAGCGGCAGCGCGCGATGAGCACGCCGCTCGCCAGCCAGAGCTGCACGCCGTGCCGGGGCGGCGTCCCGCCGATGGCCGCGGCCGAGGCGGCGCGGCTGCTCGCTGGGCTGCCGGACTGGCAGCTGCAGGACGACAGCACCCGGATCCAGCGCCGCTGCCGGTTCAAGAACTTCGCGGCCGCCCTGGCCTTCGTCGATCGGGTCGGGGCGCTGGCCGAGGCCGAAGGTCATCACCCGGACATCAGCTTCGGCTGGGGCTACGCCACGATCTCGCTGCACACCCACAAGATCAAAGGGCTGCACGAGAACGACTTCATCATGGCCGCCAAGATCGACCAGCTGGCAGCCTGAGCGCCGGTCGCGGGGGAGGCATTGCGGGTTGACAGGGCGGCCGGCTGGCGACAAAGCCTGCCGCCATGACTGAGCATGCCACCATCGGCGTGGTCGGCGCCGGCGCCTGGGGCACGGCGCTGGCGCAGCATGCGGCCCATCGCGGTCATGCCGTCCGGCTCTGGGCGCGCGATCCGGCGCTCGCTGCAATGGTGGGCGCCGAGCGCACCAACCCGCGCTATCTTCCCGGCATCACGCTGGACCCGGCGATCACGCCGACCGCCGACCTCGCGGACTTGGCCGACGCCGACTTCTTGCTGCTAACGGTGCCGGCACAGAGCCTGCGAGGGGTACTGACCGCCCTGGCCCCGGGCGAGACACCCCTGGTGCTGTGCGCCAAGGGGCTGGAGCAGGCGACCGATCTGCGCCTGTCCGAGGTCGCTCATGCGGTCCATCCGGGCAGGCCGGTCGCGGTCCTGTCCGGTCCGAATTTCGCCCGCGAGGTCGCCTTGGGCCTGCCGGCCGCGACCACCCTCGGCTGCATCGATGCGGCGCGCGGGGCAACGATCGCCGGCTTGCTGAGCAGCCCGCAATTTCGGGTCTACTGGACGGATGATCTGATCGGCGTCGAGATCGGCGGCGCCTTCAAGAACGTGCTCGCGATCGCGGCCGGCATGGTGACCGGCAGGGGCCTGGGCGAGAACGCGGCCGCCGCCCTGATCACCCGCGGCCTGGCCGAGCTCGCCCGCCTGGGCGTGGCGCTGGGCGCGCGGCCGGAGACGCTGACTGGCCTGTCAGGTCTGGGCGATCTGCTGCTGACTGCCGGCAGCCCGACCTCGCGCAACATGGCGTTTGGCCGGGCGATCGGCCAAGGTGCCGATCCCAAGCGCCTGCAGGCCGAGCCGCATGCGCTGGTCGAAGGGGTCGCGACCGCGCGCGCCGCGGTTCGCCTGGCGGCGCGCCATGGCGTCGATCTGCCGATCGCCGAGGCGGTGGCCGCGATCCTGGACGGCAGCCAGGCGATCGAGCAGGCGCTCGATCAGCTGATGCGCCGGCCGCTCAAGGCGGAGACTGCCAGATGACCGAGATGCCAAGGCGTGGTCGGCCGGGCCGCTGGCTGGCGCTGGTGCTGGGCCTGTGGCTGGCCGCCTGCGCGGCCGGTCAGGAGGACGCAGGGCCTCGGTTGCGGCTGGCGGCGCCCGATCAGGCGCTGACGGCGCTGATGGCCAAGCGGGCAGCCGCGGTGCCGCCGGTCGCGGCCGAGCGCGCCATGGAGGCCCTGCCCGGCCCTGATGCCGGCCGGATCCAGGTCCTGGCGCTGGCCAGCAGCGGCCCGAGCAGCGCCTATGCCGCGGGCTTCCTGAAGGGCTGGGCCAGCCAGAGCCAGCCCGGCCTGCGCCGCCCGCGCCGGGTCGACGTGGTCGTGGTGATCAGCGGCGGCGCGCTCCTGGCGACCCATGCGTTCCTGGGCGATCCCGCCAGCGATCAGGCGCTCGAGGCGGCCGTGCCCAGCCTGGCCGGCGCGGCGCTCGGCCGGCCCTATGGCCAGCTGGCCGGGCTGGTGGCGCCCTCGCAGCGTGATCCGGCGCCGGTGCGCGCCGAGCTGGCCCGGCTGCTGACGCCGGCCTTGCTGGACCGGGTCGCGGCTGCGACCGAGCTCGACCCGGTGACCGGGCAGCCTGGCCGCTTCCTGTTGGCGCTGGCGCTGGATCTGGCGCGTGGGACGCCACGCGTGCTCGACCTCGGCGCGCTGGCCCGCCAGCCCGAGCCGCAGCGCCAGGCGTTCTACGTCGCAGCGCTGATGGCCGCCAGCGCCATCCCGGTCGCCTTGCCGCCGGTGCCGGTCGCGGACGGGCTGCTGGTCGACGGCGGACCCGGCCAGCTTCCGCGCCTGGTGCGCTATCTGGACCAGCTGCGAGGCAGCGCGCCAGCGCCGCAGCTGATGGTGATCCTGGGCGAGACGCCGGCCGGCGGGCCGGTCTGTGCTGGCGCCGGGCCGTGGGCGGTCGCCGAGCGCAGCCTGGCGCTGCTGACCAGCTGGGCGGCCAAGGCCGGGCTGGACCAGGCGCTGACGCTGGCCGAGGCCAATGGCGTCACGCTGCGTTGGACCAGCGCCGCGCCCGCGGCCTGCCGCGCGGCTGGCTCAGCGGCGGAGCTGCGCTGCCTGTTCGCACAGGGCCATGCTGCGGCCAGCGGTGCGATCGACCCCTGGCGAACCAGGCCGGCGGCCACGTCGGACGAACCCTTCACGGCGCTCACTCCGGCCGCAGGTCCGGCCTGCCCGGCCGGCTGAGACGGTCAGCCGGCCGCGGCGGCGGGCCGGGCGAGGTCGCCCAATTCGCCAGTGATCAGGCGGACGATCTCCTCGGCGCTGGTCGAGCGCACCTGACGCTCGCCAGTGACCCGGCCCTGGCGCAGCACCACGATCCGGTCGGCCACCTGGAAGGCATGCAGGACATTGTGGGTGATCACCACGATCGCCACGCCCTCCTGCTTGATCCGGGCGA
>CADEGR010000158.1 GCA_902826935.1 uncultured Alphaproteobacteria bacterium | reverse complement strand
CCGCCGGATCGCGGCCACGCCCATGCCAGCTAACGCCTTCTGCCATCGCTAGAAGTCGCCTCGGCCACGCCGTTTTCGCTACGATTGATCCCCCGGATCAATCGCTCACGCTCAAACTGCGGCAGATCTCACTGATCGCCGTGCCGCTCTCCGCCCGCCGCAAGGCTGAGCGGGTGCCCTAGGCTTGGCGGAAGAAGCCGGCCAAGCTTCGGCACAAGGACCGGGATGCCCGCTGGACGGTCAAGTTCGCCAAGGTCAAGATCGGCGCGGACTGCAAGGTTCAGGGCGACATCGCGGTGCCGGTCTTCGGCGACCAAAAACCATAGCTTGATCGACCGCCGCTCTCGACTGATCCGGCGCTGGCAAGCCACCGATGCCGCCGCCTATGAGGGTCGCATGCTGCGCTGCGGCCTGCTCGACAAGAGGAACACGGCGTTCCACTGTCTGGCCGACCCGGCCTTCCGCTCTAAGGCCAATGAGCAGTTCATGGCCGAGCAGGGCTTTGTCAGCCACGGCCACCGCAAGAAGCCCCATGGCCGGCCGATGCCGAAGCCTGTCCGCCGTGCCAACGGCCGCACATCAAAGCTGCGGGCCCGGGTCGAGCAGGTCTTCGCCGGGCAGAAGGACCGGATGGGTCGGTTCATCCGCACCATCGACCTGGCGCGGGCTAGCACCAAGATCGGCCTCGCCAATCTGGTCTACAACCTCAAGCGGCTGGTTTGGCTGCAGCTTCTGGCGACCGCGTAGCGTCCTGGTCTTGAGATTGCTCATTGCTTGGGCCGCCGCGCTTGGGCGGCCTTCGGCATGCCGGATCAAGCCGCTTTCGCGACTGCTTGCCTGGCTCGTCGACCGCCGCCGGACCACACTCGACGGCCGGTTCAGGATGCGCCCAGGAGCCGCCGAACCGCATTATCTCGGATGCGTACCTTTAACTGGGGTCGACCCCAAGCCTCAGCCGCGCCGCGGGCGCTCGCGCACGGCTTCGATCAGGCTCCAGACCATGCAGGCGATCCCGATCGCCGCGATGATGAACAAGGGCGGCGCCATCAGCTGGTAGAGCGGGACCGCCAGGAACAGGATCGCCAGGACCAGCGCGATCACGCCCATCACCAGATCGACCATGGCTTCCGTCCCACTCAGTTCGTGCGCGCGGACCGGTTGCTGAAACCCGCTCAGTGATTTAAGCCACAAGGCGCGTCCGCCGGCAATGCCGGCCCGGCTGGAACCGATGGGAAGCTAGCTCCATGCGCCACAGGCGAGCCGCCAAGATCCTGGCAACATTGGGGCCGGCCAGCTCCACGCCCGAGCAGATCCGCGCGCTGTTCGACGCCGGCGCGGATGCCTTCCGCTTCAACTTCTCCCATGGCACCCATATCGACCATGCCCGCCGCTACCGGGCGGTGCGCGAGGTCGAGATGGCGTCCGGCCGGCCGATCGCCGCGATCATGGACCTGCAGGGGCCGAAGCTCCGGGTCGGCCGGTTCGAGGGCGGCAGCACCCAGCTCCAGCCGGGCAACCGCTTCCGGCTCGATCTCGACCAGGCCATGGGCTCGGACGAGCGGGTCTGCCTGCCCCATCCCGAGATCTTCAAGGCGGTCCGCGCCGGCACCGAGCTGCTCCTCGATGACGGCCGGATCCGCCTGACCGTGATCGAGCGTGGCAAGGACTTCGCGCTGACCGAGGTCATGGTCGCCGGCCGGCTGTCCGACATGAAGGGCGTGAACGTGCCCAACGTGGTCCTGCCGCTCTCGCCCTTGACCGACAAGGACCGGCGCGATCTGCAGTTCGGGCTGGATCTCGGCGCCGACTGGGTCGCCTTGTCGTTCGTGCAGCGGCCCGAGGACGTGGCCGAGGCCAGGAAGCTGATCGGCGGCCGGGCGGCGATCATGGTCAAGATCGAGAAGCCGGCGGCGATCGACCATCTGGACGAGATCATCGATCTGGCCGACGGCATCATGGTGGCGCGCGGCGATCTCGGCGTCGAGATGCCGCCCGAGGAGGTGCCGCGGCTGCAAAAGCAGATCGTGCGGGCGTCCCGCGAGGCCGGCAAGCCGGTGGTCGTGGCGACCCAGATGCTCGAATCCATGATCTCGGCGCCGGCGCCGACCCGGGCCGAGGCCTCGGATGTCGCGACCGCCGTCTATGACGGCGCCGACGCGGTCATGCTCTCGGCCGAGACCGCGTCGGGCAGCTATCCGATCGAGGCGGTCGAGATGATGGACCGGATCATCGACCGGACCGAGAGCGATCCGCTCTATCGCAGCTATCTCGAGGCCTATCACGCCGAGGCCCAGCAGACGACCGCGGACGCCATCACGGTGGCCGCCCGGCAGGTCGCGTCGACCATCCGGGCAGCCGCGATCGTGACCTACACCACCACCGGCTCGACCGCGCTCCGCGCCGCCCGCTCGCGCCCCGACCGGCCGATCCTGGGCCTGATCACCCGCCTGCCCGCCGCCCGCCGCCTGGCGCTGCTCTGGGGCCTCTACCCGGTGGTCTGCGAAGATGCCCATGACATGGACGAGATGGTCGAGCGCGCGGTCCAGCTCGCCAAGGACACCGGCCTCGCCGCGCGCAACAGCAGCCTGGTGATCACCGCCGGCATGCCGTTCGGCACGCCCGGTGCCACCAACCTGCTGCGCATCGCCTGGGTGTCGTAGCCCGGAGCGACCCGCGGCCATGGCCTGGCAGCGCCTGCAGGCGGCCTGGACGCCGGCGCATCTGGCCCTGTGGCGCCTCGCCTGGCCGCTGATCCTCTCCAACGTCACCGTGCCCCTGGTCGGCATGACCGACACGGCCGTGGTCGGCCATCTGCCGGAGCCGCATTTTCTGGGCGGCGTGGCGCTGGGCTCGGCGACCTTCTCGGCCTTGTACTTCGCGGTGGTGGCCCTGCGCATGGGCACCACCGGGCTGATGGCCCAGGCCCATGGCGCCGCCGATCGCGCCGAGCTGCGGCTTGGCCTGATCCGGGCGTTGCTGCTGGCGCTCTTGATCGGCGGCCTGCTGTTGCTGCTGGGCGGGCCGATCGCAGAGGTCGCCGCCTGGCTGTTCCAGCCGGGTGCCCGGGTCGAGGCCGCGTTCGCGACCTATCTCCAGATCCGGCTCCTGGCGGCGCCGGCGGCGCTGGTGAGCATGGTCCTGGTCGGCTGGCTGCTCGGCATGCAGGACGCGCGCGGGCCGCTCCTGGTGCTGCTGCTCGGCAACGGCCTGAACATCGTGCTGGCGGTCCTGTTCGTGCTCGGCTTCGGCTGGGCGGTGGCCGGCGTGGCCGCGGCCACGGTGGTCGCCGACCATGGGGCGGCAGCGCTGGCCGGCTGGCTGGTCTGGCGCCGGCTCCGCCATCTGCCGGGCACCTGGAGCTGGGCCGCCGTGCTCGACCTGCCGGCCCTGCGCCGGCTGTTCCAGGTCAACCGGGACATCGTGCTGCGCAGCTTCTGCCTGCAGGCGGCCTTCATCGGCGTCGCGACCTTGGGCGCGCGCCAGGGCGAGGTGGCGCTGGCCGCCAACACCGTGCTCTTGAACCTCCTGCACCTCGCCTCGTTCAGCCTGGACGGCTTCGCCAATGCCGCCGAGGCCCTGGTCGGCCATGCCGCCGGGGCGCGCGATCGGCCCGGCTTGCGCCAGGCGGTCCGGGCCGGGCTGGATTGGAGCCTGGCCTTCGCCTTGCTGATCTGCCTGATCCTGGCGCTGGGCGGGCCGGCCCTGATCCAGCTCCTGACCGACCTGCCGGCGGTGCGCGCCGGCGCGCTGCTCTATCTGCCGTACCTGGTGGTGATGCCGCTCCTGGCGGTGTTCGCCTATCTGTTCGACGGCGTCTATATCGGCGCCACCCGGACCGCCGAGATGAGGAACGGCATGGCGCTGGCCCTGGTGGTGTTCGGCGCGGCCGCCGCCCTCATGGTGCCGGTGCTCGGCAACCATGGCTTGTGGCTCGCCCTGGCCTTGTTCATGGCGGCGCGCGGCGCCTGGCTGGGCGGCATCTACTGGCGGTTGGAGCGGGGCAGCGGCTTCATCTTGCCGCGGCCCGTGGGGCGGCCCGCCTGAACGGCATTGCCCTCAATTTTTCCGGCGAAATCCCTCTTGAAGCTCCCTTATGCTTGCTTATATCCAGCCTGTCGGTCGCCGGAATGGGACTGACAAAGAGAAGCGGCCCGGTCTTGAAGACGGGCCCACAGTCAATCGCTCAGACGAGGATCTGACCATGCGCAGTTTGGACTTGTCGCCGCTGTTCCGTTACTCGGTTGGTTTCGATCGTCTCGACCAGTTGTTCGAGACTGCTTTCCGCAATGCGGCCCAGGAGAACTCCTACCCGCCCTACAACATCGCCAAGACCGGTCAGGATGCCTACCGGATCACTTTGGCGGTGGCTGGCTTCGGCGAGGCCGATCTCGACATCGAGACCAAGGAGAACCTGCTGACCGTGCGCGGCAAGGGTGCCGAGGCCGAGAAGGAGGTCGCCTATCTGCATCGCGGCATCGCCAAGCGGGCCTTCGAGCACCGCTTCCAGCTCGCGGACTATGTCCGCGTGACCGGCGCCAGCCTGGTCAACGGCCTGCTCGACATCGAGCTGGCGCGTGAGCTGCCGGAGGCGATGAAGCCGCAGCAGATCAAGATCGGCGGCACCCCGCAGCCCAAGGTGATCGAGGGCCGCAAGGAAGACAAGGCGGCGTAGCCAGCGTCGTCGCAGACGGAGCAGTTCGGGCGCCGGGCCAAGGGTTCGGCGCCCTTCGTCTGTCCGACCCCGTCCCAGCGCCGCGCTTGTTCCGCCCGGCGCGCTCGGTTACAACGGCATGATGGACCAGGTTGATTTTCTACCGCTGATCGGTGTGCCGGCCTGCCTCGACCTCGACCCGGAGAGCGGCTTCGGCTTTCACAAGGTCGGCGACAAATATGTCGACAGCGTGGTCGACGGCGCGGGCGGCCTGCCGGTTCTGATCCCGGCCTTGGGCCCGCGCCTCGACCTGGACCAGCTGCTGGGCCGGCTGGATGGCCTGCTGATCACCGGCAGCCCGTCCAATGTCGAGCCCCATCACTATGCAGGCGGACCGCCGCCGCAGGACAACCTGACCGATCCGGCGCGCGATGCCACCACCTTGCCGCTGATCCGCAAGGCCCTGGCGCGCGGCCTGCCGCTGCTGGCGATCTGCCGCGGCATCCAGGAGCTGAACGTGGCGCTGGGCGGCAGCCTGCACCAGGAAGTGCATGCGCTGCCCGGCCGGCGCGACCATCGCTCCGACAAGACTCTCCCCTATCCCGAACGCTACGGCCCGGCCCATCCGGTCGAGCTGACCCCGGGCGGCCAGCTGCAGGACCTCCTGGGCGGCGCCGCGACCATCCAGGTCAATTCGCTGCACGGCCAGGCGATCGATCGGCTGGCGCCACGCCTCGCAATCGAGGCGGTCGCCGAAGATGGCACGATCGAGGCGGTCCGGGTGCAGGACGTGCCGGGCTTCGCGCTCGGCGTGCAGTGGCATCCGGAATGGCGCGTCCTGGACAATCCCGTTTCCCGCCGCCTGTTCGCGGCATTCGGTGCCGCCTGCCGGGCGCGGGCGCGCGAGAAAGCGGTGCATGAACGAGATCCAGTCCTGGCTTCAGGAGCATAGGATCACCGAGGTCGAATGCCTGGTCGCCGATCTGACCGGGGTCGCCCGCGGCAAGATCCTGCCGGCCGCCAAGTTCGTGCGCTCGATCGCCGATGACAGCCTGCGGCTGCCCGAGCAGATCTTCATCCAGTCGGTCACCGGCGACTATCCCGACGACGCGGTCGACCGGGTCACCCATCCGGCGGTGCGCGACGTGCGCATGCGGCCGGATGTGCGCTCGCTCCGGGTCGTGCCCTGGTACGAGGAGCCGACCGCCCAGGTGATCAGCGACTGCTTCCAGCATGACGGCCGGGTGGTCGAGATCGCGCCGCGCCAGGTCCTGCGCCGGGTGCTCGCCGCCTATGCCGAGCGCGGCTGGCAGCCGGTCGTGGCGCCCGAGCTGGAATTCTACCTGACCAAGATCAACGAGGATCCGGACTATCCGCTGGAGCCGCCGATCGGCCGCTCGAAGCGCCCGGAATCGGCCCGCCAGAGCTACGGCATCGAGGCGGTCAACGAGTTCGACCCGATCTTCGACGTGCTCTACGACTGGTGCGAGGCGCAGGAGCTGGACGTCGACACGCTCACCCACGAGAGCGGCGCCGCCCAGATGGAGATGAACTTCAACCACGGCGATGCGCTCGAGCTGGCCGACCAGGCCTTCCTGTTCAAGCGCACCTTGCGCCAGGCCGCCCTCAGCCACGGCATCTACGCGACCTTCATGGCCAAGCGCATGCAGCACGAGCCGGGCAGCGCCATGCATATCCACCAGAGCGTGATCGATGCGGCGACCGGCAACAACCTGTTCGCCGAGGCGGATGGCAGCAACAGCGCCTTGTTCCTGCACCATGTCGCAGGCTTGCAGAAATACTTGCCGGCCGCGATGCCGCTGCTCGCGCCCAACGTCAATTCCTACCGTCGGCTGCGGCGCTATTCCGATGCCCCGATCAACCTGCATTGGGGCTGGGAGAACCGCACGGTCGGGCTGCGCGTGCCGGATTCCGGGCCCAATGCGCGCCGGGTCGAGAATCGGGTCGCCGGCGCCGATGCCAATTCCTATCTCGCGATCGCGGCCTCGCTCGCCTGCGGGCTGCTCGGCATGATCGATGAGCTGGAGCCGACCAAGCCGATCGAGGGCAGCGCCTATCGCCTGGCCCAGACCCTGCCCCGCTTCCTGCCCGACGCGCTCGATCTGCTGCGCCGCTCGCGGCCGTTGCGCGAGCTGCTCGGCGACGACTTCGTCGAGGCCCTGATCATGGTCAAGGCGGTCGAGGACGAGGCCTACCAGGAGGTCATCAGCTCCTGGGAGCGCCAGCATCTGCTCTTGAATGTCTGAGCGGCCGGCGCCGGCCGGCGCTCGCGGATGACGCCGGCGGGGCTGCGCTGGCCGGGTGCCGGCTGGCTGCCGGCTCTGCGGCTGGGTCGCGGCGCGTGGCTGATGCTGGTCGCGGCCGCTTTAATGGCCGTGACCGTGCTGGTGTTCCGCGACTTGCCGCGCTACCGCCTGCCCGGCCGGCCGCTGCTGACCGACCCCGCCTTCCAGGACGGCCTGGCCGAGTGGCAGCAGCATGGCCTGGTCCGGCCCGACCGCGCGGTGCCCGGCCGGGTCGTCCTGCAGAACCGCGAGCCGACCGAGAGCGCGTGGCTGGAACGGGTGTTCGAGCTGCCGCCGGAGCGCAATTTCCTGTGGCTCAGCGCCAGCGCCCAGGCGCGCGCGATCAAGCCCGGCCCGCAGCCCGCCGACCGGGGCCGGATCGTCCTCGCCCAGATCGATGCGCTCGGCCGGCTGCAATGGCAGCGGCCGCATGCCCTGGCCGAGCTCGACGGCACCAGCAGCCCGCAGAGCTTCAATGCCGTGTTCGCGGTGCCGAGCACGATCCCGCAGGTGATGCTGGGCCTGCATCTGCGCCAGGCGACCGGCGAGCTGATGGTCGAGGGGCTGCGCCTCGAGCTGGTCAGGGAGCGCGCGCTGTTCCGCCTGGCGGCGACCAGCGTGGTCGCGGCCTGGTGCCTGCTGGCCGCCCTGACGCTGCACCGGCTGCGCCGCAGCCTGGAGCCGTTCGAGCTGCAGCTCTGGTTCGGCGGCGCCTGCGGCATGCTCGGCGGCGCGCTCATGCTGCCGGCCAGCTGGCGCCAGGTGGTGCTGGAGGATCTTGGCCGCGGGCTGGCCCTGCCCGGCCATATCGTGGGTCCGCTGGCGCTGGCCCTGGTGTTTGCCCTGCTCGCCGGCCTGGTCCGGCTCGGCCGGCCGGAGGACCGGCTCTGGCTGCAGCTGACCGGCTGGCTCCTGACCGCGACCGCCGCCGAGGTGGCGCTGCTGACCATCGATCACCTGCCGCAGCCGGGCCGCTGGCTGTTCGCCGTCGCCGGCAGCCTGGCCGGTTTGACGGCGATCGCGATCAGCCGCAGACTGATGCCCTGGCTGGAGCCGAGCGCGCGTCGGCCGCGTCGCCGCCGCAAGTAGCGCGGCCGGCAGGCGGCCACGCGCCGGCGTTGCTTGGAGCGTCCGCGCGCATGACTGGCACCCAAGAATGGCAGGCGCTGGATGCCCGCCACCATCTGCATCCCTTCACCAACCATGGCGAGCTGGCGCAAAAAGGCAGCCGGATCATCGTCAAGGGCGAAGGCTGTTATCTGATCGACAGCGAGGGCCGCCGGATCATCGACGGCATGGCGGGCTTGTGGTGCGTCAATCTCGGCTACAGCGAGCATCGGCTGGTCGAGGCGGCGACCCGGCAGATGGCGGTGCTGCCCTACTACAACACCTTCTTCCAGTGCGCGACGCCGCCGGCGATCGAGCTGGCCGCCGCGATCGCCGAGGTCACGCCGGCCGGGCTGGATCGGATCTTCTTCACCAATAGCGGCTCCGAGGCCAACGACACCGCGATCAAGCTGGTCTGGTTCTATTGGAACCTGATGGGCCAGCCCGAGAAGAAGATCATGATCAGCCGCGAGTTCGGCTATCACGGGGTCACCCTGGCGGCCGCCAGCCTGTCCGGCCAATGGCCGATGCATCCGCAGCACGACCTGCCGCTGGCGCGCTTCACCCATGTCGGCGCGCCCTACTGGTATGGCCAGGGCGGCGAGCTGTCGCCCGAGGCCTTCGCCTTGCAGGCGGCGGGCGAGCTGGAGGCGAAGATCCTGGCGCTGGGGCCGGAGCGGGTCGGGGCGTTCATCGGCGAGCCGATCCAGGGCTCCGGCGGGGTGATCATCCCGCCGCCCGGCTACTGGGCGGAGATCCAGCGGATCTGCCGCAAATACGACGTGCTCCTGATCGCCGACGAGGTGATCTGCGGCTTCGGCCGGACCGGGCGCTGGTTCGGCTCGGACACCTTCGCGATCCAGCCGGACCTGATGACCATGGCCAAGGGCCTGTCGTCTGGCTACCAGCCGATCGCGGCCCTGGCGATCGGCCCGCGGGTCGGCGAGGCCCTGGTCGGGAGCGGCCAGGAATGGTTCCACGGCTATACCTATAGCGGCCATCCGGTCGCCGCGGCGGTGGCGCTGGCGACCATCCGGGTCCTGCGCGACGATCGCCTGATCGAGCGGGCGAACGGCCCGATCAGCCGCTATTTCGCCGACGCCTTGGCGTCCCTGGCCGACCATCCGCTGGTCGGCGAGACCCGGAGCTGCGGCCTGATCGGCGCGGTCGAGCTGGTCGAGGACCAGGCGGCGAGGCGGCATTTCGCGCCGGCCCGCAAGGTCGGGCTGATGTGCCGCGACCATTGCATCGAGCAGGGCCTGGTGATGCGCGCGATCCGCGACATCATGGTGCTGTCGCCGCCCCTGATCATCACCGAGGCCGAGATCGACGAGATCGTGACCAAGGCGCGCGCCGCGTTCGATCTGACCTTGCGCGACCTCGGCTAGGCCCCCGATGGGCTGGGACCCGGCGCAGTACCTGACCTTCGCCGATCAGCGCACCCGGCCGGCGCTGGACCTGCTCGCCCGGGTCCGCCTGGCGGCGCCCGGCCGGATCGTCGATCTCGGCTGCGGCCCCGGCAACGCCACGGCGCTCCTGGCAGCGCGCTGGCCGGACGCGGCGCTGACCGGCATCGACAGCGACCCCGCGATGCTCGAGCGCGCCCGGGCGAGCGAGGTGCGGGCCAGCTGGCAGCAGGCGGATATCGCGGCCTGGCAGGCCGCGGCGCCGGTCGATCTGCTGTTCAGCAATGCCTGCCTGCAATGGCTGCCGGACCACGGCCGCCTGCTGCCGCGCCTGGTCGAGCAGCTGGCGCCGGGCGGCGTGCTGGCCGTGCAGATGCCGGCCAATTTCGCCGCACCGTCCCATGCCCTGATGCGGGCGCTGGCCGCCGAGCCGCCGTTCGCGCAGGCGCTGGCCG
>CADEGR010000157.1 GCA_902826935.1 uncultured Alphaproteobacteria bacterium | reverse complement strand
AACGGACCATGCGGAAGAACAGGAGGCCCTCCGGGTGCTCCGCCTTCAGTGCCTGATACTGCGCGATCACCGGCGTCGGCCGCTCGCCGCCCGTCGCCACGCCCGCCCTTTCCGTCCCGTTTGCCCCTGTCGTCGCCGCGCCACACTCTGCCGCCAAGGGGCCGCTTTGGCCACTGCCTGTTTTGTGCTACGTCGACGCCAATCAACCCGCCAAAGGCGTTTCCATCATGAGCATTCTGGTCACCGGCAGCGCCGGCTTCATTGGCTTCCATGTCAGCCAGGCCCTGCTCGGCCGCGGCGAGCAGGTGCTGGGCGTCGACAACCTCAACGACTACTACGACCCCGCCTTGAAGCACGCCCGCCTGGCCCAGCTGCGGGCGCGTGACGGCTTTCGCTTCGCCGAGGCCGACATCGCCGATCTGCCCGCCATGCAGGCGCTGGCGCGCGACGCGGGCGAGGCGATCACCGGCGTGATCCATCTGGCCGCCCAGGCCGGCGTGCGCCATTCGCTGACCAAGCCCTTCGACTACGTCCATAGCAACCTCATGGGCCACATGGTCATGCTCGAGATCTGCCGGCGCGAGCTGCCGGGGATCCAGCACCTGGTCTATGCCAGCTCCAGCTCGGTCTATGGCGGCAACACCAAGTCGCCGTTCTCGATCGAGGACCGGGTCGATCGGCCGATCTCGCTCTATGCCGCGACCAAGCGCGCCGACGAGCTGATGAGCTACTGCTACAGCCACCTCTACCGCCTGCCGCAGACCGGCCTGCGCTTCTTCACGGTGTACGGGCCGTGGGGCCGGCCCGACATGGCGGCCTATCTGTTCGCCGACGCGATCACCGCCGGCCGGCCGATCACGCTCTATAATCGCGGCGAGATGGAGCGTGACTTCACCTATGTCGACGACATCGTGGCCGGCATCCTGGCCGCGCTCGATCGGCCGCCCTCGGCCGAGGGCCAGGCGCCGCACCGGGTCTACAATCTCGGCAACCATCGGCCGGTGCCGCTGCGCCGCTTCGTCGGCATCCTGGAGGAATCGCTGGGCCAAGCCGCCCAGATCGAGCTAGCCCCCTTGCCGCCTGGCGACGTGGTCCGCACCTGCGCCGACATCGACGCCAGCCGGCAGGATCTCGGCTATGAGCCGAGCACGCCGATCGAGGTCGGCCTGCCGCGCTTCGTCGCGTGGTACCGGAGCTACCACCGGGCGTGACCATGCCTATCTGTCCTGCATGCTGCATCTGAACGACGTCACGCTCAGGGTCGCCGGCCGGCCGCTGCTGGAAGGGGCCACGGTCCATCTGCCGGCGGGCCAGCGCTTTGGCCTGGTCGGCCGCAATGGCAGCGGCAAGACCACGCTCTTGCGCCTGATCCAGGGCGAGCTGCAGCCCGACCAGGGCGAGCTGCGCCTGCGCCGCGGCGCCAGCATCGGCGCGGTCGCGCAAGAAGCGCCGGGCGGCAGCCAGACGCCGCGCGCGGTCGTGCTGGCCGCCGATCGCGAGCGCGCCCGCCTCTTGGTCGCAGCGGAGCACGCCAAGCGGGCCGAGGAGATCGCCGAGATCCAGACCCGCCTGGCCGACATCGGCGCCCATGCCGCCCCGGCCCGTGCGGCCGCGATCCTGAACGGCCTGGGCTTCGACGAGGCGGCGCAGAACCAGCCGCTGTCAGCCTTCTCGGGCGGCTGGCGGATGCGGGTGGCGCTGGCCGCCGCCTTGTTCGCCGAGCCGGATCTTCTGCTGCTCGACGAGCCCACCAACCATCTCGACCTCGAGGCGACGCTCTGGCTGGAGAGCTACCTCAAGCGCTACCCCAAGACCCTGCTCCTGGTCAGCCATGACCGCGACCTGCTGAACGAGGTGCCGGAGCGGATCATCCACCTGGAGGGCAAGAAGCTCACCAGCTATGCCGGCGGCTACGACACGTTCCTGCGCAGCCGGGCCGAGCGCCTGACCCTGCAGGACAAGGAGCGAGCGCGGATCGAGGCCAAGCGCAAGCACATGCAGGCCTTCGTCGACCGCTTCCGCTACAAGGCCAGCAAGGCCCGCCAGGCGCAAAGCCGGCTCAAGGCGCTGAGCAAGCTGCAGTCGATCCCGAGCACGGTCGAGGCATCCGACATCGTGCTCAAGTTCCCGGAGCCCGATCTGCCGCCGCCGCCCTTGATCACCATGGACCGGGTCGCGGTCGGCTATGGCGCGCGCACAGTGTTGAGCGGGCTCAGCCTCAGGCTCGATCCGGACGACCGGATCGCGCTGCTCGGCGCCAACGGCAACGGCAAGTCGACCTTCGCCAAGCTGATCGCCGGCCGCCTCGAGCCGCAATCGGGCGAGCTGCAGCGGGCCGGCAAGCTCACGGTCGGCTATTTCGCCCAGCACCAGATCGAGGAGCTGACCCCGGATGCGTCCGCGGTCACCCATCTGGCCCGCCTGCTGCCGAACGAGCGGGAGGAGCGCCTGCGCGCCCGGCTAGGTGGCTTCGGCCTGTCGCAGGACAAGGCGCAGCTGGCGGCCGGCCAGCTTTCGGGCGGCGAGAAGGCGCGCCTGACCCTCGCCCTGATCAGCGCCAAGCGGCCGCAGCTCCTGGTGCTGGACGAGCCCACCAACCACCTCGACATCGACTCGCGGGAAGCGCTGGTCGAGGCGATCAACGAGTTTCCGGGTGCGGTCATTCTGATCAGCCACGACCGCCATCTGCTCGAGCTGACCGCCGATCGCCTCTGGCTGGTGGCTGGCGGCAAGGTGGCGCCGTTCGAGGGCGACTTGGAGGATTACCGCCGCGGCCTGTTCGAGGGCCCGGGCGCAGGATCGCCCGGCGGCAGCGAGCGGCCCGAGGACGCCAGCAAGCGCGGCCAGCGGCAAAAAGGCGCCGAGCACCGGGCGCGCCTGGCCCCCTTGCGTCAAGCCGCCGCCACCGCCGAGCGCGAGGTCGAGCGGCTGCATGCCCGGCAGGCGCGCCTCGCCGCCCAGCTCGCGGACAGCGCCACCTATGAGCGGCCGCCCGAGCGGATCGCGGCGCTGCTGCGCGAGGACGCCGAGCTGAAGGCGGCGCTCGCTGCCGCCGAGGCGCGCTGGCTGGCGGCCGCCGAGGCGCTGGAAGAGACCGCCGACTGAGCCCTCGGCGCGCGCTCACGCGCGGCTTTGCGCATCCCCAAGTTGATGATTTTTCCGTTGCGATTCCACGACAGGCTGATGACAGTTGTGGGCAAGACCGGGTCCGCGCAAGGGAGGCGCAAGAACCCGGCAGGGGAAGCTCATAGCCAAGGGAGATTGCCATGTCTGGAGCAGAATCGGTGCGGAATGTCGCCATTGTCGGCCCCAATGGGACCGGCAAGACGACCTTGCTGGAGAGTCTGCTGTTCGTGACTGGCGGCATCTCGCGCAAGGGCAAGGCCGGCGAAGGCAACACCGTCGGCGACAGCGCTGCCGAAGCCCGTGAGCGTCAGATGAGCGTCGAAGTGAATGCCGCGACCGTCATCCATGACGGCATCGAATTCACCTTCCTGGATTGTCCGGGCGCGGTCGATTTCGCCCAGGAGGCGCGCAACGTGCTGCTCGGCTGCGATGCCGCCCTGGTCGTGGTCGAGCCGGTGCCCGAGCGCATGATCACGATCTCGCCGTTGCTCCGCTATCTCGACGCCCAGGCGATCCCCCACCTCATCTTCATCAACAAGATGGACCGCTCCGAGGTCCGCTTCCGCGACCTGCTGCAGAGCCTGCGCGCCTTGTCCGACCGGCCGGTGATCCCGCACCAATATGCGATCGGCCGCGGCGAGGAGCTGATCGGCTACATCGATCTCGTGACCGAGCAGGCCTACAGCTACAACCCCGGCAAGCCGTCCGACCGGATCGCTCTGCCCGAGGACTACCGCGAGCGCGAGCAGACCGCGCGGGCCGAGATGCTGGAGACGCTGGCCGACTTCGACGATGATCTGATGACCCTGCTCCTGGAGGATCAGCAGCCGCCCGCCGAGGACATCATGCGCCATATGCGCCGGACGCTCGGCGCCGATCAGGTGGTGCCGGTGTTCATGGGCGTCGCTGAGCGCGACATGGGCGTGCGCCGCCTGCTCGAGGCCCTGGCCAAGGAGGCGCCCGATCCCGATGTCACCGCCGCGCGGGTCGGCGTCGATCCGGCCGGTCCGACCTTGGTCCAGGTGCTCAAGACCTACCATCTGCCCCATGCCGGCAAGCTGTCCTTGGCGCGGGTCTGGTCGGGCGAGGTCAAGGACGGCATGACCCTGGGCGGCATGCGGGTCGGCGGCGTGTTCCGGATGTTCGGCGCCCAGCATGAGAATGTCGGCCAGGCCAAGGCGGGCGAGATCATCGGCCTCGGCCGGCTGGAGGACGCCAGGACCGGCCATTTGCTCGCCAATGGCAGCGGCGAGGTCCACGTCACCTTGCCGAACGCCGAGCTCTTGCCGCCGATGTACGCCTTCGCCGTCCATGCCCAGAACCGCAATGACGAGGTCAAGCTCTCAGGCGCGCTCGCCAAGCTGATCGAGGAGGATCCGAGCCTGCGCTTCGAGCAGGATCCCGAGCTGCAGCAGAGCCTGCTCTGGGGCCAGGGCGAGATGCATCTCAAGGTCGCGATCGATCGGCTGCGCACCAAGTATAATGTCGAGATCACCGCGAGCCCGCCGCAGACCCCCTATCGCGAGACCATCCGCAAGGCGGTCGAGAGCCATGGCCGGCACAAGAAGCAAAGCGGCGGCCACGGCCAGTTCGGCGACGTCAAGATCGAGATCAAGCCGTTGCCCCAGGGCGAGGGCTTCGCGTTCGTCGACAAGGTGGTCGGCGGCTCGGTGCCGCGCCAATACATCCCCGCGGTCGAGGCCGGCGCCAAGGAGTGCCTGAAGCGCGGCCCGCTCGGCTTCCCGGTCGTGGATGTCAGCGTCACCCTGTATGACGGCCAGTTCCACACCGTCGACAGCTCGGAAATGGCGTTCAAGCTGGCGACCGCGCTGGCGCTGCGGGACGGTCTGCCGAAATGCCAGCCGGTGCTGCTGGAGCCGATCCTGGCGGTCGATATCTCGGTGCCAACCGATTACACCTCGAAGGTCCTGCAGCTGATCTCCGGCCGGCGCGGCCAGATCCTGGGCTATGACACCAAGGCCGGCTGGTCCGGCTGGGACAAGGTGTCCGCCAACCTGCCGCAGGCCGAGATGCACGATCTGATCGTCAGCCTGCGCTCCCTGACCCAGGGCGTCGGCTTCTTCGACTGGCGCTACGACCATCTGGACATGGTGCCCGAGAAGGTCGCCGAGACCGTGGTCGCCAAGCGCCAGCAGAGCCTGCAGGCGCACTGACCGGCAGCGGGGCGGGCGGCACCGCCGCTGTCCGCCCCCGCTGCCGAAGTGTCTGCCCCGCGTCAGCCTTGCGCCAGCGCCGCCGGCGGACCGCCCTCCGGCATCGCGGCAAAGCTCGGCAGGCTTGGATCGAGCCGGTCCCAGGACGGCGCCCGGCTGGCATAGACCACCATCTGCGGCTTGGCGACCTCGGGATCGTCCAGGCTGGAGGCGCGCGGGAACACCATATCCGGCATGGCGCTGTTGCGGCTCAGCACCGCAGCCCCGCAGACCGGGCAGAAGCCGCGGCTGATCAGGTTGCCGCTGTCCGCCGGCCGGTCGTAGAAGCGCAGCTCGCCGGTCAGGCTGAGCGCAGCCGCTGGCAGGATCAGATGGGTGCAGTGGCCGGTGCCGCTGGAGCGGCGGCAGTCGTCGCAATGGCAATGGCCGCAGAGCGCGGGATCGGCCGTGCTGGTGTAGCGCACGGCGCCGCATAGACAGCCGCCGGTGAAGCCCGCCATGATCGTCTCCCTGGAATGTGCTTGATCGTCGCCACGACGCTAGCCAAGTAACTTGCAGAGTGCAAGTCACAAGTCGATGCGCCCGTCATGAGGATGCCATGCCTGCTGCCGCCACCCGTGCGCCCCGTTCCGGCTGCCCGATCGCGACCAGCCTGGAGCTGGTGGGCGACCGCTGGACGCTGGTGATCCTGCGCGACCTGATCTGCGGCAAGCGCCGCTACGGCGAATTCTTGAGCTCGCCGGAGCGGATCACCACCAACATCCTGGCGGACCGGCTGGCGGCGATGGAGGCGCATGGCCTGATCGAGAAGACCGCCTATCAGGCCCACCCGCCGCGCTACGATTACCGGCTGACCGCCAAGGGCCGCGGCTTGGTGCCGGTGCTGCAGGCGCTCTGCCGCTGGGCCGACCGCTTCCTGCCCGAGTGCTGGACGCCGCCCGAAAGCTTCATGGCCCTGGGCGCCGACTGAACCCTCAAGGCACCTCGCCGGACCCTGGCGGTCGCAAGCCCTGGAGCAGCCGCACCATGATCGCGACCGCCTCCTCCAAGGCGGCATCGCGATCCTCGGCATTGACGACGAACATGCAGGCTTCGTTCATGGCGCCCACCAGCATGCGGGCCAGGGAATTGATCGGCTGCTCCTCGAGGGTGCCGCGATGCATGGCCCGGCGCAGGCCGGCGCGCAGCATCACGATGCCATAGTCGCTGTCGACCTTGTGCCAGTCCTCCCAGCTCAGGACCGCCCGGGCATCGAGCAGCACGATCCGCTGCACCTGCGGCTGGGTGTGCTTCACGATGAAGTTGCGGCAGCGCAGGACCAAGTCCTGCCAGACATCGTCATTGTCGACCGCGATCGGAAAGACTTCGCGGCTCAGCTCATGCCTGACGTCCTTGAAGACGTGATAGAAGAGCTGCTGCTTGCCTGAGAAATAGTGATAGAGCGCGCCTTTGGTGACGCCGGCCGCCGTGACGATTTCGTCCAGGGACGTCTCGGCATAGCCCTTCTGGCCAAACAGCTGGCGAGCCGCCGTCAACAAGGCCTGGCGGGTGGTATCGGATGGTTCCGCCGGTGCCCGTGCGCGCTTGCCCGCCATAAGTCTTGCCAGATCCAACCAATATTTTAGCCGCCGAGTGATCAAGATCACATACCATAGGTATGGTGGCGTCAATATAGCAGCGTGTAGCTCCGGTGCGACCGGTTCGCCCAGGCGCCATCCCGGCTCCTCTCCCGCCGCGATCGTCCTGACGAGCCGGATCTTGACGACATACCGCCAGTATGCCGTAATCATACCGACGGTATGTCAAGCCATCGGCAAAAAGGCAATCGAAATGCCAAAATATGTCATTGAACGGAGCATGCCTGATCTCGACAAGCTGAGCGCGGCTCAGCTGAGGCAGGCAGCGGCGGACTCGGCCGGCATGATCCGGGAGCTTGGCTCGGCGATCCATTGGATCCACAGCTACATCACCGCCGACAAGATCTACTGCGTCTTTGCCGCGCCCGACGAGGAAGTCATTCTCGAGCATGCACGCTGCTTGGGATTGCCCGCGGACAAAGTTGCCAAAGTCGTGGCAATCGCGGATCCCGCCGCAGCCGAATGACACCAATGCTATCCGGTCTGCTTAGACAAGAAGTCGTGCCGGCGCCGGGCAAAGAACGGCGCTGAGCCGAGCGGCCACTTGACGGACGCGCATCGAAGATTTGCGCGTCACTGCGCGCATGGGTTCTCACCAGCCAAGAAGCGGCCTGCCGCAGGCAGGCAAGGAGGAATCATGACTGATTTGGACATGGACAAGCTGCACCAGTTCGTCGGCAAGATGCTGGGCGACCTGGGTGGCGCCTTCAGCGTGCCGACGACCCGCATCGGCCTGCGGCTCGGCCTGTTCGATGCCTTGCAGCAAAGCGCCGCGGACGCAGCGGAGCTGGCCGCGCGCACCGGCCTGGCCGAGCGCTATGTCCGGGAATGGGCGCTGGCCCAGGCATCGAACGGCTTCATCACCTTCGATCCGGAGACCCAGAAGTTCAGCCTGTCGCCCGAGCAGGCCATGGTGTTCGCCGTCAAGGACAGCCCGGTCTATCTCGCGGGCGCCTTCGATCTGGTCGCGGCCATGATCGAGGGCGAGGCCAAGGTCGAGGCGGCCTTTCACGATGGCTCGGGCGTGCGCTGGGGCGACAGCGCCGGCTGCCTGTTCTGCTCGGTCGGCGCATTTTTCCGGCCGACCTATGCCAATGCCATCGTCCAGGAATGGCTGCCGGCGCTGGCCGGGGTCGAGGCGAAGCTCGAGGCTGGCGCCAAGGTCGCCGATATCGGCTGCGGCGTCGGGTTTTCGACCCTCCTGATGGCCAAGGCCTACCCCAACAGCAGCTTCGTCGGCTTCGATTTCCACGAGGCGTCGATCGCCGAGGCCCGCCGGCACGCCAAGATGCACGGCGCCGGCGCGCGGGTGCGCTTCGAGACCGCTGCCGCCAAGGACATCGCCGAGCGCGACTTCGACCTGGTCACGGCCTTCGACTGCCTGCACGACATGGGCGATCCGAAGGGCTGTGCCCGGCACATCCGCCAGATCCTGAAGCCCGACGGGACCTGGATGGTCGTCGAGCCGATGGCCGGCGACACGCCGGAGGCCAACATGAACCCGGTCGGCCGCCTCTATTACAACGCCTCGACCATGATCTGCGTGCCGACATCGTTGGCGCAGGAGGTGGGCGAAGGGCTTGGCGCCCAGGCCGGCGAAGCGAAGATGAGCGACGTCATCGCGGCGGGCGGCTTCGCCCATGTCCGCCGCGCCACCCAAGGTCCCTTCAACCTCATTCTGGAAGCGCGCCCTTAGCCATCGGCGCGGGCCGGTCGGGGCGTGGCGTCGCGCCGGCCCGCGCCCCGGCCGGCGCCGATTCTCGTCGAAGCGTGGCCCAGCTGCCCTCCCAAGCCAGCGGCCAGCATGCCATAACCACAGCGAGCGCATGCAATAAATGGGAGGAAATCGATGGCAAGGATCTGCAGCGCCCTGGCCACAGGCGGGCTGGTCTTGCTCTGCGCCGCCCAAGCGGCCCATGCGCAAAGCCCTTTCCCCCTGCACGGCCTCTATGTCGAAGGCACGGCCGGCATCAACTTCCTGGGCGACGTCGACGCCGACATCGACAATTTCGCCCAGAACGGCAACCTGGATCACAAGCTGGGCCCGGTCCTGACCGGGGCGGTCGGCTACAGCCTGCCGCAAGGCCCGCTCAATCTGCGCCTGGAGGGCGAGGTCGCCCTGCGCGGCAATGAGCTGGACGAGGTCAATCTCGCCGACGGCACCAGCCGCAATGCCGACGACGACAGCTATACCGCCTCACGCAGCGGCATGGTCAACGTGTTCGCCGACCTCTATGTGGCGCCCGGCATCGCGCTCAGCGCCGGCGGCGGCCTCGGTTTCGCCAACGTCGTGCAGAACCTCGAGGTCCGCAACAACGGCTTCAAGGTCACCCTGATCGACGACGAAACCGACACCGTGCTCGCCTATCAAGGCCGGGTCGGCGGCCGCTACGACCTCTCGCCGCATTCGACCATCACGCTCGCCTACACCTACTTCGCGACCGGCGATGCCGAGATCGACGGCGACGGCGGCATCGAATCCCGCTTCAGCTACGAGAGCCACGCGATCCACGGCGGCTACGCTTACCGGTTCTAGCGCTGCCTCGAGCAGCGCTGGCCGCTTCTAGAGCCGCCCCGTTCGGCGCTGGCGCCAGCTAGCTGCGCCCGCTCGGCGCCCGCTGCTTGCGGGCCTTGGCCATGCGCTTGGCCTTGGCCCGCGCGTTCTCCGCCTTGGCGCGCTGCAGCTCGGCGCGGGCTGCCGGCCGGGCGGTCGGCGCCTGGGCGACCCCGATCTCGGCCGCCTCCAGCCGGCGGATCTCGTCGCGCAGCCGTGCTGCCTCCTCGAACTCCAGATTGGCCGCCGCATCCTTCATCTTGACCTCCAGCTGGCCGATATAGGCCTGGAGGTCCATGCCGGTCAGCTCCTGGCGGCCGGGCACGCCCAGCTCGACCGTGACATGGTCGCGCTCGGCGACATGCTTCAGGATGTCGCCGATCTGCTTCTTCACGCTCTCGGGCGTGATCCCGTGCTCCTCATTATAGGCTCGCTGCTTCACCCGGCGCCGCTCGGTCTCCTCCAGCGCCGCCTCGAGCGAGCCGGTCATGCGGTCGGCGTACAGGATCACCCGGCCGTCGACATTGCGCGCCGCCCGCCCGATGGTCTGGATCA
>CADEGR010000156.1 GCA_902826935.1 uncultured Alphaproteobacteria bacterium | reverse complement strand
GCCAAGACCTCCAACCCCTTGTTCATGCTCGACGAGCTGGACAAGATGGGCTCGGATTTCCGCGGCGATCCGTCCTCCGCCCTCCTGGAGGTGCTGGATCCCGAGCAGAACACCCACTTCAACGACCATTACCTCGAGGTCGACTACGACCTGTCGGACGTGATGTTCGTGTGCACCGCCAACACCTTGCGCATGCCGCAGCCCCTGCTCGACCGGCTCGAGGTGATCCGGATCCCGGGCTACACCGAGGACGAGAAGCTGGAGATCGCCAAGCGGCATCTGATCCCCAAGCAGCTCGAATCCCATGGCTTGAAGGGCGAGGAGTGGTCGATCAACGATGACGCGCTGATGGATCTGGTGCGCTACTACACGCGCGAGGCCGGGGTGCGCAATTTCGAGCGCGAGGTCGCCAACCTGATCCGCAAGGCGACCAAGGAAATCCTGATCGGCGAGAAGCAGCGGATCAAGGTGACCAGGCGCAATCTCGAGAAATATGCCGGCGTCCACAAATATCGGTTCGGTGCGGCCGAGCTCGAGGATCAGGTGGGCGTCACCACCGGCCTCGCCTGGACGGAGGTCGGCGGCGAGCTGCTCTCGATCGAGGCCCTGGTGGTGCCCGGCAAGGGGCGCATGACGATCACCGGCAAGCTCGGCGACGTGATGCAGGAGTCGGTGCAGGCGGCGCGCAGCTTCGTGCGCTCCCGCTCGGTGGCGCTGGGCGTCCTGCCGCCCCGCTTCGACAAGATCGACATCCACGTCCACGTGCCCGAAGGCGCCACGCCCAAGGATGGGCCATCGGCGGGCGTCGCCATGGTGACCTCGATCGTGTCGGTGCTGACCAAGATTCCGGTCAAGGCCAGCCTGGCGATGACCGGCGAGATCACCTTGCGCGGCCGGGTCCTGCCGATCGGCGGCTTGAAGGAGAAGCTGCTGGCCGCGCTGCGCGGCGGCATCAAGACCGTCCTGATCCCCAAGGACAACGAGAAGGACCTCTCCGAAATCCCCGACAACGTCAAGAAGGGGCTGGAGATCATCCCGGTCAGCATGGTCGACGAGGTGCTGGAGCATGCCTTGCTGCGCCAGCCCGAGCCGGTCGAATGGGTCGATGTGGACGCGGATCCGGTGGCCGCAGCCACGGTCGACGAGCAGCCGGGCGCGGCCAAGCAGCTGCCTAACTAACGGGACGGCTGAAAGAATCGATCTTTGCCCTCACATCGAGGTAAAAAAAGCGCATTTCCAGCGTTCTGGGGCGTTGACGGCCTGGTTGCGCCGGCTTTACTTTACGGCGACTTACTGGAGATTGCTCCGGTGCCGATGCCAATGTAAGGGGGTTACACAGTGAACAAGAATGAGCTGGTTGCCGAAATTGCTGATAAGTGCGGCATGTCGAAGGCCGATGTGGGTAAAGTCGTGGATGCCACGCTCGAAGGTATTACCAATGCCCTCAAGCGCAACGACGAGGTCCGGTTGGTCGGCTTCGGCACCTACACGGTGACCAAGCGCAGCGCCTCGGAAGGCCGCAATCCCCGGACCGGCGAGCCGATCAAGATCCCGGCCTCGAAGCTGCCGAAGTTCAAGCCCGGCAAGGCTCTCCGCGACGCCCTGAACTAATTTGCGGATCTTTTCGCGCTGGTGGTGGTCATGGCGGTGACGTTTGCCGGCCCTCGGAAGAGGGCCGCAATCGTTTGCGGCCATGCGCGCGCGCGGGTCTAGCGCCTACTCTTCCTCGTCCATGCCGACGTCGACCAGATCGTCCGGTTCTTCCGGCTCCTTTTGCGCGCCGACGATCGCGGGTGGCGGCTCCGGCGGCTTCTTCAGCGCATCGACGATGGCGTTGCGAAAGGTGACCGGATTGTCGAGATAGCGGGGCAGGATCATCTCGATCACCGGCAAGATCACCTTGACGGTGCCGTGGCCCAGCAGCCGCTGCGGCAGGTCCTGATCGACGATCACCCCGCCAATCCGGTCCAGGGTCACGTCCACGATGTTGCGATGGGCATAGCCCTGGCGATAGATCAGCCGTTGATTGGTCACGAAGGCGCGCTTGATCAGCGCCTCGACCCATTTCAGCACGAACCAGCCCATGGACACGAACAGGCCGACCAGCGACAGCGCGGCGAGCAGCTCGTTCTGCCACAGCAGCCACAGGATCGAGCCCAGCCCGATCGTGGCAAGCAGCGGCAACAGCGCCCGGAAATAATAGATCCAGTGATACCGGGTTACGTAGAGGATCTTCTCACCGCGGTGCAGTGGTGGCTCAAGTTGATGCATGCCCCCGGTCCAGCACCGTCACGGCGTTGCTTGAGTGTCGGCAACTGCGCCAAATCATCGACCATCTGCTTGGGGGCGGCATAGTAGGCGAAGCCGCCCGGTGACGGAAGAGCGCGCGGAACCATCGCGTCCACGATCCCGCTGCGCCGCAGCGCCGGACCGTCGCGGTGACCCACAGCCCCTGGCAACGCCATCGATCCGCCGCCGTCGCTTGCGGGGCCAAGCCCAGGTGCCTGCGGCTGATGCCGACCGCCTCGATGAGCCCAAGACCGGATCGCGGCGCGCCACGCTGATCCGTCGGGCGCCCTACCTGCTGACCCAGTAGTACCGCAGAAAGCTTTTGGCCACGCGCCACGGTGCCAAACGCGCCAAGTCGTCTTGGCGCCCAATCTTGCAATCATCCTGCACCGGATCTGGCTGGACGGCGCCGAAGCTCGTGCCGTCAGTTGAAGAAATCAACTGTTCGGAGAACGCGACACCCGAGATCCCAGTGAGGCCGACAAACAGACGTCCCCTGGCTCAAGGGCAGGCCAGGCACTGTCCGGCGTCAAGTCGGCAAGCGGGGTCAGGTCATAGAGACGTTTCGGGCGAGGCTCTTGCGCGACATCGTGGCGGCCGTCACGCCGCCTCGTCCTCCGCCTCGTCGTCGTAGAACTCCTCCTTCTTGCCGGTCAGCGCGCGCCGGAAGCCGACCGGATTGGCGAGGAAGTCGGGCAGGTGGATTTCGCCGAGGCCGGCGCCGACCACGATGAACTTGCCATAGCCCAGGAACTGCCCCCAGGCGTCCTCATCCATCTTGTGGCCGAGGATCCGATCGATGCCGAGGTCGGTCGTGTTGCGCTGGGTCCAGCCGCGCTGGAAGATCAGGCGCTTGTTGGTGACGACCACGAGGTTGGTCCATTTCTTGGTCATCCTGAGCAGGAAGTAGACCAAGGCGGGCACCGCCAGGAGGCCGCCGACCAGCAACACGCCAAGCTCGCCGCTCAGCAGGAAGATCAGCCCGAACAGCGCCAGCACGCCGAGCAGCGGCGCGGCGCATTTCAGCGTGTAGATCCAGTGCATGCGGGCGCAGAAGATGACTTCCTCGCCGTCCTGGATGGTGCGCCGGACATAGGGCGGCACATGCTTGATCGAGCCGGAGCGACGGCGCCGCTTGGACGGCATCTTGGCCATGCTGGTGGAGCTCTCCTGTGGCGGCAGCTGGCACGGCCCATGGGTCGTTGCCGATCAACCACTTAATATTGAGAGCTCGCCGCAGCAAATGCAATCTGGAGAGGAACAAAGCGCGTACATGGCGCTGGCCGATGCGTCCGCTGCAACTTGCGGTCTCATGCGTCCTCGGCCAACCCCCAGATCCGCGGCGTCGCCAGCTCGAGGCTGTTGCCGGCCGGGTCGCGAAAGTAGAAGGAGCGGCCGCCGCGCGGCCAGGCGACGCTCTGCTCGATCGTGACGCCGGCGGCTTCGAGCCGGGCCTGCCAGGCAGGCAGCTCGGCCTCGGCCACCGCGAAGCAGACATGGCCGGGCCCGTGGCTGCCATGGGCCGGCACGGCGCCACCGCGCGCGGCCGCATCGGGCGCGAACAGCAGCAGCATGCCGGCACCGCAGCGGAAGAAGACGAACCGGCCAGGCTGCTTGCTGTCTAGCGCCAGGCCAAGGACCGCGCCGTAGAACCGCTCGGCCGCGGCCAAGTCGTCCACATAGAGCGCCGTCTCCAGAACCCGCGCGATCGGCCGCATGGTTGCCCTCCCGTGCTGGCAAGACGCCTTCGCGGCGCGCTCGCCAGGCAGCGCCGGCCAGCGCTCGCCAGGATCGCAGGGCAGGGCGGAATGTCCAGCCTGGCCAGCCGGCGCTTGCCCGGCGGGGCGGGGTCCGGCATGAACGGCCGAACCTGGTGGGCGCCAGCGCAAAGGACTGGCCGAGCCGGCCGGGCAGGGCGGCCGAGGGACAAGGGAGCAGGGCAGGGCTTGGCGACCATTCTGCAGTCCGTGCTGCCGCTGTTCACGCTGATCCTGCTCGGCTTCGCGGCCGGCCGGGTGAAGCTGATCGATGCCGTTGGCCTGCGGGCGCTGATCACCTTCGTGTTCAACTTCGCGATGCCGCCGCTCCTGTTCCGCCTGGTGGTCAAGAGCGACGTCGTGCACCTGTTCGACCTGCGCTTCGTGCTCTGCCATGTCGGCGGCCAGGCGCTGGTCGCGGCGGCCAGCGTGCTGCTCGCTGCCTGGCTCTTGCGGCTCGACCGGCCAGCCCTGGTGATCCAGGGCTTCGGTGCCGCCTTTCCGAACAGCGTCCTGCTCGGCTTGCCCCTGATGATCACCTTGTATGGCGAGCGGGGCGCTTTGCCGGCGACCGTGATCTTCGCCACCAATGTGGCGCTCTACAGCCTGGTGACGCTGCTGCTCGAGCTGACCAGCCGCGCCGAAGGCGCCGGCGGCCCGGGCCAGCTCCTGCGCGGCATGCTGATCGCGATCTTCGGCAATCCGATCATCGCCGCCGCGTGCCTGGGCCTCGTGGTGGCGCTGGCCGGCCTGCCGCTGCCGCGCCTGGTCGATCGCATCCTGGCCCTGCTCGGCCAGGCGGGGCCCGCGACCGCCCTGTTCGCGCTCGGCGCCAGCTTGAGCGTGCGCGCCTTGTCCGGTCGCTGGGGGGCCCCGGCCGTGATGGTCGGCTGCAAGCTGCTGCTGCATCCGCTCCTGGCCTGGCTCCTGGCCGTGCCGCTGCTCGGCCTGGATCCGTTCCTGGCGCGGGCGGCGATCATCATGGCGGCCTTGCCGGTCGGCGCCAATGTCTACGTGTTCGCGCAACAGTACGAGGTCGCGGTCGAGGCCGCCTCCAGCGCGATCCTGATCTCGACCGGCCTCGCCATGCTCAGCCTGCCCGTCGTGCTCTGGCTGGTCTTGTGAGCGGCCCGGCCGGCGCCAGGGCCTTTGCGGGCCGCGGCGGCTCGCGTAAAGAGGGTGCGGAGCAGCAAGGGAACGGGATCGATGGCTGAACCGGCGGACCTCTTGGAGCGGCTCAGGCAGGAGGAGATCCAGACCGTGGATTTCCGCTTCACCGATCTGCGCGGCCGCTGGCAGCGCTTCGGCTTCCAGGCCGCCAGCGTGGCTGAGCGGATCCTGACCGAGGGCATCATGTTCGACGGCTCGGCCGTGCCGGGCTGGCGCGATGTCAGCCAGTCCGACCTGATGCTGGTGCCGGATCTGGCCAGCGCGGTGCGCGATCCGTTCAGCGCCCAGCCCAGCCTGATCCTGATCTGCGACGTGGTCGAGCCGGGCTCGCGGGTCGGCTATGAGCGCTGCCCGCGCGCGACCGCGGCCCGCGCGATCGCCCATCTGGCGGCGAGCGGGATCGCCGATCGCGCCATGATCGGCCTCGAGACCGCCTTCCATGTGTTCGACGACGTCCGCGTCGAGGTCCGCATGAACGAGGCCGCTTGGCGGGTCGATGCCGAGGAGGGGCCGTATAACGGCGCCACCCGCTACGACCTCGGCAATGCCGGCCACCGCTACGCTCCGAGCGCGCCCTACGCCGTGCCGCCGGCCGACCATAGCAGCGACCTGCGCGCCGAGATCGCGAGCGTGCTGCGCGCCGCCGGCCTGGTGGTCCAGCAGCACCACCACGATCCGGCGCCCTCGCAAGGCGAGATCAACCTCCTGGCCAGCCCGCTGGCGCAGGCGGCCGACAGCCTGCAGCTCTACAAATATGTGGTCCAGAACGTCGCCGGCTCCTACGGCAAGACCGCGACCTTCATGGCCAAGCCGATGGCCGGCGTCGCCGGCGCCGGGCTCGAGATCCAGGCCGCCTTGTGGCAGCGCGACCGGCCGGTCTTCGCCGGCCACGGCTATGCCGATCTCTCGGACCAGTGCCTGCATTTCATCGGCGGCGTGCTCCAGCATGCCCATGCCCTGAACGCGTTTGCCAATCCGACCACCAACAGCTACCGCCGCCTGGCGCCTGGCGCCGGGGCACCCCGCCACCTCGCCTACGCCGCGCTCAACCGCTCGGCCGCGGTCCGCCTGCCGTTCGCCGCCCGGCCCGAGGACAAGCGCATCGAGCTGCGCTTCCCCGATCCTTTGGCCAATCCCTATCTCCTGCTCACCGCCGTGCTGATGGCTGGCCTCGATGGCATCGCCAACAAGACCGATCCGGGCGAGCCGATGGATCGCAACCTCTACGACCTGCCGCCCGAGCAGGTCGATGAGCTCCCGACCGTGTGCCGGACCCTGCAGCAAGCACTCGATGCGCTCGACCGCGACCGCGCCTTCCTGACCGAGGGCGAGGTCATGGCCGACGACCTGATCGACGCCTATATCCGGCTCAAGCAGGACGAGATCGACGCGGTTGAGCGGGTCCCCCATCCGGTCGAGTTCCAGCTCTACTACAGCGCCTGACCGAACCCTCGCACCGCCGCCGCCCTCAGCAGCCCTCCGGCCAGCGCTCGCCCGGCTGGATCAGCTTCAGGCAGCGATCGAAGGTGGGCGGGCTCGGCGTCGGCGCCGGCACGCTGCGCTGCTTCAGGGCGAAGCCGAAGGCGCCCGCCAGCAGCACCACGCAGACCGTGAACAGCGCCACCCGGCGCAACGATCGGGGCCAGGGCGGCCGCCCGGCCTTGCGCACCTCGCGCCATGCTGCCGCCAAACTTGCCATTCCGTCCGTCACCCCGTTGCCGCTCGCGCTCCGAGCTATCGCAGCAAATGGTTAAGCTTTCGCTAACCGCGCTGCCGCTGGCTTAGCCAGGCTCGATCGGCCGCGGCCGGCCGGTCTCGTCCAGCGCCACCATGGTGAACCGGCCCTCGGTCACCTTCAGCGCCTCGCCGGTCCGGCGGCGCAAGGCGTAGGTCTCGACCTGCACGGTCAGCGAGGTCCGGCCGATCCGGGTGACCTCGGCATAGCAGCTGATCAGGTCGCCCACGAACACCGGCCGATGGAAGCTCATGCCGTCCAGCGCCACGGTCGCGACCCGGCCGCCGGCGCGCTGGCTGGCGATGATGCCGGCCGCGATGTCCATCTGGGCCAGCACCCAGCCGCCGAAGATGTCGCCCGACGGGTTGGTGTCGGCCGGCATGGCGAGCGTGCGGACGGCGGGCTGGCCACGCTCGGCCAGTTGCGCAAGGGCTACATCTTGGGTCACGGCTGCAAATCTCGCCCATATCTATGTTGCAACGCGGCCGATCACAGCTTGTGTTCAATCCGTGCAACAGGCATAAGTTGCGCATCATGCACGATCTTTTTCAACCTGCCGACCATGGTCCAGCCGCGGGCACGGACTATTCTGCCGCCGATATCGAGGTCCTGGAAGGCCTTGAGCCGGTCCGGCGCCGGCCGGGCATGTTCATCGGCGGCACCGACGAGCGCGCCCTGCACCATCTGGTCGCCGAGCTGCTCGACAACGCCATGGACGAGGCGGTCGCCGGCCATGCCAGCTGGATCGAGCTGAAGCTCGAGGCCGATGGCGCGGTCACGGTGCGCGACAATGGCCGCGGCATCCCGACCGATCCCCATCCCAAGTTCCCCGGCAAGTCCGCGCTCGAGGTCATCCTGACCACGCTCCATTCCGGCGGCAAGTTCAGCGCCAAGGTCTACCAGACCGCGGGCGGCCTGCATGGCGTCGGCTTGTCGGTGGTCAACGCCTTGGCCGAGGACCTGGTGGTCGAGGTGGCGCGCAACCGCCAGCTCTGGCGCCAGCATTACCGGCGCGGCCAGCCGCAAGGCGAGCTGGAGCTCATGGGTGCGACCGCCAATCGGCGCGGCACCACGGTCACGGCCCGGCCCGACCCCGAGATCTTCGGCAAGGCCGCCCGCTTCAAGCCGGCGATCCTGCACCGCATGGCGCGCAGCAAGGCCTATCTGTTCCGCGGCGTCGAGATCCGCTGGCAGTGCGATCCGAGCCTCCTGGCCGGCAGCGAGGGCGTGCCCGAGAAGGAGGTGTTCCACTTCCCGGCCGGGCTCGAGGATTTTCTCAAAGCCATGCTGGTCGGCCGGGACTGCGTCACCGAGCTGCCGTTCGGCGGCATGGTCGAGCTGGGCGACGGCAAGAGCCGGGTCGAATGGGCGGTCGCCTGGCCGCTCGACGAGGAAGCCTATCTCGGCTTCTACTGCAACACCGTGCCCACACCCTTGGGCGGCTCCCATGAGCAGGCGCTGCGCAGCGCCCTGACTCGGGCCTTGCGCGCCTATGGCGAGCTGGTCGGCAACAAGAAGGTCGCCCAGGTCACCACCGACGATCTGCTGACCGGGGCTTGCGTCCTCCTGTCCCTGTTCATCCCCAATCCGCAGTTCCAGGGCCAGACCAAGGACAAGCTGCTGGCGCCCGACGCCGGCCGGCTGGTCGAGCAGAGCCTGAAGGATCATTTCGACCACTGGCTGTCCGGCCATCGCGCCGCCGCCACCGCTCTTTTGGAGCATGTGGTCAACCGCGCCGACGAGCGCCTGGCCCGCAAGAAGGCCAAGGACGTCCAGCGCAAGACCGCGACCCGCAAGCTGCGCCTGCCGGGCAAGCTCGCCGACTGCTCGACCGCCGAGCGCGCGGCGACCGAGATCTTCCTGGTCGAGGGCGACAGCGCCGGCGGCTCGGCCAAGCAGGCGCGCGACCGCGAGACCCAGGCGATCCTGCCGCTGCGTGGCAAGATCCTGAACGTCGCCAGCGCCACCTCCGACAAGCTGCGCGCCAACAAGGAGCTGGCCGATCTGACGGTGGCGCTGGGCTGCGGCCAGGGCCGCGCCTATCGGGCCGAGGAGCTGCGCTACGACAAGGTCATCATCATGACCGACGCCGATGTCGACGGCGCCCATATCGCGGCCCTGCTGATGACCTTCTTCTATCGCGAGATGCCGCAGCTGATCACCGACGGCCATCTCTATCTGGCCCAGCCGCCGCTGTTTCGGATCGCGGTCGGCGGCGAGGTCCGCTACGCCCGCGACGAGGCGGACCGCGACCGGATCATCGCCAAGGAGTTCAAGAACCGGAAGGTCGAGATCAGCCGCTTCAAGGGCCTGGGCGAGATGTCGGCCCGTCAGCTGAAAGAGACCACCATGGATCCGAAGTCCCGCCAGCTCGAGCAGATCCGGATCGATCCGGAAACCGGCCACCCGGCCGGCCAGCTGGTCGAGGAGCTGATGGGCCGCCGGCCCGAGACCCGGCTCGCCTTCATCCAGGAGAATGCCTGGCAGGTCCAGGAGCTGGATGTCTGATCTCGGCGGCGCGCCGCCACCAGGCCCAAGCCCAGGAACCCGGGACGCCGCCCTCGCGTTGTCGTCAGCATTGGCAGCTGACCTCGAGGGGGCGCGCGATGGGTGGCATCCTGAAATTCTTCGGCGGCGTGATCGGCATCATCTTTCTGATCGGCTTGCTGGTGATCATCGGCATCCTGATGCTGATCTTCTAGCCGGCCGGCCGCGCCGCAGGGGGCACCTGCGCGCGGCGGCGCTCGGCGCGGCCTTGCTCGGCCTGGCCGCCTGCGAGGACCAGCCCCAGGTCGAGGTCGCCAACACCTACCATGCCGATGTCCAAAGCGAGCTGACCGCAGCGCGCGGCGCCGGCCGGATCTTCCTGGACGTGCAGGGCGCGGAGCGCCTGGGCGATCCCGGCGCGGTCAAGCAGGCGGCCTGGCAGGCGATGCAGGGCAAGCCCGGCGGGCTCAATCCCGACTACACGCTGGAGCGGAGCCAGGCCGGACAGACCGAGCGCTATGTCCGGCTGCTCATCGATCCGCCCTTCGGCATCACCGGCCAGGGGTTCTGCCGCGGCGACATCGCCGGCCGGAACCAGGACAAGCAGACCCGGATCGCGCTCGCCTTCTGCTTGAACCAGCGCACCCTCTCCAGTTTGCGCGGCAGCGCCCCGAAGCTCAGCGGACCCGAGGATCGCTACTTCAAGGA
>CADEGR010000155.1:6004-10173 GCA_902826935.1 uncultured Alphaproteobacteria bacterium | reverse complement strand
CGCACCAAAGCCGGTAGGCAAGCTGTTCCGGCCCCGCTGTCGCCTTGGTGAAGGTATCAAACGCCGTCTTGAAGGCGCCAATCCCGCTGCCGAAATCGCCTTGAGCGAGGGCAAGAACGCCCTGAGCCAAAGGCAGGGCCGCCTCGCGCCAATTCCGGCTTGCGGCCGGCGCTGCCAACTTCGTTTGCATGACAAATTCCAACAAAATATGTCGGTCACCGAGCGCTGATCCGCACATCAAGGCGGATGCTCAGGCCGGCCAGTTGCCAGCTTGTTAGCCCAGCCTGCCGCTCAACCACAAGTGCCGCCTCCACGGCCTCGGCGGGCGAGCCCCAACAGCCCGTTGATCGAATGAACTTGCTCTACGGCTAGGCCGCCCGGCCTTCCCGCTTCTGCCGCAGCAGCGCCATGATCTCGCGCGCGGCTTCTGGGATGTTGGTGCCGGGGGGGTAGATCGCGGCGACGCCGGCTTGCTGGAGGGCGGCGTGGTCCTGGGGTGGGATGACGCCGCCGACCACCACCAGGATGTCCCCGGCCCCCTGCTGCTTCAGCTCCTCGATCAGGGCCGGCACCAGCACCTGATGCCCGGCCGCGAGCGAGCTGACGCCGACCACGTGGACGTCGTTCTCGATCGCCTCCCTGGCCGCCTCGGCCGGGGTCTGGAACAGGGCGCCCAGATCGACGTCGAAGCCGATATCGGCGAAGGCGGTGGCGATCACCTTGGCGCCGCGGTCATGGCCGTCCTGGCCGAGCTTGGCGACCAGCAGCCGCGGCCGCCGGCCCTCGGTCTCGGCGAACGCCTCGACCTCCGCCCGGATCGCCTGGAAGGCGGCATCGTCGGCGAAGGCCGAGCCATAGACGCCGCTCACCGCCCGCGCCTCCGCCCGCCAGCGTCCGAAGGCCTGCTCCAGCGCCTCCGAGATTTCGCCAAGCGTGCACCGCGCCCGGGCGGCGGCGACGCATAAGTCGAGCAGATTCGCATCGCCCGTCGCACCAGAGCGGACGGCTGCCAGGCACCGCGTCGCATCGGCTGCGTCGCGCTGTCGCTTCACCTGCGCCAGGCGCGCAAGCTGCGCGTCGCGCACCGCGCTGGTGTCGATGCTCAGGATCTCGACCGGCGCTTCCTCCTCCGGCCGGTACTTGTTGACGCCGACGATGGTCTCCTGGCCGCGATCGAGCCGCGCCTGGCGGGCCGCCGCCGCGGCCGCGATCCGGGCCTGCGGCAGGCCCGCCTCGATTGCCCGCGTCATGCCGCCGGCCGCCTCGACCTCGTCGATCAGGGCCTCGGCCGCCTGGATCAGGCTGGCGGTCAGATGCTCCAGGTAGTAGCTGCCGCCCAAGGGGTCGACCACATGGCGGATGCCGGTCTCCTCGGCCAGGATCAGCTGGGTATTGCGCGCGATCCGCGCCGAGAGATCGGTCGGCAGGGCGAGCGCCTCGTCGAAGGCGTTGGTATGCAACGACTGCGTCCCGCCCAGCACCGCCGCCAGGGCCTCGATCGTGGTCCGCACCACGTTGTTGTAGACATCCTGCGCCTGCAGCGAGACGCCGCTGGTCTGGCAGTGGGTCCGGAGCATCAAGGAGCGCGGATCCTTGGGCTGGAACGCCCGCTGGACCAGCTTCGCCCACAGGCAGCGCGCCGCCCGGAGCTTCGCGATCTCCATGAAGAAGTTCATGCCGATGCAGAAGAAGAAGGATAAACGCGGCGCGAAGCGGTCGATTTCGAGGCCGGCCGTGACCGCGGCGCGGGCATAGTCCAGGCCGTCGGCGAGCGTGAAGGCCAGCTCCTGGACGCAGGTGGCGCCGGCTTCCTGCATGTGGTAGCCGGAGATCGAGATCGGGTTGAACTTCGGCATGTGCCGGGCGCAATAGGCGATCACGTCCGAGACGATCCGCATCGAGGGGCCGGGCGGGTAGATGTAGGTGTTGCGGACCATGAACTCCTTGAGGATGTCGTTCTGGATCGTGCCGCCGAGCTTGGCCGGCGCCACCCCTTGCTCTTCCGCGGCGACGATGTAGAACGCCATGATCGGCAGGACCGCGCCGTTCATGGTCATCGACACGCTGACCTGATCGAGCGGAATGCCCTCGAACAGGCGTTTCATGTCCTCGACCGTATCGATCGCCACGCCCGCCTTGCCGACGTCGCCCTGGACCCTGGGATGATCGCTGTCATAGCCGCGATGGGTCGCCAGATCGAACGCCACCGACAGGCCGGTCTGGCCGCCCGCGAGGTTGCGCCGGTAGAACGCGTTGGACGCCTCGGCGGTCGAGAAGCCGGCATATTGGCGGAGCGTCCAGGGCCGCTGGGCGTACATGGTGGCGCGCGGACCGCGCAGGTACGGCGCCAGGCCCGGCAGACTGTCGACCATCTCCAGCTCGGCCAGATCGGCGGCGGTATAGAGCGGCCGCACCGTGATGCCATCCGGCGTGGTCCGCTCCAGCCGGGCCAGGCCGTCGCCGGTCTCCGTGGCCGCGAGCGCCTGCCAGGCGGCCAGGTCAGGCTTGGCGAAATCGGCCATGGTCAGCGCCTCGTCCTGCGGATCCAAAGGGTCATGTTGCACCGCACCACTATGGCGCCTGGGCCCCGAGCGCGTCAAATCCGGCCCGGCCCGGGCGACATTCCGCCGCCATGGCCGCGCGGCGGGCGGCAGCCGCCGGCCCCGCGCCCTTGACCCTCGCCGCGGGGGGGCCGCCGGAGGAGGTCGGCCGGTCGACAGCTGCGCCGCTCGCCGCTGGCCTGGCGCCGGTCGGCTGCCATCTCGGCATCTTCCTGCTGCCGCTCGGCGTCGCGATGCTGCTGACCGCGGCGGCCGATGGCTCGGTCGCCGATCCGGACTGGCAGGCCTTCGTCGGCGCGAGCGCGATCACGCTCCTGGCGGGCGGCTGCCTGGCGCTCGCTTTTCGCGGCAGCGGCACCCGCCTGTCGGCACGCCAGGCGGGCCTGCTGGCGCTCGCCTGCTGGCTGGTGCTGCCGCTGTTCGCCGCTTTGCCGCTGCAGTTCGGCAGCTTGCGGCTGGCGCCAGGCGATGCGCTGCTGGAAGCGGTCGCGGGGCTGACCACGACCAGCGCCACCAGCCTCGCCGATCTCGACCATCTGCCGCCCGGCATCCTGCTCTGGCGCAGCCTCCTGCAATGGCTGGGCGGCGCCTTGGTCCTGGCGCTGGCGACCTTGATCCTGGCGCCGCCGGGCCGCGCCGCCGGCGACCCGCTCGAGCTGTTGAGCCGGATCGCGCTCGCCTATGTCACGCTGACGATCGCCTGCGCCATGGGCTACTGGCTGGCCGGCATGGGCCGATTCGACGCCGGCCTCCATGCCATGGCGACCTTGTCCACCGGGGGCCATTCGACCCACGAAGCCTCGCTGGGCCATTTCGCCAGCCCCTCCGTCAACCGCGTGGCGATCGGCGGCATGCTGCTGGCCGGGCTGCCGCTGGCGCTGCTGCTGCGCGCTGCCGCCGGCCGGGACCTGCGCCGCTGGGCGCTCCTGGCGGGCAGCGTCTATCTCGGCTTGGCCCTGGTTGCGAGCCTTGGCCTCGCGCTCTGGCTGGTCCGGCAGGAGGGGCTGGCGTTCCTGCCCGCGCTCGAGCAGGCCGGCTTCGAGGTCGCCGCGACGCTGAGCACCACCGGCTTCGCCAGCGACAGCGCCGGCCTGCGTCAGATGCTGGTGCCCCTGGCGGTCCTGCTCGCGCTCGCCACCATCGGCGGCTGCGTCGGCTCGACCGCGGGCGGGCTGAAGGTCGATCGGGTGCTGGGCTTGCTGCCGGGGCGGCGGCCGCATGGTCCGGCGCTGCTGGTGACCGGCGGCTATCTCGCGAGCCTGGCGGCGGTCGCGGCCGGACTCCACTGGCTGGGCTTCGCGCCCATGGTCAGCTTGAGCGCCGCGATCGGCGCGCTCGGCAATGGCAGCGGGCTGGGGCCGGTGATCAGCGCGGTGCAAGGCTCGGCCATGGCGGGCGAGGGTGCTCGATGGCTGCTGATCCTGGCGATGCTGGCCGGCCGGATGGAGCTGGTGCTGATGATCTGGCTGATCAGGGGCAGGCCGGCAGCGGCCTGAGCCGTGCGGTCGCGGGCGAGCGGGCGCCCGGCTACTGCGTCAGATGGTCGAGGTAGGCCCAGAGCCGGTTCAAGACCGAAGGCTCAGGCTCGGCCGGCGCGGCGCCCGACCT
>CADEGR010000155.1:0-5904 GCA_902826935.1 uncultured Alphaproteobacteria bacterium | reverse complement strand
CGGCGGCCGGCGGTGTGGCGGCCGGAGCCGCCGCGGGCTGGGCCTGATCCCAAAAGCGGGTCTTGCTGATCGCCGCGGGCGGTGCTGCCGGCTCGAGCGGGCGCTGCTCGACGATCGCCGGCGGCTCGGGCGTCTCGAGCGCGGGCGGCGGACTGGCCAGGCCAAGCGCCGCAGCGCCGGCCTGGGCCTCGGTCTTCAAGCGTTCCACCGCGCCGGTCAGGCTGGACACCGCAGCCGGGCTGGCGAGGCCGGGCAGCGAGCTCGGCGCCAAAGCCCAGGCGGCGACCGCGCCCAGCATCAGCATGGCCAGGACCAGCACCGGCCAGCGCCGGCGCCGCCCCTGCCATTTGGCGAAACGGCCGCCTGGCCGAACTTGCGGCCGCGGCCGGGCGGCCGGGCGCGGGGCTTGGTAAGCCGGCTGCTGCCGCGGGCCGGCATCCTGGTCCAGCACCAGCTCGGCCGGATCAACCGCCGCACCGCTGCCACGCCGTTGCGACCAGGTGACGCCTTGGGCGATCGTGGGCTCGTCGGCCGGCCAGATCGATCGGCCCGGCCGCGGCTTGGCGGCCCCGGTCTCGGCGCGGGGATCGATGAACTCGCTGGGCTCGACGCTTGGCCGCCCACCGCGCTCACGGGGCGGCCAGACGGTCCGGCCGGCCTGAATCGGCGGCGCCTCGAACTCGGGCGGGGGCGGTTGCGGCTCGAACCGCGTGCCGGTCAGGCGGGTCGGCGCCGCGGCGGCCGGTGCCGCCCCGGCATGGCGTGGCTCAGGCGCCACCCGATCGGCGAACGGCGTGCGTCCATGATAACCATCCGGCTCGTGCGCGCCCTCGCCTGCCTCGTAGGCCTCAGGCTCATAGGCTGGCGGCGGCTCCTCGAGGGGGCGGTGCAGACGCCCGCGCGGCCGTCGATCGAGCCGGCCGGCCAGCTGAATCTCATCGCCCAGCGCATCATCCTCGGGCGGCGGCGCAACGGGCGGCCGCCGTCGCTGGGCCCCCAGGTCGACATCGCTGGCCGGCGCAGCCGCCGGCCGAGCGGCACGCAATGGCTCGCCCGACCCGGCTCCCGGCCGGGTATTGAAGGGTGTCGAGACCCGCCCGGCTCGCCCGCCGAACAGATCACGCGGATCATTCATTGCGCCGTCCCTTCCTCAGACCCCGACGAACTCGCTTGTTGTCTGAGTGAGGCACGCAGACCTACGCACCTTGGCATTCTGTACAACCCCGAACCTGCACCAAACCTGAACGGACTACAACTAGCACTAATTCAGACCCGGGAAAATTGAAACCGTAGATAAAAATATGTTCGGTTTTATACGCGCTTTCTGTTAGGCCGCTCGCCGACCATGGCATGCCCAGGCGAGTGCCGGACCGGCGGCTCAACCCAGGCTTCGCAACTCCCGTGCCAAGGCTGCCCGGCGTGGATCACCGGGGATCGCCAGAATAACCCACAGCCGCGGCGGCCGGTTCCGTCGAAGCCGGTGGCGACAGCGCTGGCGGACTTGCGATCGCAGCCGGCGGGCGGCATGGTCCATGCCATCAGCCTCAACGCGAGCTGCCGTCCATGGCTGCCAAGCCCGCGGCGCGCGGCGCCACGCCCGCCCTCCGCCATCTGCTCGATCGCGGCATCCCGCATCGGCTGCATAGCTACGACTTCGCCGCGGCCGAGCATGGCATCGGCGAGCAGGCGGCGCGCGCCTTGGGCATCGAGCCGGCGCGGGTCCTGAAGACCCTGATGGTGCTGCTCGACGAGCAGCGCCTCGCCATGGCGCTGGTGCCGGCCGATCGCGAGGCCGATCTCAAGGCGCTCGCGGCCGCCCTTGGCGCCAAGCGCGCCGCCATGGCGCCCTTGGCGCAGGCCGAGCGGGCGAGCGGCTACGTCAAGGGCGGGATCAGCCCGTTCGGCCAGCGCCAGCGGCTGCCGGCAGTGGTCGACCAGGCGGCCCTGGCGCATGCCAGCGTGCTGGTCAATGGCGGCCGCCGGGGCCTCCAGATCGAGCTGGCGCCGGCCCTCCTGGTCGAGCTCCTGGCAGCCCGGCTGGCCCCGATCGCCCGCTAGCCCAGCAGCCAGCGATGGGCGGGCTCGGTGTTGAAGCGCCAGACCCGCTTCGGGCCGGCCATCACATTGAGGTAGTAGAGATCGTAGCCATGGGCGGCGCCGACCGGATGGTAGCCCCGCGGCACCAGGACGACGTCGCCGTCATGCACGGTCATGGTCTCGTCGAGCGTGCGGTCGTCGCTGTAGACCCGCTGGAAGGCGAAGCCCTGGGGCGGGTTGATCCGGTGGTAGTAGGTCTCCTCCAGCAGCGACTCCTCGGGCAGATTGTCCACGTCGTGCTTATGCGAGGGATAGCTCGACCAATTGCCGCCGGGCGTGATCACCTCGACCACCAGCAGGCTGTGCGCGGACGCGCTGTCCGGCAGGATGTCCTGGACATGGCGGGTGTTGGTGCCCTGGCCACGGGCCGTGCTGGTGACCTGATCCGGGCCGATCAGCCGCGCCTGATGCTGGCCGCCGCCCGGCGCGGTGCAGACCGCGAGCTCGAGCGGGCTCTGCGCGACCACCTCGTACTGGCCGCCCGCCGGGACATAGACCGCATAAGGCTTGGGTCCTTCGAACGGCCCTTCCCGCTCGCCGATGCCGCGCCAGTTCTGGCCGTCGGCGGTGACGTCGGCGCGGCCGCCGATCAGCACCAGGCAGGCCTCGCGCTCGCCGGTCGCCTGCGCCAGGCGCTGGCCGGGCGCCAGCCGGTAGAGGTCGAAGCCGACATGCTGCCAGCCGGCATTGGCCGGCGTGACCCGGTGCACCAGGCCTTCCGCGGTCGGCGTCTGCGGGCGCCGGAGGAGCTGCGACATGGGGGGCGGTCCGATTGCGACGATGGAGCCTGCCAGATTGCCCAAAAGTGCCGCCGACGTGAAGGCCCGTCCGCGCGCCCGGGCTCAAGCCATCAGCCGGGCATAGATGTCGCCCGAGCCCGCCTCGGCCTCGGCCAGCTGGTCCAGGCGCGCCAAGAGCGCCTCGGCCGGGAGCCATTCGGCGGTCTCGAAGCGCTGGCTCTCGCCGGGCGACAGACGATAGCGGTAGCGCCCCAGCGCCGCCAGCCGGGCGACGCAGGCGCGCGCCACCGGCATCGTCGCCACCAGATACTCGAACGACAGCGCGCGCAGCGGCCGGCTCAGCCCCTGCAGCACCTCGGCCTCGAAGCCCTCGACGTCGATCTTGACGAAGGCCGGCTCGCCATGGCGCGCGATCAGCTGATCGAGGGTCAAAACCTCGACGCTGATCGCCTCGTCCCAGGTCACCGCCTGGAAGCTGGCAGCATCCTGGACCGCGGCGCGAAAGCTGCTGGACATGGTCGACAGGGTCGGATGGCGCCGGCTGATCATCAGCTCGAGCACGCCGGGCGCCGCCCCTACCGCCGCCTCCAGCACCGTGACCGGCCGGCCCCGCAGCACGCGCCGGCACATGGCGGCGAAGCGCGGCTGCGGCTCCAGCGCCACCACCCGCGCGCCCAGCTGCGTCCAGCAATAGCTGCGATCGCCGACATTGGCGCCGATGTCGAAGCATAGCTCGCCCGGCTGCACGAACTCGGCATAGAACCGGCGCAGCCGCCGCATGCGCCACGGCCGGCCATAGTAGATCGCCAGCGAGCGCGCCATGCCGAGCGCGTCGCGCAGCCCGCCGCCTGTCATCCCTGCCCGTCCCATGTCAGCGGTCGATCCTGGCCGCTAGCATGGCGGCGCCAGGCTTGTCAAAATCGGCCATTCCGGAGCGCGCCAGCGCGCGCCCACGAGCAGGGAGGATCGCGATGGGCCGGCTCGATGGCAAGATCATTATGATCACCGGTGGCGGTGCCGGCATCGGGCGCGCCGCCGCCCTGCTCTGCGCCCAGGAAGGCGCCAGGGTCGCGATCGCCGAGTTCCGGCCGGAGCTGGCCGAGGCGACCGCCGCGGCGATCGCGGCGGCCGGCGGCGAGGCGCTGGCCCTGCCGACCGACGTCGCGGAGGAGCGCTCGGTGGCGGCCGCGATCGCGGCGGCGGTGGCGCGCTTTGGCGGCCTCGACGTGCTCTACAACAATGCCGGCGGCGCCACCGGCCGGGACGGCAAGATCACCGAGCTGCCGCTGGACGAGTTCTGGCGGACCATCAAGGTTGATCTGTTCGGGACCTTTCTCGCCTGCCGCTTGGCAATGCCGCATCTGGTCGCCCGTGGCGGCGGCGCGATCATCAACACCACCTCGGTGCGCGCCCTGATCGGCACCGCCGGCGCCGATGCCTACACCGCTGCCAAGGGCGGGGTGCTCGCCTTGACCCGCGCGCTGGCGCTGCAATGGGCGGAGCACGGCATCCGGGTCAACGCGATCGCGCCCGGCTTGGTGCTGAGCGAGCGGGTGCGGGGCCTGGTCGACCCCGGCTCGGCGTTGTATCGGCGCTCGGCGCTCGGGCCCGCCGAGCCGGCCGACGTCGCCCATCTGGCGGTCTACCTGGCATCGGACGAAGCGCGCCGGGTCACCGGCACGGTGCTGCCGGTCGATAGCGGGCTTGGCGCGTTGTTGGCCTGACCGTCCGGGCCGTTAACCAAAGCTTAGAGTTCGTTGCCTACAAATTCAGGCTCAAGAGGCATTGCAACTCGGGCTGATGGATCATGGTCAATCCCTTCGCGCGGCTCCAGCTGGCGCACAAGCTGCCGCTTCTGGTCTTGGGCGCCTGCCTGACGGTCGCCGTCGGCGTCGGCTCCGTGGCCTATCTCGACGCCGCCCACAACCTGAAGACATCGGCCGTCGCGGCGATGCGGACCGACCTGGAATCCCGCCAGCAAGAAATCCAGGCCTACCTTCAGTCGATCGAGGAAGACCTCAAATCGGTCGCGTCCAATCCGAACACGCGGAGCGCCCTGCATAATTTGACGGTGGCCTGGCGCGGCCTGGGCGAGGGGCCGACCGAACGGCTGCATCGGGCATATATCGACGAGAATCCTCATCCCGCCGGCCAAAAGGAGAACCTCGACGCGGCGCCCGACGGTTCGACCTACAGCAAGGTGCATGGGGCCTACCATCCTTGGTTCCGCCAGTTCCTGCACGCGCGCGGTTACTACGACATCTTCCTCATCAACGCTGACGGCGATGTCGTCTTTACCGTCTTCAAGGAACGGGATTTCGCCACCAACATCATGACCGGGCCCTGGCGGGACACCGATCTGGGCCAGGTCTTCCGCGCCGTGGTCGAGCAGCCGCGCGCCGGCTTCATCGCCTCGTCGGATTTCCAGTCCTACGCGCCCAGCAATGGTGCGCCTGCGAGCTTCCTCGCGACGCCGGTGCTGAGCGTCGAGGGCAAGCTGATGGGTGTGCTCGCCTTCCAGATGCCGATCGCGCGGATCAACACGATCGTCGCCGACCCGACCGGTCTGGGCGCGACCGGTGACAGCGTCCTGGTCGGCGCCGATCTCCTGGCCCGCAGCGAGCCCCGCTTCGCCAAGGAGGCGATTCTGAAGCTCAAGGTCGACACGCCGGTCGTTGCCAAGGCGCTCGCCGGCGAGATTGGCCTCGAGGAGACGGTCCGCCCCGATGGCGTCGCGGTCGCAGCGGCCTATGCCCCGGTCACCTTCGGTCACTATCGCTGGGCTTTGGTCACCCAGATCCCGCTGGCGGAGATCTTCGCGCCGGTCGCCAGCATCGCGCTGCAGATCACGCTTGTGGTGCTGGGCTTCCTCCTGGTGATCGGCGTCCTCGGCGTCTGGGTTGCCCGCGGTATTGCCCGGCCGATCGCGACCATGGCGGAAGCGGTCAGCCGGCTGGCCGGCGGCGAGCAGATCCAGGTGCCCGGCGGCGAGCGTCAGGACGAGATCGGTCAGCTCGCCCGCTCGATGGATGTGATCTACCGGACCGGTCTGGCGACGGCCCAGCTC
>CADEGR010000154.1:8190-10313 GCA_902826935.1 uncultured Alphaproteobacteria bacterium | reverse complement strand
TTCTTGGGCTGCAGATCGAGGATGTAGAACTTGTTGATCCAGGGCGGCACGATCAAGAGGGGCCGCTTGTAGACCTGCTCGGTGGTGGGCGTGTACTGCAGGAGCTGCATGAGCTCGGTCTGGAACACCACCTTGCCGGGCGTCACCGCGACGTTCTTGCCGAGCTCGAAGGCCTCCAGATCGGTCATCCTGATCGCGAGCTTGCCGCTGCCACGATCGAGGTCGGCCAAGAGGTTGTTGAGGCCGCGCAGCAGGTTCTCGCCACCCGACTCCAAGGTCGCGCGCAGGACCTCGGGATTGGTCGCGACGAAGTTCGAGGGCGCCATCGCATCCACGAACTGGCGGGTATAGAAGTCAAGCTTGAGCTTGGTCCGGTCGTCGAAGCCGTCCAGCTCGTTGACCGTCTGGACCAGCCAGCGCGAGGTCACGAGATAGGACTGCTTGATGAAATCGAACACCGCGTCGTCGTTCCAGGCCGGATCGCGAAAGCGCCGATCGGCCTGCTCCGGCCGCGCGACCGGATCGACCGTACGCCCGAGGAGCCGCTGGCCGGTGCTGCGCCACAGCTCGAGATAATCCTGCCACAAGGATAGCTGCGCCTGCATCAGCGCGGTCGGATCGGCCATCATCCGGGTCGTGAGCTCGAGGATCATAGGTCCGAGGTTGAGCGGATCGGAATCCGCCTCGCCCAGACCGGAGCGCGCGCACATCAACCGCTGGCTGCGCTCGGCGATCTGGCCCATGAGGTGCAGCCAATCCTCCGGCTTGCGTCCGGTTTGGGTCTCACCCGCCATGGCGACTTCCTTTGCGGTCTTGGGCGCTGGCATTTAAGCTTTGACTCGCGGCATTGGTTTGGTCAACGTCAGGTCGTATGATCGGCTGCGCGGGTGTGAATTCCTGCAGGCGTCCGCAGCCAATGAGCCTGGGCCGAATGTGGTGACTGCACGATCAGGCGCTCCCTCCGCTCTCTCCTACAAGGCCCGCAGGCCGTTGCCAATCCAGCGCTACCGTTGGTCGCAGGCAAGGCATGCCCGCGGCGTCGCCCTGTCGGCGCCCCTGCTCCTCATATCGCTTAATGGTTGCCAATTCCTTGACGGCGTGCTGCCGCCGGCACCATCGGGCCAAGCCACTGCCAACGCTGCGGTGGCGTCCGGGGCGGGTGCTGCGGCCGAGCCGACGCTCGCCTATCCCGATCTGCGGGACGTGCCGGAGCGGCCGAGCTTGAGCTACCCGATCGAGCAGCGCCGCGCCGTGGTCGACGGCCTGATCGCCGATCGCGAGCATGCCCGCTACAGCGATCAGCAGCTGCGCTACCAGGCGGGCTTGAGCGGCCAGGCGCCCGGGCCAGAAGCCGCGCCCGGCTCGGCCGCGGCCGCCGGCGCTGCTTCGGCAGCCGCGCCGACCCCGGTCGTGCCACAGCCGCTCGACGATCAGGCCGATCAGTTCGGGCAGTACCCGAACGAGTACGACAATGGCGGCCTGAACGACTTCATGCGCAAGCTGGAGCGGGACACCGCGCCCGGCAACGGCAAGGCGACGGCAGCACCTGAGGGTCGTCCTGGGGCCGGCCGGAACCAGGTGCTGGGTGCGGTCGCGCCGCCGATCCTGCCGGCGGCGATGGCCGACGAGGCAAGCGGCCTGTGCGATCGCTGGTATGGCTGGGTGTTCAGCCCGTTCATCGACTGCGGCCCGCCCACGGCGACGCCAGCGCCGGCTGAGCCCGAGGAGGCGCCGCCACCGGAGACGGCGGAGCGGGCGCCGGCCGAGGACGAGCGGCGGCCGGATGCCTTCGAGCCGCTGCCGGAAACCGTGCTGCTGGCGCCAACCGCGCCGTTCGTGGCGGCCGATGTCGCGGGTGCGCCGGTGCCGCTGCTGCGGCCGCCCTATGCGTCGGCAGCGGCGCAAGGCGACGCATCTCCTGCGCCGCCACGCGCGCCGAGCGTCGCACCGGCTGCGCCACCTGTCGCATCAGACGCACCAGCCGTCGCATCGGCGCCCTATCCGGCGTTTCGCCCGGATGTCGGCGAGCGGGTGGTCGTGCACAACCACCAGACTTTCCGCTTCGAGCCGCTGCCGAACCCCGTCAAGCCGGCGCCGAAGCGCGCGGCGCCGCCCAGGCCCAC
>CADEGR010000154.1:1005-8090 GCA_902826935.1 uncultured Alphaproteobacteria bacterium | reverse complement strand
GGCGGCCGGCGAGGCGGTGCCGATGACCATGCTGGGGCAGGTCAGCGGCCAAGTGCTGCGGCACAATGTGATCGGCTTCCCGGTGGGCTCGAGCGCCTTGCCGGCGAGCCTGCAGCCGGCCTTGCAGCGCCTGCTGCATGACGCCGCAGCGCGCCGGGCGCGGCTCCAGGTGATCGGCGATGCCGAGCAGCCGGCCCTCGCCATGGAGCGGGCGCGCAGCGTCGCCTTGGCCCTGGTCGAGCTCGGCGCCGATGCCGGCCGGATCGAGATCACGGTCGCCCGCGACCACGTCGCCGACCAAGCTCATCTCTTGCTCAAGCAGGCCGTTACGCCCTAAAGCAAGGGTCCGGTCCAAGTCCGCCGGGTTTTGTGCTACATCTCCGCGACCAACGACCAGGCCCGACGAGGAGCAGGCGCATGCGCGAGCCGCAATTCCACCGCATCCGGCGACTGCCGCCTTACGTGTTCGGCGAGGTCAACGCGATGAAGGCCGCGGCCCGGGCAGCCGGTCGCGACATCATCGATCTCGGCATGGGCAATCCGGACCAGCCGACCCCGCAGGCGATCGTCGACAAGCTGGTCGAGGCGGTCCAGAACCCGCGCACCCATCGCTACTCGACCTCCAAGGGCATTCCCGGCCTGCGCCGCGCCCAGGCGGCCTACTACGAGCGCCGCTTCGGGGTCCGGCTCGATCCCGAGACCGAGATCGTGGCGACGCTCGGCTCCAAGGAGGGCCTGGCCAACCTCGCCCAGGCGATCACCGCCCCCGGCGACGTCATCCTGGTGCCCAATCCGAGCTATCCGATCCACCCCTACGGCTTCATCATCGCCGGTGCGGCGATCCGCCATGTGCCGATGGCGCCGGGCGTCGATCTGCTGGCCGAGCTGGCCCACGCGGTCCAGCATTCGGTGCCGCCGCCGACCGCGCTGGTCCTGAACTTCCCGTCCAATCCGACCGCCCAGGTGGTCGATCTCGACTTCTATCGCGAGGCGGTCGCCTTTGCCCGCAAGCACGAGATCTTCATCCTGTCCGACATCGCCTATGCCGAGATCTACTTCGAGGCGCCGCCGCCCTCGATCCTGCAGATCGACGGCGCGAAGGATGTGGCGGTCGAGTTCACCTCGCTCAGCAAGACCTACAGCATGCCTGGCTGGCGCATGGGCTTCGCCGCCGGCAACCGCCAGCTGATCGCGGCGCTCGCCCGGATCAAGTCCTATCTCGACTACGGCGCGTTCACCCCGATCCAGGTCGCCGCGACCGCGGCCTTAAACGGCGACCAGAGCTGCGTCGAGGACATGCGCACGCTCTATCGCGAGCGGCGGGACGCCCTGATCGAGGGCCTGAACGCGGCCGGCTGGCCGGTGCCTTCGCCACCCGCCACCATGTTCGCCTGGGCGCCGATCCCGGCGCCGTTCCAGAGCCTGGGCTCGCTCGGCTTCGCCAAGCTGCTGATGGAGGAGGCCAATGTCGCGGTCTCGCCGGGCGTCGGCTTTGGCGAATATGGCGATGGCCATGTCCGCCTCGCTATGGTCGAGAACCGCCACCGGATCCGCCAGGCGGTGCGCAACGTCAAGGCCTTCCTGCAGCGCCACCGGCCAGCGCCTGAGCGCGCGAAGGCCGATCAGGCGCCGCCGGCCCCGCCCAGCATCGCGGCGGTTGCCTGAGCGATGGCCGAGCCGTTGCGGCTGGGGCTGGCGGGGCTTGGCACGGTGGGTGCCGGCGTCGCTGCCCTGCTGCGCGCCAATGGCGAGCTTCTGGCCGAGCGCGCGGGCCGGCCCCTGGTGGTGAGCGCGGTCTCGGCCCGGGATCGGCGGCGGGCGCGCGGCGTCGATCTGGCGGGCTTGCGCTGGTACGACGATGCGCTCGCCTTGGCGGCCGATCCCGAGGTCGATGTGGTGGTCGAGCTGATCGGCGGCGCCGATGGCGTGGCGCTCAAGCTGTGCCGGGCGGCGCTGGCCGCCGGCAAGCCGGTGGTCACCGCCAACAAGGCGCTGCTCGCGATGCACGGGGCCGAGCTGGCGGCCCTGGCCGAGCAGCACGGCGTCACGATCGGCTTCGAGGCGGCCGTGGCGGGCGGCATCCCGATCGTGCAATGCCTGCGCGAGGGGCTGGCCGGCAATCGGCTCAGCCGGGTCTATGGCATCCTGAACGGCACCTGCAACTACATCCTCTCCAGCATGCGCGAAAGCGGCCGGAGCTTCGCGGCGGTCCTGGCCGAGGCCCAGGCGCTGGGCTACGCCGAGGCCGATCCGAGCTTCGATGTCGACGGCGTCGACACCGCCCACAAGCTCGCCTTGCTGGCCGCGCTCGCCTTTGGCTGCCCACCCGATTGCGCCGCGATTCAGGTCGAGGGCATCCGCCATGTCAGCGCGCTCGACATCGCCTTTGCCAGCGAGATGGGCTACCGGATCAAGCTCCTGGGCGTCGCCCGGCTGACCGAATACGGCCTGGAGCAGCGGGTCCATCCGGCGATGGTCCGGATCGGCACGCCGATCAGCCAGGTCGAGGGCGTGTTCAACGCGGTGGTGGCCGAGGGCGATCAGATCGGCACCATGCTGTTTTCCGGGCGCGGTGCCGGTGCCGGCCCGACCGCATCGGCGGTCGCGGCCGATCTCGCGGATCTGGCGGCCGGCCGGGCCGGGGCGACCTTCGGCCGGCCGGTCAAGCGCTTGCGCGCCTTGCCCGCGGCGCCGATGCTGCGCCACCGGGGTGCTTATTATGTCCGCCTGATGGTGGTCGACCGGCCGGGCGTGCTGGCCGATGTCGCCGCCTGCATGCGCGACCACGAGGTCTCGATCGAGGCCCTGATCCAGCGCGCGCGCAACCCGCATGAGCCGGTGCCGATCGTCTTGACCACCCATGAGGTGAGCGAGGCGGAGATGACCGAGGCGCTGGCGCAGATCGGCGCGCTCGAGAGCGTCCTGGAGCCACCGCGGATGATCCGGATCGAAAGCCTCTAGCGCGTCGGATCGCCTGCCCCGCAAGCTGCCGCCGGTCCCCGACCGTGCTGCGATCGAAGGAGAGCATGGCATGGCCAGTTACCAGAGCGAGGACCGCAATTTCGCCCTCGAAGGCACGAGGGTGACCGAGGTGGCCGCGATCGCCAGCGCCCGCTGGATGGGCCGCGGCGACGAGAAGGCGGCCGACCAGGCGGCGGTCGATGCGATGCGCGCGGCGCTCAACGTGCTCGAGATCGACGGCACGGTGGTGATCGGCGAGGGCGAGCGCGACGAGGCGCCCATGCTCTACATCGGCGAGCGGGTCGGCACCGGCCGCGGGCCCAAGATCGACATCGCGCTCGATCCCCTGGAAGGCACCACGATCACCGCGACCGGCGGCCCGAACGCGATCGCTTGCCTGGCGATGGCGCCCCAGGGCGGCTTCCTGAACGCGCCCGACACCTATATGGACAAGCTCGCGGTCGGCGGCGGCCTGCCCGCTGGACTGATCGATATCGCTGCCCCGCCGAAGACCAACCTCGCCAATCTCGCCAAGGCGAAGGGGGTGGAGGTCAACGATCTCGTGGTCCTGATCCTGGACCGGCCGCGCCACCAGGAGATGATCGCCAAGGTCCGCGAAGCCGGGGCTCGGATCCGGCTGATCGCCGATGGCGACGTCGCCGGCGTGATCGCGACCGCCCGGCCGGATAGCGGCATCGACATGTACATGGGCATCGGCGGGGCGCCCGAGGGCGTGCTGGCGGCGGCGGCGCTCCGCTGCATCGGTGGCCAGATGCAGGGCCGCCTCGCCTTCCGCAACGACGACGAGAAGGTCCGCGCCGGGCGCATGGGCATCACCGATCTGGGCCGGATCTACAGCGTCGAGGAGCTGGCCAAGGGCGATGTCATGTTCGCCGCGACCGGGGTCACCGATGGCACCATGCTGCGCGGCGTGCGGCGCTTTCCGGGCGGCATCGTCACCCATTCGATCGTGATGCGGGCCAAGACCGGCACGGTCCGGCTGATCGAGGCCGAGCACCACCTGCATCGCAAGTCCGAGGTCGTGCCGCATTTCGATCGCTGAGCCGAAGAATGGCGCTGCCGCAGGCGATCGAGCGGTCGGTCACGGGGCGCCGCTGGCGCCTGCGCGAGCATGACGAGGCAACCGCGCTGGCGCTGGCCCAGCGCTTCGATCTGCCGGACCTGGTGGGCCGGGTGCTGGCCGGGCGCGGCATCACGCCGGAGACGGCGGGGGTGTTCCTCGAGCCCAAGCTGAAGGACGCCCTGCCCGAGCCCTCCCATCTGGTAGATCTGGACCGGGCCGTGGCCCGGCTGACCGCGGCGGTCATGGCCGCCGAGCGGATCGGCGTGCTGGCCGACTACGATGTCGACGGCGCCACCTCCTGCGCGCTGCTGGTGCGCTATCTGGACGCGGTCGGCGGGGCCAGCGCGATCGACATCCCGGACCGGCTGCGCGAGGGGTACGGGCCGAATCCCGAGGCGTTCGGCCGGTTGGCGGCGGCCGGCTGCCGGCTGGTGGTGACCCTCGATGCCGGCACCACCGCGTTCGAGCCGCTCGCCGCCGCGGCCGGGCTCGGCCTCGAGGTGATCGTGGTCGATCACCATGCCGCCGAGCCGGTGCTGCCGACCGCCTTGGCGGTGGTCAATCCCAATCGCTGCGACCAGGCAAGCGAGGTCGGCCACCTGGCGGCGGTCGGCGTGACCTTCCTGGTGGTGGTGGCGCTCAACCGCAGCCTGCGCCAGGCCGGCTGGTTCGAGCGCCGGGCCGAGCCCGATCTGCGCCGCTGGCTGGATCTGGTGGCGCTCGGCACGGTCTGCGATCTGGTGCCGCTGACGGGGCTGAACCGCGCCTTCGTGGCGCAAGGCCTGCGCCTGGCCAGCCGGAGCGCCAATCCCGGCATCACGGCGCTGGCCGGCACCGCCCGGCTGGAGGCCTGCCGGACCACCGAGAATTTGGGCTACATGATCGGCCCGCGGGTCAATGCCGGCGGCCGGACCGGGCATTCCGATCTGGGTGCCAGGCTCCTGTGCAGCGACGTGCCGGAGTTCCTGGCGGCGACCGCGGCCGAGCTGGACGGCCTGAACCAGGAGCGCCAGCGGCTGGAGCAGGCGGTGCTGCAGGCGGCCGAGGCGGCCGCGGCGCCGGCGCTGGCGGCGGCCGAGCCGCTGCTGCTGGTGGCGGGCGAAGGCTGGTCGCCGGGCGTGGTCGGCATCGTGGCGGCGCGCCTGCTGGAGCGCCATCACCGGCCGACCATCGTGGTCGGTCTCGCCGACGGCATCGGCAAGGGCTCGGGCCGCTCGATCGCCGGCTTCGATCTCGGCCGGGCGGTGATCGCAGCCCGCCAGGCGGGCTTGCTGCTGCATGGCGGCGGCCATCCGATGGCGGCTGGGCTGACCGTGGCGGCCGAGCAGCTGCCGGCGCTGGGAGCGTTCCTCAAGGCGCGGCTCGCCGAGGAGCTAGGCCCGGGCGTGCCGCCGCCGGCCGAGCTGCGCCTGGACGGCATGCTGGAGGCGAGCGGCGTGGCGCCGCCGATGATCGCCGCCCTGCAGCGCCTGGCCCCCTTCGGCCGCGGCAATGCCGAGCCGCGCTTGTGGCTGCCCGAGGTCCGCCTGCAGCGGCCGCGCCGGATGGGCACGGACCATTTCGAGTGCTTCCTCGCCGATCGGGCCGGCGGCCGCCTGCGCGCGGTCGCCTTCCGGATCGCGGATCGGCCGCTCGGCCAGGCGCTGCTGGCCCCGGACAGCGGCCTCTGGCACGTCGCCGGCCGCGCCAAGCTCGACAGCTGGCAGGACCAGGCGCGGGTCTGCTTCCACATCGAGGATGCGGCCCGGGTCTGAGCCCGGCAGCGAGGTTGATTTTCGGCCGCCACGTCGCTAAAGGCTGGGGCGGGTCCCCATCGTCTAGCGGTCAGGACATCACCCTTTCAAGGTGAAGACACGGGTTCGATCCCCGTTGGGGACGCCAAGACCAAGCACCAGGCCCGCCCCGAGCGCGCTCTGCGATTAGCAACGATTGGTAGCCGCCGATGCAGGAACGAATTGCGGTGATCGGGCTGGGCTATGTCGGCCTGCCGGTGGCGGTCGCCCTGGCGGCGGCGTTCCCCGAGGTGCTGGGCTTCGACATCGCCCGCCAGCGGGTCCAGGAGCTGCGCCGCGGCCATGACCGGACCGGCGAGGTCGCGCAAGCCGATCTCCAGGGCGGCAGCCTGCGGGTCTCCGACGAGCCGGCCGATCTGGCGGGCTGCACCTTGTTCATCGTGACCGTGCCGACCCCGATCGACGGCAACCGCCAGCCCGATCTGGGCCCCTTGCGCGCCGCCTGCCGGACCGTCGCGGGGGCGCTCAAGCCGGGCGGCGTGGTGGTGTTCGAATCGACGGTCTATCCGGGCGTCACCGAGGAGGTCTGCGGCCCGCTTTTGGCCGAGCTCTCGGGCCTGCGGCTGGGCGTCGACTTCGCGCTCGGCTACTCGCCCGAGCGGATCAACCCGGGCGACCGCGAGCACCGGCTCGAGCATATCGTGAAGGTGGTGAGCGCCTCCGATCCGGCGGCGCTCGCCCGGCTCGAGGCGGTCTATGGCGCGATCATCCCGGCGGGGCTGCACCGGGCGCCCTCGATCAAGGTGGCCGAGGCCGCCAAGGTGATCGAGAACACCCAGCGCGACCTCAACATCGCGCTGATGAACGAGCTGGCGCTGATCTGCGACCGGCTCGGCATCCGCACCCATGACGTGCTGAGCGCCGCCCGGAGCAAGTGGAACTTCCTGCCGTTCGCGCCCGGCCTGGTCGGCGGCCATTGCATCGGCGTCGACCCCTATTATCTAACCGCCAAGGCCGAATCGGTCGGCTACCACCCGCAGGTCATCCTGGCCGGCCGGCGGATCAACGACGCCATGGGCAGCTTTATCGCGCAGCGCCTGGTCAAGCTCCTGATCGAGCGGGACCTGCCCGTCAAGCAGGCCAAGATCGGGATCCTCGGCCTGACCTTCAAGGAGAACGTGCCGGACCTGCGCAACAGCCGGGTCCCGGACATCGCAGCCGAGCTTGGCCAGTTCGGCCTGCAGCCCGTGATCCACGACCCGATGGCCGATCCGGTTGAGGCGCAGCATGAGTTCGGCGTGGCGCTG
>CADEGR010000154.1:0-994 GCA_902826935.1 uncultured Alphaproteobacteria bacterium | reverse complement strand
CGACCTCGGCACGGCGGCGCTGGCGGCGATGGTCCGGCCGGGCGGCGTGGTGCTCGACGTCAAGTCGATGCTGGATACCCGCGACTGGCCGGCGGCCTTGCGCTACTGGAGCCTGTAGCGGTCGGCCAGGGCGCACGGCGCGATCATTCGACCGAGACAGGTAGGCGCCTAACGGATTCGCAAGGTTTTGGGATCAGTCTGGCGCTGGTCCATGCGACCCTGGGAATCCGCGCGGGCGCAGTGAACTCTGCATGGGCCGGGCTCCCGGGATCGCATGGACCCTGCAGCCGATCAGCCTCGGCCAGACCGGTCAAGGCAGCGTTCGCCGGATCGTGGCGGGCGTCGGTCGGGCGGATGGAGCTTGATCACGCCAGCCACGGCAAGCCGGCTCGAGCATTTGCAACTCAGGTGGACGCACCCGAGTGGCAGTAGAATGCTCTAGGCTGCAAGAGCTGGAGCAGGTTCTGATCGGTCGGGTGAGCGTCCCTGACAGGGGGACCATGCTCTCGTTGGGTTTTGCGCCTAGGCGGGCTTGTCAGGTGCCCTGCCATAGACGTCGTCGAGCCGGACGATGTCCGCCTCGTCCAGCGTCTCGCCATACTGGACCTCGATGAAGACCACCGGCTCGCTGCCGGGGTTCTCGATCCGATGGGCTTGGCCCAGCGCGATGTGGACGTGGTCGCCCGGGCGCATGTCCTGCCTGGCATCGCCCAGCGTGACCCGCGGCCGGCCTGCGACGATGATCCAGTGCTCGGCGCGGTGGTGATGCAGCTGGAGCGACAGCTTGCCGCCCGGCGCCACCGTGATCCGCTTGCTGCAGTAGGCGTCGCCCGTGGCGATCACCTCCCAGCGGCCCCAGGGCCGGTCGTCGGCATCGCCGAGCGCATAGCGCACCACCATCAGGGTTCCCCATGCCAGGCCGGCCGATCGGCGGGATCGGCGGGCGCATCCGCAACAATCGCCAGTTGCTGAGCGCTTATCTGCCAGGCTGCCC
>CADEGR010000153.1 GCA_902826935.1 uncultured Alphaproteobacteria bacterium | reverse complement strand
CTCCCGCGGGCTCGCCTGGCGAAGGGCGTAGGCAGCCAGGCCGCGCACCAGCGTGACATAGCCGGCCAGATGGGTGAGCAGCGTGGCCTGGGCCTGGTTGGTGCCGGCGAACCGCGCGATCCGCGCCAGCTCGCGCCCGGCCAGATCGAAGGCGAGGTCGATCCGCGACAGCGCCAGCACCTGCCGGACGCCGTGCCAGGCGGCGAGCAGGCCGGCCATCATCAGGAACAAGGGCTCGCCGCCCCAGGTTAGCGTGGCCAGCTGGTCGTCAAAATGGGGGTCGTCGCCCTGCACCGGTGCTGCCAGCCCGTCCTGGGCCCTGGCCAGCGCCTGGGCGAACACGGCGCGGCGCTCTTCGCGCGCCACCAGGCCCGCCAGCGCCACCGGTTCCGGCGGGTCGAGCAGGCGGCGGATTGCCCGATCCGTCGAATTGCCACGCCCGAAGGCGGTCTGCCACCAGCCGCTACCGGGTTCGGCGGCGCGCTCCAGGAGCAGAAGGCGGAGCGGTCGGTCAGTAAAGCCTGGATGGTCCGACAGCTCGGCCAGCCAGTCATGCAGCGTCAGGGCATGGGCGGCGGCATAGTCAACCACGACCAGGCAGGGCCGCTGCCAGCCCCAGCTCGAGAGGTTCTGCGCCGCTAGGAAGCGCTGCAGCTCGCGCTCGGTGACGAAGCCGGCCTGCCAGCCTTCGGCCGTCAGCGTCTCGCACAGCTCCAAGGCCAGCCGTGTCTTGCCGGCGCCGGCGCGGCCGGTCAGCACCCGCACCGCGATCGGCTTGGGGCTCGCGAGCCAGGCGCGCAGCGATGCCAGCTCCGTCTGTCGCCCGACCAGCTCGATCGACAGGCTGTAAGGGCTCAGGATGTCGGCGTCGCTCTCAACCTGGCGCCGGTTCAGGTAGCGGGTCAGGGTCAGATGCGCCAGGCCCTTGAGGTTGACCTGGTTATCGTCGCCCTCGATCTGGACCACGATATGGCCGCTGCCTGCTACGGTGAGTTCCTGGCCCATGCCGGCACTATCCAAAGACCTTTAGTGAAAATTCATCGCTTCTTAGTAGATTGATGGGCGCCAGTCATTAGCCTTTTTGCACAGTGTCGCATCGGATGCGACGCTGGTGCAAAATCTGCGCCACGGCTTGGCCACGAGGGAGCTTGCTGACGATGCCGATCGTCACGCTAAGAGCCTTTGTTTTATAGTAAGTTAGATCGTCATCCTCTCGCCTGACGCGAGGCTGGATGCGCTGGAGGCTCGCCTTTTATTTAACGCTTGAAGATCTTTGCCGACGCATGCGGCGCATGGGATGCGACGCTCCAGCATACAGCGGCGCATCAGGAAGTACCGGCGGCCGCGCAGATCCCCGAAGCGACTTGGGCAAATCCGAGCTGTCAGTCAAACCGAACTGCTCGGCAGTCGATCGAAATGATCGCTCGCTCGATTTAACTATCAATGACTGGTTCTTGAGGCGCTCCGAGCGCGATCAGCCTGGCCAGCCGCATGCCGGCCTCCAGCCGGATCTCCAGGCTGGAGATGGGAGTCGACCGCCCGGCGTCAACCCGATCCAACGCCCGTCGGAGGGCCGGCCTGCCGCCTACAACCACCCGGCGCGGCGGAAGCGGTAGTAGAGGTAGGCGCAGGTGCTGCCGATGGCGGCGAGGACGGCGAAGTAGCCGTAGCGCCAGGTGAGCTCGGGCATGTGCTCGAAGTTCATGCCATAGATGCCGGCGATCGCGGTCGGCACGGCCAGGATCGCGGCCCAGCCGGCCAGGCGGCGGCTGGTCTGGCCCTGGCGGGCGGATTCGAGGAGGAGGGTCGCCTCGAAGGCGAAGCTCAGCATCTCGCGCAGGGTGTCGATCTGCTCGAGGACGCGGTTCACGTGGTCGACCACGTCCCGGTAGTAAGGCCTGAAAGCGCGGTCGATGCCGGGCAGCTCGACCGCCTCGAGGCGGCGGAACACCTCGACCGCGGGGGCCACCACCAGGCGCAGCTTCTGCAGCTCGCGGCGCAGCTCGTAGATCTGGCTAATCCGGCTGATGTCGGCATCGTCGGCGAGCAGGTCCTTCTCCAGCGCCTCGACCTGGAGGGCCAGGTGGCCGACCACCTCCAGGTAGTTGTCGACGATGAAGTCGATGATCGCGTAGAGCGCGTAATCCTCGCCATGGGCCAGGCGCTGCGGGGCGGCCTCGGCGCATTGCCGGACGCGGGCGTAGGAGGCGGACGCGCCGTGGCGGACCGAGATGATGTAGCCGCGGCCGACGAAGATCTCGGTCTCGCCGAGCTGGCTGTGGCCGTTTTCCAGGAACGCGGTGCGCAGGACCAGGAAGGTGGTGTCGCCATACTGCTCGAGCTTGGGCCGCTGATGGGCGTGCAGGGCGTCCTCGATGGCGAGATCGTGGAGGTGGAACTGGCCCTGGAGCGCGCGCAGCTCGGCCTCGTTCGGCGCGTGGATGCCGATCCAGACGAAATGGTCCGGCTTGGCGGCCCAGGCGCCGCTCGCCTCGATCGGAATGTCGCAAACCTTATGGCCGCCGGCATAGGCTGCCGCGGCGATCACCTGCCCCATCGCTGCCCTCCAGCGCCCGTTCGCCCGGCGCGAGGCTAGCGGGCCGCGGCCCGCCTGGCCAGCCCGATCGGCTTGACAGGAAGGCCGCGCGCTCACTACCCTTCACGTGCGTTTGTTCGCTGCCTAGACAAGATCACAAAGCATGCAGGCTGGACGGCGCAGGGGGGCTTGCTGAATGGTGGAGACGCTCGGAATCCCGTCGATGGCAGCTGGCCGAGCCCTCCACCATTCCGAGCAGCAGATCACCATGGCGAGCGTGGCGGCGGCGGGGTGCGGGGCAGCCTGGGCGGTGCCGTGCGCGCGCGGCGTGCCAGCGGGGTAAGGGTCCAAGGCCCGCCGGCGCCCGAGCGCGCGGCGCCAGCGGGGCCGGTCAATCGGGGAGACGGTCGTGCAGCTAAGTCGCGAGGAGTTGCTCAAGGCCTATCGGCAGATGTGCCTGATCCGGGCGTTCGAGGACACCGTCCATGAGGAGTTCTCGGCCGGCAATATCCCGGGCTTCGTCCATCTCTATGCCGGCGAGGAAGCCTCGGGCGTGGGCGTCTGCCTGCATTTGACGGACAAGGACTGCATCGCCTCGACCCATCGCGGCCATGGCCATTGCATCGCCAAGGGCTGCGATGTCGGCGGCATGATGAAGGAGATCTTCGGGCGCGCCGATGGTCTGTGCGGCGGCAAGGGCGGCTCGATGCACATCGCCGACCTGTCCAAGGGCATGATGGGCGCGAACGGCATCGTGGGCGGCGGGCCGCCCTTGATCTGCGGCGCCGCCTTGACCGCCAAGACGCTCAAGACCGGCGGGGTCGCGATCGCCTTCGTCGGCGATGGCGGCTCGAACCAGGGCACCACGGCCGAGAGCCTGAACCTCGCCAAGGTCTGGAATCTGCCGGCGGTGTTCGTGTTCGAGGACAATGGCTACGCCGAATCGACCGCCAGCTCCTGGTCGGTGGCGGGCGACCTGGTCGAGCGCGGCAAGGCCTATGGCATGCCGGCCCGGCGGGTCGATGGCTTCGACTTCTTCGAGGTCTGGGACGCCGCGCGCGAGGCGATCGAGCGGGCGCGCAACGGCGACGGGCCGAGCGTGCTGCATGTCAAGCTCAGCCGCTATTACGGCCATTTCGAGGGCGACGCGATGACCTACCGCGCGCCCGGCGAGATCGACGCGGTCAAGGCCCAGAAGGATTGCATCGCCTTGTTCAAGCGGCGGGTGACCGAGGCCGGCCTGCTCGAGCCGGACCAGCTGGCGGCGATCGAGGACGAGACAGCCAGGGAGGTGGCGGACGCCCTGGTCGATGCCAAGGCAGCACCGCCGCCCGGCGAGGCCAAGCTGCTCACCGACGTCTACGTCGCCTATTGATCGAGGGACCGGGATCATGGCCAAGAAGTCCTATCGGCAAGCGATCGCTGAGGCGCTGCGCCAGGAGATGGAGCGCGACGCGCGCGTCATCGTCATGGGCGAGGACGTGGCGGGCGGCATGGGGGCGCCGGGCGAGGACGACGCCTGGGGCGGGCCGCTCGGCGTCACCAAAGGGCTGATGCCGATCTTCGGCCGGGATCGGGTGCTGGACACGCCGATCACCGAGAGCGCCTTCATCGGGGCCGCCGCCGGCGCCGCCGCGACCGGCCTCAGGCCAGTGGCCGAGCTCATGTTCGTCGATTTCTTCGGCGTGTGCTTCGACCAGATCTTCAACCAGGCCGCGAAATTCCGCTACATGTTCGGCGGCAAGGCGGTGACGCCCCTGGTGGTGCGCACGATGTACGGCGCCGGCTTCCGGGCCGCCTCGCAGCACAGCCAATGCCTCTATCCGGTGTTCACCCATATCCCGGGCCTGAAGGTCGTGCTGCCGTCCAGCCCCTACGAGGCCAAGGGCCTGCTCATTCAGGCGATCCGCGACGATGATCCGGTAATCTTCTTCGAGCACAAGGCGATGTACGACGAGGAAGAGGAGGTGCCGGACGAGCCTTACGCGATCCCCTTCGGCGAGGCCAACTTGACCCGCGAGGGCGATGACGTGACCATCGTCGCCTTCGGCCGCATGGTCGGCTTCGCCAACCAGGTCGCCGACAAGCTGGCCAAGGACGGGATCAGCTGCACCGTGGTCGATCCCCGCACCACCTCGCCCCTGGACAGCGACACCATCCTCGAATGCGTCGAGGAAACCGGCCGGCTGGTGGTGGTCGACGAGGCCCATCCGCGCTGCAGCATGGCTTCCGACATCGCCGGGCTCGCCGCCCAGCACGTGTTCGGGGCGCTCAAGGCGCCGATCCAGATGGTCACCGCACCCCATGCGCCGGTGCCGTTCTCGCCGAGCCTGGAGGACCTCTACATCCCCAGCCCGGACAAGATCGAGGCAGCGGTCCGCAAGACCATGGCCAGCTGAGGCAGGCGACCAGCCAGGGAGGCGGCAGCATGGCTGCGGACATCAAGACCATCGTCATGCCGAAATGGGGCCTGGCGATGCAGGAGGGCATGGTCGCCCGCTGGCTGGTGGCGCCGGGCGCCGTGATCAAGGCGGGCGAGGAGATCCTCGACATCGAGACCTCGAAGATCGCCAATGTCTATGAGAGCCCGGTCGCCGGCCCGCTGCGCCGGACCCTGGTCGCCGAGGGCGAAACCGTGCCGGTCGGCGCACTCTTGGGCGTGGTGGCCGACAGCGATGTCGGGGACGACGAGATCGAGGCGTTCATCACCGAGTTCCAGGCCTCGTTCGTGCAGCAGGCGGAGGCTGCTGTTGGCCCCCCCGAGCCGCAAATGATCGAGGCCGACGGGCGCCGCTTCCGCTATCTCCAGATCGGCGAGGCGGACGGTCCGCCGGTGGTCTTCATCCACGGCTTCGGCGGCGACCTCAACAACTGGCAGTTCAACCAGGAGGCGCTAGCCGCCGGCCGCACCACCTATGCCCTGGATCTGCCCGGCCATGGCGGCTCGACCAAGGAGGTCGGCGCCGGCGATGTCGCGGCGCTCGCCGATGCGGTGACCGCGTTCCTCGACGCCCAGGCGATCGATCGCGCCCATCTGGTCGGCCACTCCCTGGGCGGCGCCATCGCCGCCTATCTCGCGCTGAAGCGCGGCGAGCGGGTCGCCTCGGCCACGTTGATCGCTTCGGCCGGCTTAGGCGCCGAGATCAACATGGCCTATATCGAAGGCTTCATGTCGGCCAAGCGCCGCAAGCAGCTGGAGCCGGTCCTGCAGCTTCTGGTCGCCGATCCCGAGATGGTCTCGCGCGAGATGATCGAGGACGTCTTGAAGATGAAGCGGATCGACGGCGTCGAGGCGGCCTTGCAGAAGGTGATCGGCGCGGTCTTCCCGGGCGGCCGCCAGGCGCTGCTGCTGACCGACCTCCTGGGCGACGCAGACGCCCCGGTCCAGGTGATCTTTGGCGCCGAGGACCAGATCGTGCCGGCCGGCCATCTCGCGGGGCTGCCGTCGGCTGTGCCCGCGCATAAATTGAGCGGTGCCGGCCACATGGTCCACATGGAGAAGGCCGCGGAGGTCAACGACCTGATCAGCCGGTTTATCGAAGGATGAGCCTCTAGCGCCGATGCCAGGCGTTCGGAGGGGCGAGACCGGTCGGCGCTGTTCCGGGTAGATCCGGCTGCTCGCCGAATCCGGACTTCAACCCGATCCAGATGGCCAAAGCCTGCCTCGCCAAGACCGCCATAGGCACCTTGGGCGACCTCTGGCAGGCCATCGCCAAGGCCTGGCAAAAACCTGATGGCTACGCGACGTTCAGGTCTGCCATTCTTGCTTTATGCTGTAGTACAATCCCGGCTAACCCGGAACCTCACGTGACGCGTTTCAGTGTCACAGCGCTGGCGCGGTCTTTTGGTCGGAGGTTGGACGATCGATTCCGGCCGTCTGTTGCGCAACCTGACGCTTCTTTGCCTTGGTGGCCTGGGTCTCGCGCCATCGGTGCAGGCCCATCCCCATGCCTGGATCGATTTGCAGACCAGCGTGTCGCTGGATCCGCAGGGCCGGGTCGAGGCGCTCGATCTCGTCTGGCTGTTCGATGAGTGGTACACGGCGGTGATCGCCGAGGAGTTCCAGAGCGCCAATCAGGATTCGCTGGCGTTCCTGAAGACGCTCGGCCGCCGCAATCTCGAGAACCTCAAGGATTACCGCTACTTCACCGAGGTCACGGTCGACGGCAAGGCGGTCGAGCTGGGCGCGGCCACCGGCGATGCCACCGATCTGCAGGGCGAGCGGCTGAGGATGCGCTTCACCGTGCCGCTCAAGGAGCCGGCCGATCCGCGGCAGCACAAGATCGCGATCAAGGTGTTCGATCCCAGCTACTACATCGAGATCCTCTATGTCGAGGACGACCAGAGCCGCGTGCGTTTCCGCGGCCAGGGCGCCCAGGCCTGCAGCGCCAGAGTGATCGCGCCGAACCCGAGCTTCGAGGCGGTCTCGCTCGCCTCGGCGCTGGATCGGACCCAGTCGGGTGGCGACGATCTCGGGCGTCTGTTTGCTGAGACGGTCGAGCTTCACTGCCCGTGAACGGGCTCGCCTTGTCTCGCCGCGGGCTGATCGGCGCCGCGCTCGCGCTGGGTGCGATCACGGTGCTCGCCTTGCTCGCCGGCGACCTCGAAGGCCTCTGGCGCCGAAGCCTGGTCTGGATCCTGCAGCAGCAGCGCGCGCTGCACCGCACGCTGACGGAGGCGATGCAGGCGGTTCGCCATGACCAGACCGGCGCGCTTTGGTGGATGGTGTCGGCGAGCTTCCTCTATGGCGTCTGCCACGCCGCCGGTCCGGGCCACGGCAAGGTCGTGATCGCGACCTATCTCGCGACGCAGGAAAGCCGCCTCAGCCGTGGCATCCTGCTGACCGTCTTGTCGTCCTTGGCCCAGGGCCTGACCGCGATCGTCGCGGTGGGCGCGATCATCCTGGTGCTGCAGCTGTCGATGCGTGACGCCGAGCATGCCACGCTCGCCTTGGAGACTGGCAGCTACGGGCTGGTCGCCTTGCTCGGCGGGGTCCTTTGCTGGCGGAGCGGCCGGCGTCTCGTGGCCCGAGGCGGCGGCCATCACCACCATGGCGCCGCGTGCGGCTGCGGCCACGAGCATGGCCCCAGCGCCAACGATCTCGCGGCGCCTGCGACCCCAGCCCACTTGGCCATGATCGTGCTCTCGATCGGCATTCGGCCCTGCACGGGCGCGGTCCTGGTCATGCTGCTCGCACTTGGCATGGGCAGGGTCGACGCCGGCATCGCGTCGGTCATGGCGATGGCGGCCGGAACCGCGCTGACCGTGTCCGCGCTGGCGGCGCTGTCGGTCTATGCGCGCCGGGCGGCGCTCGCTTTCGCGGCCATGCTCGACCTGGGCGAGCGGCACCACCGACGGCTGATCGATGCCGCCGCGCTCGCTGGCGGCCTGATCCTGGTCACCGTCGGGATGTCATTGCTGGTCGCAAGCTGGCAGGTCGTGCGCCATCCGCTCTTGTAGGGGCTGGTCACGCGTGACGACTGCGCTGCACTAGGTCGTCGCTGGACTAGCAGTTGCCGGCAGTGGCATCGAGCGGCTCGATGACGAGGGTGAGGCCGGCGTCGTCGCCGTCAGCGAGCGGCGGTGCGCGATGCACCACGCCAGGGAACTCTGGTGCCGGCCATAACAGGCCCCGGAAGATGGCCACGGCGCCAGGCGCCAGCTCATGGATCTGGTCGGGCGGACCGCTCGGCCGGGCGGCACCGAATTGCATGCCCCGCCCGCGGTAGGTGCAGACCAAGCGAGCGCGTCCCAGATCAAGATGGAACTTGTGGGGCGCGGTGCCCCGCATCCCGTCGAGGCTCAGTCGCAGGAACGGCTGCGCCGTGACCTCGGCAAAAATTCGTGCCACCTTGGCGACGTCGGCTGCAAACAGCGCGCATTCGGCGCCAGCCGGAGGCGCGGCCGCGACGCAGGCCGCCAAGATCCTGCTCTCGACCGCATCCGCCGGGCTCACCGTCTGCAGGCTGGGCAGATGCTGGGGGGCAAGTCGCTCAAGCCAGGCGCTCTGCCGAGGATTGGGCGCCGGCTGCCAGACCGCCATGGCGATGCCCGCAAGCGCAATCGTCTTCAGGATCTCGGCATCGGCGGCGCTGGTCATGCCGCTCGCCAGCTTGATGCGTGCCGGCTCATGGGTCGGGTTGGAAGCCATCAGGATCGTCCGAACTTGATCGGCGGCCGCTTGAGCCCTCTGGCAAGGGCGGCCGCCGATCAAGCAGGCCGGCCCGCCAAGCTGACCGCCCTGCAGCCTCAGCAATCGACGAAGCGAGGATCCTGCGCCTCGATCTGCTCGCGCAGGCTGAGCTGCAGCCCGGTGCGATCCTTGGCAGCGACGCCTTTGCAGCAATTGTAGAAGCCGAACGCGCAGTCGAAATGCTCCTCCAGCACCTGCCGAGGGATGTCCGGCGCCAGGAGGCGGCTGAATTCCTGACCCTCCTTGGAGGTGGGATCGAGCGTTAGCATCGCGCGCTCGCCCTGTGCATCAAGCTTGCCCGCCAGCTCCCTGACCTTGGCGAAGCCGAGCGGCAGATCGCTTTGGAACGCCGCCAGAAAAGCCCGCTGGAGTTCAGCGTCGGACGCCTCGGCAAGCGCGACGCCTGCGGCATCGAGATGACGGTGGATCGAGGGATAGGACATGCGCATCTCCAAAGCCCGTTCAGCTCGGACGATACGTTATAGCATTGCATTTTGGCAAGCAGGGACTGGCAAGCTTGCGGCCGAGCCGGCGCCAAGCCGGGCGATTGCTAGCGGGTGCTGGTGCGGAGATGGAAGGATTTGGGGCGGGTCAGCTGGTCGTAGCCGAGCGCGGACAGGGCGCAGCCGCGGCCGGAATCCTTGACGCCGACCCAGGCGAGCGCGGGGTCGAGGTAGTCGCAGCGGTTCATGAAGCAGGTGCCGGTCTCGAGCTGGTCGCCAAGCCGGATCGCGGCGGCTTCGTCCGCGGTCCAGATCGCGGCGGTCAGGCCGTAGCGGCTGTCGTTCATGAGGCGGATCGCGGCCTCGTCGGACTCGACCGGCATGATGCCGACCACCGGGCCGAAGGTCTCCTCGGTCATGATCGCCATGCCGTGATCGACCCCGATCAGCACCTGCGGCGCCAGATAGGGGCTGCCAGGCGCGCCGCGCCCGAAGGCGCCTGGGTCGACCAGCGCCTTGGCACCCTTGGCCACGGCGGCCGCGATCTGGGCACGCACGGCATCGGCGCCGGCGGCGCTGGCCATCGGGCCCAAGGTCGTGGCGGGCAGGGTGGGGTCGTCCAGGCGATAGCTCCGGGCGACCGCCGCCACGCCCTCGACGAAGCGGTCGAACAACGGGGCGGCGACATAGATCCGCTCGATGCCGCAGCAGGACTGGCCGCTGTTGAAGAAGGCGCCATCGGCCAGGTTCTCGATCGCGTGATCGAGATCGGCATCGGCGCGGACATAGGCCGGATCCTTGCCGCCGAGCTCGAGGCCGCTGCCGATGAAGCGGCCGGCGGCCGCCGCTTGGACCGCATGGCCGCCCTCGACCGAGCCGGTGAAGCTGACGAAATCGATCCGGCCGCTGCCGATGATCCGGGCACTGTCGGCATGGGCGAGGTGCAGCGCCTGGAACACGCCCTCGGGCAGGCCGGCGGCGACAAAGCATGCCGCCAGGCGCTCGGCGCACAGGGGCGTCTGGGCAGAATGCTTCAAGAGCACGGTGTTGCCGGCCAGGAGCGCCGGCACGATGCTGTTGACGGGGGTGAGATAGGGGGAGTTCCAGGGCGCCATGACCGGGACCACGGCCAGCGGCACCTG
>CADEGR010000152.1 GCA_902826935.1 uncultured Alphaproteobacteria bacterium | reverse complement strand
ACCTCGTGCAGGCACTCGAAATAGGCCATCTCGGGCGCGTAGCCGGCATCGACCAGCGTGTCGAATCCAGCCTGGATCAGGGCGCACAGACCGCCGCACAAGACCACCTGCTCGCCGAACAGATCGGTCTCGGTCTCCTCCTTGAAGCTGGTCTCGATGATCCCGCCGCGGCCGCCGCCGATCGCGGCACCGTAGGACAGGCCGAGATCATGGGCGCCGCCGGAGGCGTCCTGATGGATCGCCAGGAGGCAGGGCACGCCGGCGCCGCGCTCATACTCGGCGCGCACCAGATGGCCCGGCCCCTTGGGCGCGATCATGAACACGTCCAGATCCGGGCGCGGCTCGATCAGGCGGAAATGGATGTTGAAGCCATGGGCGAAGGCGAGCGCCGCACCCTGCTGCATGTTCGGCTCGAGCTCGTTCTTGTAGAGATCGGCCTGCAGCTCGTCCGGCACCAGGACCATGACCACGTCCGCCCAAGCCGCCGCCTCGGCCGGGGTCATCACCCGCAAGCCAGCGCTCTCCGCCTTGGCAACCGAGGCCGAATTGGCGCGCAGCCCGACCACCACGTCGCGCAGCCCGGTGTCCTTCAGGTTGTTCGAGTGGCCGAAGCCCTGGCTGCCATAGCCGATCACGGCGACCCGCTTGCTCTTGATCAGGTTCAGGTCGGCGTCGGTATCGTAGTAAACGCGCATGCTCGCTCCCCTCATTCGCCCAGCGTCCGGGCGGCTTCCCGGCCTCGGCCGGCGACATTTCAGCTATCAGCTATCGTCGCGCCCGAGGCTCGCCGGCCCGCGCGCCATGGCAACGACGCCCGCCCGGCTGACCTCGGTCAGGCCCAGGGGCTCGATCAGATGGATGAAGGCGTCGATCTGGTCGGAGGCTCCGGTGATCTCGAACACGAAGCTCTCGATGCTGCTGTCGACCAGCCGGGCATGCATGAAGTCCGCCAGGCGGAGCGCCTGGACCAGCTGCTCGCGCCCACCGACCACCTTGATCAGGGCCAGCTCGCGCTCGACCGAAGGCCCGTCGATGGTCAGATCCGCGACCCGGTGCACCGGCACCAGCTTGTCGAGCAACGCCTTGATCTGCTCGATCACCTGCGCCGTGCCGTGGGTCACGATGTTGATGCGCGAGCGGCTGCGCTCAGCGTCGACTTCGGCAACCGTCAGGCTATCGATGTTGTAGCCGCGCCCGGAAAACAGGCCGATCACCCGGGCCAGGACACCTGGCTCGTTGTCGACCAGAACGGCGATCGTGTGGCGCTCCTCGACTTGCGTCATCTCGTGGCTTCCAGTGGGCTCGGAACGGTAGGACCCGCCGGCAGGCGCGCTCATGCCAAGCGCTTGCGAGCGGGGACGGCTGCTTGACGGCGTTCGGTCCCGGTCAGACCAGGACCATGCCGTGTTCCGAGCCACGTACCGGCGCGTCGTCCTCGGGGCTGAGCTTGATCTCGTTATGGGCCGCCCCGCCCGGGATCATCGGATAGACGTTCTCCGCCCGGTCGACCACCACATCGCAGATCACCGGCCGGTCGACCGCGATCATCTCCTTGATCACATCGTCCAGCTCATCGGCCTTGGTCGCCCGCAGTCCGACCGCGCCGAAGGCCTCGGCCAGCTTCACGAAGTCCGGCAGGCTGTCCATGTAGCTCTCGCTGTAGCGATTGCCGTGGAAGAACTCCTGCCACTGCCGGACCATGCCCATGTAGCTGTTGTTGAGGATGAACGACTTCACCGGCAGGCGGTACTGCAGGATGGTCGACATCTCCTGCATGTTCATGACCCAGGAAGCCTCGCCCGCGATGTCGATCACGAGCGCGTCCGGGTGGGCGACCTGGACGCCCATCGCGGCCGGCAGGCCATAGCCCATGGTGCCGAGGCCGCCCGAGGTCATCCAGTGGCGCGGCTGCTCGAACTTGAAATGCTGGGCCGCCCACATCTGGTGCTGGCCGACCTCGGTGGTGATATAGGTCTCGCGCCCCTGGGTCAGCTCGTACAGCCGGCGGATCGCGTGCTGCGGCTTGATCACGTCACCGGACTGGCGAAAGCGCAGGCTGTCGCGCGATTGCCATGCCTTGATCTGATCCCACCAAGGTCCGAGCTTGGCGCCATCGGGCTGCAGGCCGCGCGCGCGCCAGCCCTCCAGCAGCGCCGCCACCGCCCGGCCGGCATCGGCCACGATCCCGAGCTCGACCGGCACGTTCTTGTTGATCGAGGATGGATCGATGTCGATGTGGATCTTGCGCGAGCCGGGCGAGAAGCTGTCCAGCCGGCCGGTCACGCGGTCGTCGAAGCGCGAGCCGATCGCGACCATGACGTCGCAGCCATGCATGGCGAGGTTGGCCTCGTAGGTGCCATGCATGCCGAGCATGCCGACGAACTGCGGATCCGAGGCCGGAAACGCGCCCAGGCCCATCAGGGTCAGGGTCACCGGAAAACCGGTCCGCCGGATCAGGTCGGTGACCGCGGCGCAGGCCTCGGGCCCGGCATTGATCACGCCACCGCCGACATAGAAGATCGGCCGGCGCGCCTCCGCCATCAGGTCGAGCGCGCGCTCGATCGCATCCGCCTGCGGCTCGACCCGGGGATTGTAGGTCTTGTGCCGGACCGTCTCCTTGGGGGTATAGGGTGCCGGGCCCATCAAGACGTCCTTGGGCAGGTCGACCACGACCGGGCCCGGCCGGCCGCTGCGCGCCACGTGGAACGCCTCGTGGATCACCTGGGCGAGCCGGGCGGGCTCCTTCACCAGATAATTGTGCTTGGTGCAGGGCCGGGTGATGCCGACCGTGTCGGCCTCCTGGAAGGCGTCGTTGCCGATCATGTGGGTCGGCACCTGGCCGGTCAGGCAGACCACCGGCACGCTGTCCATCAGGGCGTCGGTCAGGCCGGTCACGGTGTTGGTGGCGCCCGGGCCGGACGTCACCAGGACCACGCCGACCTTGCCGGTGCTGCGCGCATAGCCCTCGGCGGCATGGACCGCCCCCTGCTCATGGCGCACCAGAATGTGCCGGATCGAATTTTGCTTGAAGATCGCGTCGTAAAGCGGCAGCACGGCGCCGCCGGGATAGCCGAATACGACGTCGACGCCCTGCTCGACCAGCGCCTTCAAGACTACCTCGGAGCCAGTCAGCGGCTGAGTTTGGACCTCAGTGCGGGGCATGGCGCTGGTAGCCGACATGGTCGGAGTCCTTGAGTTCTCGGGCTTGCTGTTGTTTGGGGGCCAAAGGTCGCGATTTTTGGCCGCATTCACCCAGATTACTGAGCCGAACGGACAGTATGCGCGAAACCGCGGCTGGTCAACACGCCGAGGTTCGGCAGGACCAGGTGGCTGGGCAGCTCCGGATCGTCGCCGAAGCCCTCGAGCGGCGTCAGCTCGGGCAGCTGGTGGCGCAGCCAGGTGAGCTGGCGCTTGGCGAATTGCCGGCTGCGCGCGACCGCCCGGCCGGTGGCCGTCGCCAGATCGATCTCGCCCGCAAGATGGGCCATGAATTCCGGCACGGTGACCGCCTTCATCAAGGGCAGCTCGGGATCGAGCGCGCGCTGGCGCAAGCGGTCGATCTCGTCCAGAGCGCCGGCCTCCAGCATGCCGATCAGCCGCCGCTCGATCCGCTCATGCAGCGCGGCTCGCGGCGGCGTGAGGGCCACACCCACCACCGGCTCCGGCAGCTGGATCCGCTTGGGCGGCTCGGCCTGCCAGCGGATGATCGACTGGCCGGTCGCTTCGAGCACCTCGGCCGCCCGGATCAGCCGCTGCCGGTCGCTCGGATGCAGCTTGGCCGCCGCCGCCGGATCGCGCTCCGCGAAGGCGGCATGGAAGCCCGGCACGCCCAGCCGCTCGAAGTCGCGGCTGGCGGCGCCACGCACCGCCGCCGGCACTTCCGGCACCGGCGCGATGCCGCGCAGCAGCGCGTGCAGGTACAGGCCGGTGCCGCCGACCACGATCGGCACCTGGCCGGCCGCGGCAACCTCGTTGATCGCGGCTGCCGCCAGATCCAGCCAGCGGCCCGCCGAGCAGGGCGTTGCGGCGTCGAGCATGCCATAGAGCTGGTGCGGGACGCGCGCCTGGTCGGCCGGCTCCGGCCGCGCCGTCACGATCCGCAGATCGCGGTAGAGCTGCATGCTGTCGGCGTTGATGATGGCGCCGTTCAGCCACTCGGCCAACAACAACGCCAGCGCCGACTTGCCGCTGCCGGTCGGACCGCCGATCAGCAAGGTGCCGATCAAGACACGGGGTTCCCATGGCCGGCCGGCCCGGCCGCGGCCCTTGCCGTGGCCGCCCCGGCCTGTACAAGTCCTGCCATGAGCCACGTCCTTTGCCTGATCGCGGATCCGAACCGGGCGCCACTCGCGCCACAGCTGGTCACCGAGCTGGCCCGCCTGTGCCATGACAGCCCGCGCTGGCTCGCCGAGGCGGAGGCCTGCGAGCTGCCGCTGACCGGCATCGAGCCTGCGCGCCTGAGCGCCAGTGCTGCGCCGCTGCTGGCGGGCATGGCCGTGGATTGGGCGATCCTGCCGGCCGGCGAGCGGCGCAAGCGGCTGCTGGTCAGCGACATGGACTCAACCATGATCACGGTCGAATGCATCGATGAGCTGGCCGATCTGGTGGGGGTGAAGACGGAAGTGGCGGCGATCACCCGCCGCGCGATGAATGGCGAGCTGGATTTCGAGGCGGCGCTGACCGCCCGGGTGGCGCTGCTCGAGGGCCTGCCGGTGGCGCGCCTGGCGGAGGTCTACGAGGCGCGGGTGCGGCTGATGCCAGGCGCCCGCACGCTGCTGCGCACCATGCGCGCCGGCGGAGCGTTCACGGCGCTGGTGTCCGGCGGCTTCATGCCGTTTGCCCTGCGGGTGCAGCAGGCGCTGGGCTTCGATCTGGTCGCGGCCAATCAGCTCGAGGTGCAAGGCGACCGCCTGACCGGGCGCGTCCTGCCGCCGATCGCCGGCGCCGGGCTCAAGCTGTCGGTCCTGCAACGCCTGCAAGCTGAGCATGGCCTGACCAGAGAGCAGACGATGGCGGTGGGCGACGGCGCCAATGATCTGCCAATGTTGGAGAATGCCGGCCTGGGGGTCGCATTCCGCGCCCATCCGGCGGTTGCGGCGGCCACCAAGGTCGCCATCAACGTCGGCGACCTTAGCGCACTTCTTTACCTGCAGGGTATCCCTAAACAGGCATTTTTGGTCGATTAGCTAAGACTCGACAACACCCCTAACGCACGGTGCTACGGGCCGTAGCCTCGCCCCCCGTCAAGGCTTCGCGCGGTCGCCATTCAGCTGCGGGCGAGACGGAGCGCCACGAAGCGCAAGTCACCCTGCCGGTCGATCAGCAACAGGACCGACTTCTTGTCCTCCGTGCGCGCCTGATTGACCTTCGCCGCCACTTCCGGCGCCGAGCTCACCTGCTCCTGGCCGACCTCGACGATGACGTCGCCTGGCCGCAGGCTCTCCTCGCCGGCCGGGCTGCCCTCGGCGACCTCGGTAATCACCACGCCGTTGGTTTCCTGCGCGAGCTCGAAGCGCTGCCTGACCTCGTCCGACAAGGTCGCGACCTTCACGCCCAGCTCGGCGATCTGCGCCTCGGCGGTGCCGGGCGTGGTCTCGGGCTCGGAGCCTTCCTCGGTCAGCGCCGCCAGCTCATCATCCTCGGGCAGCTCGCCCAAAGTCGCCTTGACCGTGCGCTGATCGCCGCGCCGCCAGACCAGGACATCGACCTCCTTGCCGATCGGCGTCTCGGCGACGATCCGGGGCAGGCCGCGCATGCGGTCGATCCGCTTGCCGTCGAATTCCAGGATCACATCGCCCGCCTCGATCTTGGCCTTCTGCGCCGGGCCGTCCGGCGTGACGCTGGCGATCAGGGCGCCGTGGGTATCGTCAAGGCCGAGGGTGTCGGCGATCTCGGGCGTGACGCTCTGGATGCGCACGCCGAGCCAGCCGCGCTTGACCTTGCCGTCGGCCTTCAGGGATTCGATCACCGGCAAGGCGAGGTTCGACGGAATCGCGAAACCGATGCCGACATTGACGCCGGTCGGCGAGAAGATCGCGGTGTTGATGCCGATGACCTTGCCGTCGAGATTGAAGCTTGGGCCGCCGGAATTGCCGCGGTTGATCGGGGCGTCGACCTGCAGGAAGTCGTCATAGGGACCGGCCTTGATGTCGCGCGAACGGGCCGAGACGATGCCGGCGGTCACGGTGCTGCCAAGCCCGAACGGATTGCCGATCGCGATCATCCAGTCGCCGACCCGCACCTGGTCGCTGTCGGCGAACTCGACGGCTGCAAACTTGCGATCCGGATTCTTGATCCGCAGGAGCGCCAGATCGGTCTTGGAATCGCGCCCGACCAGCTCGGCCTCGTAGCTATGGTCGTCGCCGAACACCACCTGGATCTCGTCAGCCTCGGCGATCACGTGATTGTTGGTCACGACCAGGCCGGACGGATCGACCACGAAGCCGGAGCCGAGCGAGTTGGCCCGGCGTGGCGCCTGCTCGGGCGGCCGATTGCGATCGAAGAACTCCTTGAAGAAATCCTCGAACGGCGAGCCGGGCGGCGGCTGTGGGAACGGCAGCTCGGGTGCGGCCTCGCTGCGGGTGATCTCTTTGCTGGTCGAGATGTTGACCACCGCCGGCCCGACCCGCTGCACGATGTCGGCGAACGAGATGGGCGGCGGCGCTGCCATGGCCTGGGCCGCTACCAGGATCGCGACGCCGACCGTCAGGGCGCTCAGCAGCCGGCTGCCGCGCCTCGCCGCCGGTCGCGCCCGTAGCCAAACCGTCGCCACCGCTGCCATGAGGGTCATCCACGCTTCTCCGCGAGTTCTATCGCAAGTTTCGTGTTGATTGCTTGGCCCGCTCGAAGCGACTCCCTAAGCTTCGGCGATCTTGTCATTCAACGACTGGAAGTCAATGGCGGATCCGCCAAATGCCGGCCCTGGCAGCCCGACTTGAGCGCGAGCGCCGCCTAGCCACGCATCAACCAAATCAGGAACACGCCAATGCAGGCGGCAAGCAGGCCGCCCACGCGCAAGGGCCGGTTCGGCAGATCGAGCGCGGCCGCCGCCGCGCGCCGCATCATGCCAGGCAAGCCTGCCCAGAGCAGACCCTCGATCACCAAGACCAGGGCCAGGCCCGTTGCCAGATCCGACATTGCTGAGCGCGGTCTGCCGCCAGGCCCCGGCTGCGGCAGCGCCGCCGGGGCCTGGCCGCTGGCCCTACTCGACCTGCGAAGCGCCGGCCGGCGGCGTATCCAGGGCGGTGTTCGGTCCGCTGCCGCCCGGTGCCGGACGCAGCGGCAGCTCGGGCGTCTGGCCCGCCTGCTGGCGCTGCTGCGAGCGGGCGCTGGGCCCGTCCGCCTCGGCCGCCTGGGGCTCCCTCGCGGTCGGCACGTGGCTGTTGAAGAACCTGAAGAACTCGCTATCCGGCGACAGCACGAAGCTGGTGTTGTCGTCGACCAGGGCGTCCCGGTAGGCCTGCATCGAACGGTAGAAGGTGAAGAAATCGACGTCCCGGCCGAAGGCGTCGGCGGAGATTGAGACCGCCTGGCCGTCGCCCTCGCCGCGGGCGATCTGCGCCTCGCGCCGGGCCTCGGCCAGGATCACGCGCCGCTCGCGATCGGCGCGCGAGCGGATCCGCTGGCCGAGCTCGTAGCCCTGCGCCCGCAGCTCCTTGGCCTCGCGCTCGCGCTCGGTCTGCATCCGCCGATAGATCGCCTGGCTGTTTTCGGCCGGCAGATCCGCCCGCTTGATCCGGACGTCCAGGATCTCCACGCCGAAGCCCTTGGCCTCCTCGTTGACCTTGTCGCGGATCTCGTTCATCAGCGTCGCCCGGTCGGCCGAGAGCACCGTGAACAGCGGCACCTCCGCCAGCACCTCGCGCAGCGAGGAATCGAGATAGCTGTTGATCCGGCCCTGCCACTCCGTCTCGGTCCTGACCGCGATGTAGAAGCGCTGCGGATCGACGATCCGGTAGCGGGCGAACGAGTCGACCACCAGCCGCTTCTGATCGCCCAGGATGATCTCTTCCGACGGCGCGTCGAAATCGAGCACCCGGTTCTCGAGGTAGACCGCGCTTTGGATCAGCGGCAGCTTGAAATGCAGGCCCGGCTCCTTGATCACCCGCCGGATCTCGCCCAGCTGGACGACCAGCGCCTGGCTGGTCTGGTGGACCGTGAAGACCGAGCTCAGCGCCAGCAGCAGCGCCACGCCTGCGACCACGCCCAGGCCGATCAGAAGATTGCGGTTCATTGGGGGCTTCCCTCGACGATGGGCTTGCTGGAGGCGCCCGCACGCCGTTGCAGCTCCGGCAGCGGCAGATAGGGCACCACGCCTTGGCCGCCCTCGGTCGAACTGTCGATCACGACCTTGTTCATGCCGCGCAGGACCTCAGCGATCGTCTCGATGTACAGGCGCTGCTTGGTCACGTCGGGCGCCTTGGCATAGGAGTCGTAGACCGAGATGAAGCGCTGGGCATCGCCCTGGGCGTTGTTGACGACCTCCTGCTTGTAGGCCTGGGCCTCCTGGAGCAGGACCTCGGCATCGCCGCGCGCCCGCGGCAGGATGTCGTTCTCGTAGGCCTGGGCCTCGTTCTGCAGGCGCTCGCGGTCGGCCTGCGCACGCTGGACGTCGCGGAACGCGTCGATCACCTCGTCGGGCGGGTCGACCTTTTGCACCTGCACCTGGGTGATCTCGACGCCGGCGCTATAGGCATCCAGGATCGACTGGATCTGATTCCTAGCGGCGATCTGGATCTGGCCGCGGCCTTCGGTGGTGGCGTCCAGGAACGGCGTCTTGCCCACGATCTCGCGCATCACGCTCTCGGCGACCGCGCGCACGGTCACTTCGGGATCACGGATCTTGAACAGGAAGTCGCCGGCATTCTGGATCTTCCAGAACACCGCGAAATTGATGTCGACGATGTTCTCGTCGCCGGTCAGCATCAGGCTCTCGTCGGGCACGCTCTGATTGCCGCTGCGGCGCAGATCCGAAGCGCCGCCGCGAAAGCCGATCTCGACCCGGTCGACGAATGCGACCTCCGGCGTCAGCGCCTGCTCGATCGGTGCCGGCCAATGCCAATGCCAGCCCGGGTCGGTGGTGTAGACCATCTCGCCGAAGCGCAGCACCACGCCCTGCTCGGCCGGCTGGACCCGGTAGAAGCCGCTCGCGACCCAGATCGCCAGCAGCAGCAGCGGAATGATGATGAACGGCCGGCGGCCGCCCCCCATGGTGAAGCCCGGGCCGCCGCCTGGGAACATCCGCTTGACCCGCTCCTGGCTGCGCCGCAGCAGCTCTTCCAGGTCGGGCGGCTGCTGGCCGCCGCCGGGCCGGCCGCCCCAGGGGCCCTGACCGCCACCGCCCTGCCAGCCGCCCCCTTGATTGTTCCACGGCATCGAACGCTTACCTTTCCGTGCTGCGGGCCGCCCATGCCGACGACCTTGCCCAGGTGCGGGCGTCTATTATATCAGCGGCACTTGGATTGCCAGGGCGAGCCTCGCCCGTCGGCGGCCTCACGCCTCCGTCTATATCGTTCAGTCAGGCAGAGTGTTCAACCATGACGCAGATCACGAAGGACCAGGTCATGGCGGCCCTGGCGGCCGTCCAGGATCCTGCCCGAGGCCAAAGCGTGGTCGCGCTGGGCATGGTTTCCGGCATGGTGGTGCGCGACGGCAATGTCGGCTTCGCCCTCGAGGTCGATCCGGCCGAGGCCCGCAGCAAGGAGCCGTTGCGCACGGCGTGCGAGCAGGCGGTGCTGGCGCTGCCCGGGGTCACCTCGGTGACCGCGGTGCTGACCGCCGAGCGCGCGGCGGGCCATGGGGGGCCACGCCAGGTGGCGCAGGTGTCCGGCGGCCCAGGCGCGCCGCGGCCGCCGGCGCCGGCGGGCCAGAGCGCCAAGGTCGCCCTGCCCGGCATCGGCCAGATCATCGCGGTCGCCTCGGGCAAGGGCGGGGTCGGCAAGTCGACCACCTCGACCAATCTGGCGCTCGCCCTGGCGGCGCTGGGCAAGCGGGTCGGCGTCCTCGATGCCGACATCTACGGCCCCTCGCAGCCGCGCATGTTCGGCATTGCCGGCAAGCCCAGCAGCCCGGACGGCAAGAAGCTGCTGCCGATGCAGAACTATGGCGTCAAGGTCATGTCCATGGGCTTCCTGGTCGAGGAGGACGCGCCCATGATCTGGCGCGGGCCGATGGTGCAAAGCGCCATTCAGCAGATGCTGGGCGACGTCGAGTGGGGCGAGCTCGACATCATGGTGGTCGACCTGCCGCCCGGCACCGGCGACGCCCAGCTGACCATGGCGCAGCGCGTGCCGCTGGCCGGCGCCGTGATCGTCTCGACGCCGCAGGACATAGCGCTCCTGGACGCCCGCAAGGCGCTCAACATGTTCCGCAAGGTCGACGTGCCGGTGCTCGGCATCGTCGAGAACATGAGCT
>CADEGR010000151.1 GCA_902826935.1 uncultured Alphaproteobacteria bacterium | reverse complement strand
CTACACGACCTATAGGCACTGAACTTCCTCACCTGCTTCCTCGCTCGTCACCTCTACAACCAACGACTGCCCTGCTGCTCCTAGTGCGTCAGCGCTCGGCCCGGCCGTGATTTCCTCGCCAGTCGCCATGAGGGCAGCACCGGCCGGCGCGCCTGGACCATCGCTTAGCACAGCGCCATCGATCTCGCCTTGGCGGTTCTGTTCCTGCTCACCCTCGGCTGGTTCCTGGCCTTCGTCTTCGAGGGCTACAATCAACTTGTCGAAGCGCAGGATGGCCAGCCCGCCTATGACCTTGCCACCTTTATCGGCGCGGCCGCCGCAGCTCCCTGGGGCAATGGATCTGGCTCACCGCGATGCTGGTCAGCACGCTGATCCCGACCCTGCTGCACGGCGTGATCCTCTTGGCCAGCCCCCTGGTCCTGCTGGCCCTGGCCAGCCCGAAGCGCGCCGCCATGGCCGCGGCGCTGGCCGGCTACGACGGCGCCACCGAGGCCGACCAGAAGCCCATCCTCCAGGACGTCGCCTGGTACCTCGCCGGCAGCCAATGGCTTGCCTGGACCGGTGCTGCCCTCATGCTGCTGACGCTGCTGGCCGCCTGCGCGGCCCTGGTGGCCCTGTTCACCAGCGGCGGCCTGGCCGGCTGGGTCGCCACCGTGGCCCTTTGGAGCGTCGAAGCCGCCCGCTGGCTGTTCAGCGCTGCCACCACCGCCGTCGCACCGACCTGATGCCACAATCCGCGACCAACGCCAGCGTCAACGGCAGCATGATCCCCCTGACCCAGCCCGACCCTCCACCACAACCGCCGCCCGCTCGCGATGGCGCGGTTGCGCCCGGCCCCCTCCGCGCCACCTCGGCTCGCCGCACCAGCAAGCCGCCCGGCAATCGGCCAACCAATGTCGCCTCTCCGCCGCACGCATCCTCGCTGGCCCACCAAGCACCCATCCTCCGAGCCGCTCAACGTGCCCACCCGCCCAGCCAAGCGGCGCCCACCAGCCGCACCCATAAAGTCAAATCCACGCTTGCCTTTGCCCGCTCAACCCGCCTATGCGAGCCGTCCCGCCAACCTACCCCCTCCGGCGCACGGATTCTCAGGGCCGCATGGACCAGGTCCCATCCTCCCACGGCATGGTTAAGGAACCATGAACCGCACCGCCCGCTACCGATGGCTCGCCCGAACCTGCCGCAGCCGCTCCGACTTCGGCCGGCTCAGCAGTGCTGCCCGCGGGCTCGCCTCCGCGATCCGACCGCTTACGCAGGAACACCGTGCGGCTCGAGACTTCGGCTCAGCGCGCGGCCAGCAATTTTTCGACACAAAAGGATGGAATCAACCTCAAGTTTGATTTATTAAGACTTTGTTAACTAAAATCAGTCATTCTCGTGAGGTTGGCGGCCATCGTCCAGGCGTCGACCGAACGGGCCGCCGATCCAGGGAGCTGTGATCATGGTCAGTTGCGCAGTCAAGGTGCTTGTCGTCGAGGGCGACGCCGCCCGGCCGCTGACAGGCCTTTTGGCTCACGATCCGGGCTTCGAGGCGGCGGCGGTCGGGCGGCTGAGCGACGCTCTTGCGGCGCTGGCCCAGCCAGGCTGCGATCTGGTGCTGCTCGATCTGGCGGTTTGCCGCGCCGGCGCCAGCGCTACCCTGCAGCGGCTGTTGGCCCAGCGGCCCGATCTGCCCCTGATCGCGGTGGCCTCTGGGGTCGATGCCGACGACCTGCCACTGGTGCGCGAGGCGATCGCGGCCGGCGCCCAGGACTGCCTGGCCAAGGAACGGCTCGAGTCGGGCCAGCTGCGCCATGCGATCATCGGCGCGATCGAGCGCAAGCGGCAGGAGCAGCGCCGGCTGCGCTACGCCCGTCAGGACGAGCTGACCGGCCTGGCCAACCGCCAGCTGCTGGAAGAGCGCTTCGAGCGGGCGGTGGCGCGCGCCGAGCGCCAGGACGGCCTGCTCGGCATCGTGGCGCTCGATCTCGCCCATGTCGTCCGGCTGGTCGACGACCAGGCGAGCCAGCTGGGCGACCGCCTGATCTGCGCCGCGGCCGAGCGCTTCGGTCGGCTGGTGCGCAGCACCGACACCCTGGCCCGGACCCGGCCGCGCGGCTTCACCTGGCTGGTCGAGGGACTGCATCAGGTCGACGAGGTCAATGCCCTGGTCGATCGCCTGACCGCCCTGATCGAGCCCGGCTTCCGCCTGGATCACCTCGATGTCCGCCTGACCGCCAGTGCCGGCATCGCGCTCTATCCGCTGCATGGCCGGCGCTTCGGCATGCTGCACGACCTCGCCGAAGCGGCCATGTCCGACGTCGCCTCGATCAGCGGCGGCGGCTATCTGGTGGCACCCTGGCCGTTCCACGCCGCCGAGCCGGATCGCCACGCCTCGGCCGCCTGACCAGACTTAACCTGCCCCTGTCCCGCACGATCGCCGCGGCGCTGCCGCAGCGGTCCGCCATCGTCCGCCCGAGCGGCAGACCCGGCGCTCAGTCCGGCGCCTTCGGCTGGAAGTTCTCCGCCACCAGATAGATCTCGCTGGAATCGCGCCGGGTCGCTTCCGGCCGCATCAGCTTGGTGCGCGCGAACTGCTGCTTGGCGCTGGCGACCATGCCGGCCTCGATGCCGCGCAGCAGCTTGATCACGGCATGGCCGCCCGGCACCAGGAGGCGTGGCGCTAGGGCCAGAACCGCTTCGGCCAAGGCTTCGGTCCGCAGCCGGTCGACCATGCGCCGGCCGGTGGCCGAAGGCGCGAGGTCGCTGAGCAGGACATCGGCCGGGCCGGGCAGGGCGGCCAGGAGCTGCTCGACCGCGGCGTCCTCGAAGATGTCGCCGATCAGGAGCGGCACCCCCTCGATCGGCGGGATCTCCAGGAGATCGATGCCGACCACCCGGCAGCCCTTGGCCAGCGCCACCTGGACCCAGCCGCCCGGCGCGCTGCCCAGGTCGATCACCTTGCGGCCGGGCTTGAGCAGGCCGAAGCGCTGATCCATCTCCGCCAGCTTGAAGGCCGCGCGCGAGCGGTAGCCCTGCCGCCTGGCCGCCTGCACGTAGGGATCGTTGAGCTGCCGCTCGAGCCAGCGGCTGGAGGCGGCGCTGCGCTGCTTGGCGGTCTTGACCCGCACCCTGGCGGACCGGATCGGCATGGTCAGGCGGGCAGGGCAGGGGTGGCCAGGACCTGCTCCAGGGTCCGCCCGATCAGGCCCTGGAGCAGGCCCTCGCGCAGGCCGCGATCGGCGACCCGCAAGGTCGCGACCGGCCAGCAGCGCAAGATCGCCTCGAGGATCGCGCAGCCGGCCAGCACCAGATCGGCGCGGCCCGGCCCGATGCAGGGATGGGCGAGCCTGGCGGCATGGTCGAGGTCGCGCAGCCGGTCGGCGACCGCCGACAGCTCGGCCGGCGCCATGGCGAGGCCGTCGATCCGGTTGCGATCGTAGCGCGGCAGCTCGAGCAGGACCGCCGCCAGGGTGGTCACCGTGCCGGAGGTGCCGAGCAGCTGGACCCGCTGATCGCGGGTCTGGGCGCGGATCCCGTAGGTCCGCTCGATCGCCAGGAACGCCTCGGCGACGTGGTCGATCATGGCCTCGAAGGTCGGCCGGTCGGGCTGATCGGTGAACGCCTCGGTCAGGGTCACGACGCCGAGCGGCACCGAGGCGACGCAGCGCAGCACGCCGCCGGCCCGCCGGTCGAGCCAGACCAGCTCGGTGCTGCCGCCGCCGATGTCGACCATCAGCACGTGGTCGGCGCTGGGCTCGATCAGGGGCGCGCAGCCGAGCAGGGTGATGCGCGCCTCCTCCTGGTGGTCCAGGATCTCCAGCCGGATGCCGGTAGCGGCATGGGCGCGGCGGATGAAGACGCCGCCATTGGCCGCGCGCCGGCAGGCCTCGGTGGTGACGCAGCGCGCCTGGCTGACCCGATGCTTGGCCATCAGCCGGGCGCAGATCTTGAGCGCGCCGATGGTCCGCGCCATGGCGTGCTCGGCCAGCTGGCCCGAGCTGGCCAGGCCCTCGCCCAGGCGCACGATCCGGGAGAAGCTGTCGCGCACGGCAAAGCCGCCGCCGGTCGGCCGGGCGATCAGGAGCCGGCAATTGTTGGTGCCAAGGTCCAGCGCCGCGAGACGCGGTTCGGGCAGGACGGGCGGGATGGGGGAGCGTTGGGCCAGGCGATTCATGATGAGCCGGCAAACTATAGACCGCGCGTCGGCGGCTTGGACAGCCCTTTCGGCACGGATCACCCTTGCCGAAGCTGCTGCTCTAGGTGTAGTTGGGCGGGGGTCTCGATCAACCCGATCCGCCTTGCGGACGGGCAGGGCGCCGATGCCGGAGGGGCGAGCTGATGGGTGCTGAAGGGCTGCTTGAGCAGGCCACGCCGCGGGTCGAAAGCGGCCACGACCGGCCATGACCACGCCAATCCGACCGCATCTGTGGCGCCTGGCGGCCCCGCTCGGCCTGCTCGCCGGCCTGGCCGCCTGCAGCGGCTCCTCGGACACCCCGATCACGCCGGCGATCGCTCGCATCAGCACCTGCCCGCAGGCCCAGATCGCCGTGCCGGCCGATCGGGTCAGCTTCAAGGGTCCGGACGACAGCTTGCGCTACATCGCAGCGATCACCGACCTGCAGAGCGACTGCCGGATCGAGGCCGATGGCGTCGAGGTCGATCTCGCCTTCGCCTTGCGCGCCGAGAAGGGCCCAGGCTTTGCCGACGATCCGGTCGCGGTCAGCTACTTCGTCGCGACCCTCGACCCCGCCCAGCAGATCATCGGCAAGCAGATCTTCGCCAGCCGCTTTGTCCTGCCCCCCGACCAGCCCACCGGCGGCCGGGTCGAAACCGTGACCTTGCGGCTGCCGAACACGGCCGATCTGCCGATCACCTCCTACCGCCTCTATATCGGCTTCCAGCCCGAGGGCGCCGGCTGACGCCAGCCCGTCGGGTGGCTCCGGCCAGTCAGTCGCCGGCCATGCTCCGGACCGCTGCCAGGTCCCAATCCGCCATCAGCTCGACCAGCTGCGCCTTGTCGGCCAGGCCGTTGCCTTTGAGCTTGGCCAGCACGCGCTCGCTGATCGGCAGGACCAGATCGCCGCTGCCGGCAGCCGGATCCCAGTTGAGCAGCGCGGTCGCGCCATCGATCTGGAACCGCTCCAGGCCGGCCGCCGGCGCCGCCAGGGCCGGGGCCCGGGTCAGCACCGTGAAAGCCTGGATCATCGGATTGTCGAGGATCAGCTCGACCCGGATGCTGGCACCCTCGCGATCACGGTAGGTGCTGGCGACCCGGGTGCCGCCGCCTGGCATCGCCAGGGTCGCGGCCGCGCTGGCCGGCTCGGCGCGCCAGCCGATCGGCGGCGGCGGCAAGGTGGCGCGATAGCGGGCCGCGAGCTCCCTGCGCAGCGCCTCGATCGCACCTTCCAGATCGCCCGCCGCAGCCACCAGATCGCCGGCCTGGTAGTGCTGATCGGCGCGCTGCAGCTGCGCGCGCAGGGGTTCGGCAGCACTGGCCGGAGCTGCCAAAAGCAGGGCGGCCAGCAGTCTCCAGCAGCCTTGGCGAATGGCCATCCTGGCCCACCTCGCAAACGATCGGCGACTGGCTGATGTTAGTCTTTCAACTCCTAGTTTACAATCGGCACGTGCCCTAGGGGCGCGGCGCGGGCACGCCGCGGCGGCCCTGGAGCAGCTGGAAGATCGCCGCCGCGGTCTCCTCGACCGAGCGCCGGGTGACGTCGATCACCGGCCAGCCATGCTTGGCGAACAGGCGCCTGGCATAGACGATCTCGGCCCGGACCCGCTCCAGCTCGGTGTAGTCGCCGCTCAGCCGGAACTGGCCCGAGGACGCGCTCTCCATCTGGCGCAGCCGGTTCATCCGGATCTGGACCAGGGGCTCGGGATTGATGGTCAGCCCGATCACCATCGGCCCGTCCAGATGGCCGAGCTCGGCCGGCAGCGGGCAGTCCAGCACGACCGGCACATTGGCCGCCTTGATGCCGCGATTGGCGAGATAGACACATGTTGGCGTCTTCGAGGTGCGCGACACGCCCACCAGCACGATGTCGGCATCGGCCAGGCCCCAGGGCGACTGGCCGTCATCGTGGTGGAGCATGAAGTCCATGGCCTCGATGCGGCTGAAATAGTCGTCGTCCATGGCGTGCTGACGACCGATCTGGGGCCGCGTCTCGGCGCCCAGCAGGCTCGACAGGGCGGCGAACACGCCATCCAGAATCGGCACGCAAGGCGTGTTCAGCTCGCGGCAGCCTTCTTGCAGAGCATGGCGCAGATCGGTCGACACCAGGGTGAAGATGACCACGCCCGGCAGGGCCTTGACCATGCTCAGCACCTGGTCGACCTGGGCGCGCGAGCGCACGAACGACCAGACATGCTCGACCGGAACCACGCCTTCGAACTGCGAGATGCCGGCGCGCGCCACGGTGGTCACCGTCTCGCCGGTCGAATCCGACACCAGATGCATGTGTAAGCGCACGGGGACCATTCCTGGAAAAAGCTGTTGGCCACCTGGGGAGCAATCCCATGCCCCAGGTGGTCACCGATCCACCCCTGGGTTCGGGGCCGGATATCCCACACCTAGGGCGATCGCAACCCCGGTTGAGGACAACCTGCCCCGCCCAAGTTGATCCACCAAAACAGTAACAGAAAACCCACACGCGGCCGCAGCCAAAACCGTGACGATCCGGTGATCATCCCCGGAACCCACCGTTTTATCCACATACGGGGCGCGAAATACTCCAACTCTGCACAGTATTGTGGCTAATTCGTCGAAAATGGTTAATCCACCGGATTCGCGAGCCCTACTATCATCTCAACCTTATCAAAAATCTTAGACAGGATCTTGACGTTAGCCAGTGGTCGCGCCACGAGAAGGGGCGTTCAGAGGAGACGAGGTTGACCAGCCTGTTGCTCGAAGTCCTTGCCGGCCGGGCGGCGCCACGGCCGCCGATCTGGCTGATGCGCCAGGCTGGCCGCTATCTGCCGGAATACCGGGCATTGCGGACCAAGGCCGAGACGTTCTTGGCGTTTTGCTACACGCCCGAGCTCGCGGTCGAGGCGACCATGCAGCCGATCCGGCGCTATGGCCTGGATGCCGCGATCCTGTTCTCCGACATCCTGGTGATCCCGGACGCGCTGGGCTCCCGGATCACCTTCGACGAGGGGCCGAAGCTGGTCCCGATCGAGGATGCGGCCGGGGTGGCGCGCCTCAGCTCGGTCAACCTGCATGCCCATCTGGCGCCGGTCTACGAGACGGTGGCCAGGCTGCGCGCCAGCCTGCCGGCCGAGACCGCGCTGATCGGGTTCGCCGGGGCGCCCTGGACGCTCGCCGCCTACATGGTCGAAGGCCAGGGCTCGAAGGAGTTTCTGGCAGCCCGTCGCTTTGCCCGGCGCGATCCAGCCGGCTTCGGCGCCCTGATCGATCTTTTGACCGAGGCCGTGAGCAGCTACCTGCTGCGGCAGATCGACGCCGGCGCCCAGGTGATCCAGCTGTTCGACAGCTGGGCCGGCGTCCTGCCGGCGCCCGAGTTCGAGCGCTGGTGCGTGGCGCCCGCGGCCCGGATCGTCCAGACCCTGAAGGCGGCCCGGCCCGACGTGCCGGTGATCGGCTTTCCGCGCGGCGCTGGCGTGCAATATCGCGAGTTCGCGCGGCGCACCGGGGTCGATGCGGTCAGCCTGGACACCACCGTGCCGCTCGAATGGGCGCGCGACGCCCTGGCCGAGTGGGCCGTCCAGGGCAACCTCGATCCGGTGGCGCTGCTCACCGGCGGCGCGCCGCTGCTGGCCGAGGCGGAGCGCATCCTGGCGGCGATGGCCGGTCGCCGCTTGATCTTCAATCTCGGCCACGGCGTCTTGCCGGGCACCGATCCCGAGGCGGTGGCGGCCTTGGTGGCCCTGGTCAAGCGCGGCCCGATCGAGCAGAAAGACGCGCGCTAAGGCGGGCGGGCAAAACGATCGGGGTTGCTGTGCGATGACGGATCTGGCACTTTGGGTGAAAGCTCTCCATATCATGGCTTTCGCAGCCTGGATGGCGGGGCTTTGGTACCTGCCACGCTTGTTCATCTATCATAGCCAGGTATCGGCCGGGACGGAGTCGTCGGAAAAATTCAAGGTGATGGAGCGCCGCTTGCTGCGGGCGATCGCGACGCCTGCCATGCTGGCCACCTTGGCTCTCGGCATCGCGCTCGGTGTGATCCAAGGACAGTGGGGCGAAGGCTGGTTGCATGTGAAAACCTTGCTGGTCCTCGGCTTGGCGGCTTGCCATGGGATCATGGCGCGCTGGGTCAAGGCGTTCGCGGCCGATCAGCGGCCGGCCAGCGAGACCGGCTTGCGATGGTTCAACGAGCTGCCGACCGTGCTGTTCGTGGTCATCGTCTGCCTGGTGATCTTCAAGCCGCTCTGATGCGCAGGCGAGGCCGTTCCAGGCTCGCTGGCTGCCGCCGGCGCGGGGTTTGCGTTTGACAGGGGTAAGTCAATTGTCTAAGGACAGCCTGAATCCGGACACCTTGAGCGGTTCCACGTCCATCATCTCACCTCCCACGATCCGCAAGCGGCGGCCGCGCGGCCGGTCCAACCGGGGGCCGCAGCCGGAGTTCATGGCCGCCGACGAGCCCGAGCTGTTCGACGAGCCCCAGGGCGGCGGCGCCATGCCGGCTGAGGCCGAGGCGCAGATCCCGCCCGGCGAGGCGATGAACCTGTCCGAGCTGAAGCGGCGCTCGGCGGCCGAGCTGCTGGAATATGCCGAAGAGCTCGGCATCGAGAATGCCAGCACGCTGCGCAAGCCGGATCTGGTGTTCGCGACCCTCAAGCGGCTGGCCGAGAGCGGTGTTCCGATCCAGGGCGAGGGCGTGCTCGAGATCCTGCAGGATGGCTTCGGCTTCCTGCGCACGCCGGACGTCAACTATGTCGCCGGCCCGGACGACATCTATGTCTCGCCCAGCCAGATCCGTCGCTTCGGGCTGCGCACCGGCGACATCGTCGACGGCCAGGTCCGCGCGCCCAAGGAGGGCGAGCGCTATTTTGCCCTGCTCCGGGTCAACACGATCAACTTCGACACGCCCGAGCGCGCCCGCCACCGGGTCCATTTCGACAATCTCACGCCCTACTACCCGACCGAGAAGCTGAAGCTCGAGGTCGAGGACCCGACCTTGCGGGACGTGAGCTGCCGGGTGATCGACATCGTGGCGCCGCTCGGCAAGGGCCAGCGGGCGCTGATCGTCGCCCAGCCGCGCACCGGCAAGACGATGCTGATGCAGAACATCGCGCACAGCATCATGGCCAATCACCCCGAAGTGTACCTGATCGTGCTGCTGATCGACGAGCGGCCCGAGGAGGTCACCGACATGGCGCGCACCGTGCGCGGCGAGGTGGTCAGCTCGACCTTCGACGAGCCGGCCAGCCGCCACGTCCAGGTCGCCGAGATGGTGATCGAGAAGGCCAAGCGCCTGGTCGAGCATGGCCGCGACGTGGTCATCCTCCTGGACTCGGTGACCCGCCTGGCGCGCGCCTACAACACCGTGGTGCCGTCCTCCGGCAAGGTCCTGACCGGCGGCGTCGACGCCAACGCCCTGCAGCGGCCCAAGCGCTTCTTCGGCGCCGCCCGCAACATCGAGCATGGCGGCAGCCTGACGATCATCGCGACCGCCCTGATCGACACCGGCTCGCGCATGGACGAGGTGATCTTCGAGGAGTTCAAGGGCACCGGCAATTCCGAGATCCAGCTCGACCGCCGCCTGGCCGACAAGCGCGTGTTCCCGGCGATCGACATCAACAAGTCCGGCACCCGCAAGGAAGAGCTCCTGGTCGACCGCGGCACCCTCTCGCGGATGTGGGTCCTGCGCCGGATCCTCTCGCCCATGGGCACGATCGACGCGATCGAGTTCCTGACCGAGAAGATGAAGTTCGCGAAGTCCAACGCGGACTTCTGGGACACCATGAACTCCTAGGCATCGACCCAGACCCATCGATCAGATGGATCTGGAGCAATTGATGCATCATCAGTGACTAGGGCCAGCTGACAATTGTCGCAGCGGAGAGCGTTTGCTGCGATCTGGATCATGGCTTGGTGTTGTCATAGCGTGGCGCGCTTCGGCGCAAAGCCTTTCATCTTGGCAAGGTGGTGTCCGACCCGCTGGCGCCAGCGATCCATCGATCGGCCTTTGAAGGCTGACGGCCAGTGGGGCACGGTCAGCGAACGTCCTGCGGAGCGCGTCGTTGTCAAACCCCGGTCGATGATCGGGGCATTGATCGCAAGGCCGTCAAGCAGCGGATCGACGCCGATGCGGTCATCACGCTGGCCGGGCAGCAGCATGAAGCGAGCGAAGTTGCCGAGCGCGTCGACCAGCGCCAGGACCTTGGAGTCAGGCCGCCATGAGCGCGGCCGGCTGGAGGGCGCTCGCCGCCGGCCAACCCGAGCGCGGCGCCTGAGTTTCCGTCCCTCCGTTT
>CADEGR010000150.1 GCA_902826935.1 uncultured Alphaproteobacteria bacterium | reverse complement strand
CCCGCTCCTGACCCACCACGTAGTCGTCCAGGACACCCTTGATCTCGTGGGGGGTCATGATGGTGGGGCCGGACGCCCGCCGGCTCTTGCGGTCCTCCTCCTTGATGATGTCCGCGCATAGCTCGACGCATTCATTGCAAATGAACACGTTGGGCCCCGCGATGAGCTTCCGTACCTCGTGCTGGCTCTTGCCGCAGAACGAGCAGTACAGAGTAGACTTACCGCCGTCGCTGGACTCCATAGGTGGACTCCTCATCCTGGTTCGGCGCGCACATCGCTGTCCGGCCAAGCCGTCCTTCAGGTCGAACCAACCACGTCGCGCCGGACATGGTCAACCCCAAGGCACGGGACGGCGCGGACAAGCGGCCAGTTTGTGCGCGGAAGTACGCTCTACACCGGAGCATGCGGGCTTGAGGCCAACAGATAGGAACCCATGGCGCGCAGGACAAGCCGGAGGCCGGTCATGGCACCTGGGCGCCAGGCAGCACCACTCGGCCGATGGGTTGCGCGCAAACCTAGCCATCGATCTTACAACGTTCAACCGTGCTTTTCGTTCCGGGCCGACCATCCCGCGCCACAAAAGATCCGCGGTCCCGTCAACCATAAGCTTTGGCATTGCCGCGGCGAAATGTTACAGTCTTGTCACACATGGGGGCGCGATGGAGGTGGTTTGGTGTTGACGCCAGCAGCAAATCGACTTGATCGTTCGATGCGCCGGCAGACCAGCAACGAGCGCTGGTATCCGGTGGACGGGCTGATGTTCGGAATCGCCGTGTCGCTCGGCCTGTGGGCGGTGATCCTGTTCGGGCTGCACCAGCTGCTCGTCTAGGCGCCGACCAAGCCGGCGGCCAGGGCCGTCGCCACGGCGGCGAGCCTGACGCGCACGCCTCGCGTGCCGCTCCTCATGCTTCCTCGACGAAGGCGCGATACTCCTCGGCCAGGGCCGCGACCGCGGCCGCCTGCAGCCTGGCGCCACGCTCCGGGCTCGCCAGCGAGGGATCGGAGCCGATCCGGCCATCCGCGTAGCGCGCCCGGAAATCCGCGGCATCGGTGAAGCCGCTGCCGCTCGGCGCCTGGGCGGGCTCGAGCGCTGCGCGCTTGATCGAGTCCGGCCAGGCATGCTGGGTCAAGGCGATCTCGCTCGCCGTCGCGTGGCTGCCATCGCGCGCCCCGAACAGCTCCTGCTGCAGCGCCATGACCGCCTGCGGGCTCCACCAGTTGCGCAGCCGGCAGCGCAGCGGCGAGGCGCCACCCGCCAGGCTCGCCTCGGCATGCAGCTCGGAGAACGCGGTCATGATCGTCGCCATGTTGCCGCCATGGCCGTTGATCACGAAGCAGCGGGTGAAGCCATGCCGGGCGAAGGAGCGCAGCACGTCGACCAGCACCGCGAGCAGCGTGGTCGGCCGGAGCGTCAGGCTGCCGGCGAAGGCCATGTGGTGCTGCGCCATGCCGATCGGCAGGACCGGCGCCACCAGGGCGCCAGTCGCCTCGCCGACGGCGTTCGCGACCAGCTCGGCGCATAAGGCGTCGGTGCCGATCAGGCCGGTCGGGCCATGCTGCTCGGTCGAGCCGATCGGCAGGATGATGCCCTGCGCGCGGCCGAGATAGGCCTCGACCTCCGGCCAGGTGCAAAAGGCGAGCTGCATGCGGCGTCCCTCGTTCATGCTTGGCCGGGCGATGTAATCACAACCCCCCGCCCGGCGCGAGCCTGGGCGCGCCGGCTCAGGGCGTGGGCGCGGGCCTGGGCGGCGGCAGATAGCCGATCTGGCGGAGCGCCGTCTCGATCGCGTCCAGGCCGAACCAGGTCTGGCCGATCGCGCAATCGTCCTCCGCCTGATTGCGCAGGTTGCGCGCCTCCTGCAGGCGGCGATCGGTGATGCCGAGCGTCGGCGCGTCGAACCGGCTCTGCACGATCTGATCGAACACCGCGAGCAGCTGCTGGCAGCGCGCCAGCTCCGGGTCCTCGGCCGCCGCGACCGGGCCCGCCAGCGGCAGCAGCAGACCGGCCGCGAGTGCGAAACCTACTAGCGGTCGTGCTGGAATTCTTGGCACAATCCTGGTCCTGGCAAAGGCGGACGTCCGGCCCACGCAATGCCGGCGCCGCCATGACAACAAGGGAGGCGATGATGCGGTGGCTCCTGCAGGCGGCTGGCACGGCCATGGCGCTCACGCTCGCGGCGCCGGCCATGGCGGCCAGCGTCACGATCGTGTGCGGCTACCAGGAGCTGGAGCTGCGCTTGTGCCGGGAAGGGGCCGAGCGCTGGGCGAAGGAAAGCGGCAATCAGGTGGTGGTGCAGGCCGCCCTCGAGCGCAGCGACGAGCGCTACTTCCAATATCTCGACCTCTTGGCGCGCGGCGACGACAGCGTCGACGTGCTGCAGATCGACGTGATCTGGCCGAGCGCCCTGGCCGACGGCCTGGTCGACCTCAGCGCCCTGGTGCCGCCCGAGGAGCAGCAGCGCCATCTGCCGGCGATCGTCGCCAACAACACCATCGGCGGCCGCCTCGTGGCGCTGCCCTGGTTCACCGATGCCGGCATGCTGTTCTATCGCAAGGATCTGCTCGAGCAGCACGACATCCCGGTGCCGCAGACCTATGGCGAGCTGGCCGACGCCGCCCTCGCCATCCAGACCGCCGAGCGGGCCGCCGGCCGGCCGGACGTCTGGGGCTACGTGTTCCAGGGCCAGGCCTATGAGGGCCTGACCTGCAACGCGCTCGAATGGATCAGCGCCTTCGGCGGCGGCCGGATCCTGAGCGAGGATGGCGCCATCACCATCGACAGCCCGGCCGCGGTCCTGGCGCTCTCGACCGCCGCCAGCTGGGTCGGCTCGATCGCGCCCGTGAACGTCACCCAGTTCGAGGAGGAGGATGCGCGCATCACCTTCGCCCGCGGCAATGCCGTGTTCATGCGCAACTGGCCCTATGCCTGGGCGGTGCTGCAGGCGGAGGGCAGCCCGATGAAGGGCAAGGTGGGCGTCGCGCCCTTGCCGCAGGGCGGCAGCCATGGCCAGCACAGCGCCACGCTCGGCGGCTGGCAGCTCGCGGTCTCGAAATACTCGAAGAACCAGGCCGCCGCGATCGAGCTGGTCCGCTTCCTCGCCAGCCCGGAGGAGCAAAAGCGCCGCGCGGTCGCCGGCGCCTTCGCGCCGACCATCGAAGCCCTCTACCAGGATCCCGAGGTGCTGGCCGCCAACCCGTTCTTCGCCGAGCTGGGCAAGGTGCTGCAGGCCGCGGTCGCCCGGCCGTCGGCCGAGGCGGGCGCGCAATACGCCCAGCTCTCGACCCAGTTCTGGGAAACGGCGCATGCCACGCTCGCGGGCTACGGCACGGCGCGCGACAACCTCGCCACCCTGGCCGGCCGGCTCGAGACCCTGCGCCTGCGCTCCGGCTGGTAGGACCAGGGGGTCAGGCGGCCATCGCCTGGCGATCGAACGCCTGACCCTCGTGGTCGAACAGGTAGCAGGCCCCGGCCGGCACGCCGACCGGCATGGTGTCGCCGACCTTGGCGCGCGAATTGCCCTCGGTCTTGAGCACCATCGGCTCCGGCTGGCCGCGATCCAGGTAGATGAAGGTCTCGCCGCCCAGATGCTCGACCGTCATGACCTGGCCGGTCAGCTGCGAGTCGGCGCCGCCGCCTTCGAGCAGATGCTCGGGCCGCAGGCCCAGCGTCACCGCCTGGCCCTTCTGCGCGCTCTGCGCCGCGATCGGCGCCACCACGGTCTCGCCGGTTGCCAGCTGGATGGTCACGGCATTGCCGGACACGCTCGCCACCTCGCCCTCCAGGAAGTTCATCTTGGGCGAGCCGATGAAGCCGGCGACGAACAGGTTCTGCGGGTGGTGGTAGAGCTCGAGCGGCGAGCCGAACTGCTCGACATGGCCGGCGTTCAGCACGACGATCCGGCTGGCCAGGGTCATCGCCTCGACCTGATCGTGGGTCACATAGATCATGGTCGCGGCCAGCTGGCGGTGCAGCTTGGCGATCTCGATCCGCATCTGGACGCGCAAGGCGGCATCCAGGTTGGACAGCGGCTCGTCGAACAGGAACACCTTGGGATCGCGCACGATCGCGCGGCCGATCGCGACCCGCTGGCGCTGGCCGCCCGAGAGCTGCTTGGGCTTGCGGTCCAGCAGATGCTCGATCTGCAGGATGCCGGCCGCCTTGCGCACCCGCTCGTCGATGCCGCCCTGGCCGACATTGGCGAGCTTCAGGCCGAAGGCCATGTTGTCGTAGACGCTCATATGCGGATAGAGCGCGTAGGACTGGAACACCATGGCGATGCCGCGCTCGGCCGGCGGGATGTCGTTGACCTGCTTGCCATCGAACAGCATCTGGCCGGAGCTGATGTCCTCGAGCCCGGCGACCAGGCGCAGCAAGGTCGACTTGCCGCAGCCGGACGGCCCGACGAACACCACGAACTCCTTGTCCTTGATGTCCAGATCGACGCCCTTGATCACGTCGACCGGGCCGAACGACTTCTTGACGTGCCGCATCGTGATTGCTGCCATGATCTCCCCCCTTAAGCCTCAGTTCGACCCATCGCAGCTGCCGAAGAAGGCGCCATGGCCGGGCAGGTGGATCGTGCCGTGGTCGTAGTCGCTGGTGAAGCCGTAGCCGGCGAGCGGCGTGCAGGCGCGCGGGCCGCGTAGCGCCACCGGCTCGCCGCTCAGATTGAACAGGCAGAGCAGCGTCTGCATCGGATGCTCGCGCAGCAGCGCCAGCACCGGCGCAGCGGTGTCGAGCACCCGCATCCGGCCGGTCAGGAGCGCCGGCTGGGCGCGCCGCCAATGCAGGAAGCGGGTGGTCCAGTTCAGCACCGAGTCCGGATCCTCGTGCTGGCGATCGACCGCGCGCGCCAGATGATCGGCCGGCACCGGCAGCCAGGGCTTGCCGGTGCTGAAGCCGGCGGCCGGCGCATCGGCCCGCCAGGGCATCGGCGTGCGGCAGCCGTCCCGGCCGTTGAACACCGGGTAGAACGCGATCCCGTACGGGTCCTGCAGATCCTCGAAGGCGAGATCGGCCTCGGTCAGCGCCAGCTCCTCGCCCTGATAGAAGCAGATCGTGCCGCGCAGGCTGCCGAGCAGCGCGGTCATCACCTTTTGCCACCGGGCCGCCAGCTCGGGCGGACCGAAGCGCGAGGCGGCGCGCATCACGTCGTGATTGCCGAGCGAATAGCAGGCCCAGCCGTTCTTGATATGCGCCTCGACCGCCTCGATCACCGCCCGGATCGCGGTCGGCGTCGCCTCGGCGCGCAGCAGATCGAAGGTGTAGGCGACATCCAGCCCGCCGCCATCGGTATAGAGCGCCAGCCGCTCGGCCGAGCGGTCGCCGCTCATCTCGCCCAAGAGGAACGCCCGGTCGTAGCGATCCGCGAGCGCTCGCAGCGGCCGCAGCACCTTGGCCGGCAGCTCCGGGTGGTTCTTCTGATAAATGTGCCGCTGCCGGGCGAACGGCATGCCCGGCACCATCCCGCCGACCGGCTCGCTCTCTAGCGGCCGGACCGGATTGTCGCGCAGCGCCTCGTCATGCAGGGCGAAGTCGATGGCATCGACCCGAAAGCCGTCGATGCCGCGCGCCAGCCAGAACTCGGCCTCGGCCAGGACCGCGTCGCGCACCGCCGGATTGTGCCAGTTGAGCTGCGGCTGGGACGGCAGGAAGCTGTGCAGGTAATACTGACCGCGGCGCGGCTCATAGGTCCAGGCCACCCCGCCGAACACCGAGAGCCAGTTGTTGGGCGGCGTGCCGTCCTCCTTGGGCTCGGCGAACACGTACCAATCCGCCTTGGGATTGGTCCGCGACTGGCGGGCCTCCTGGAACCAGGCGTGGCGATCCGAGGTGTGGCAGGGCACCAGGTCGACCAGCAGCTTCAGGCCCAGGCGATGGGCCTTGGCGAGCAGCGCGTCGAAGTCCTCGAGCCGGCCGAACATCGGATCGACCGCCCGGTAGTCCTCGACGTCGTAGCCGTAATCCGCCATCGGCGACTTGAAGAACGGCGAGATCCAAACGGCATCCGCGCCCAGGCCTGCGATATGGTCGAGGCGCTGGGTGATGCCCGGCAGATCGCCGATGCCGTTGCCGTTGGTGTCCTGGAAGCTGCGCGGATAGACCTGATAGACGACCGCGCCGCGCCACCATTCCTGCATGCGCTACCCCTTGACCGCGCCGGCGGTGAGCCCGGACACGATCCGCCGCTGGAAGATCAGGACCAGGACGATCAGCGGCACGGTCACGATCACCGAGGCGGCCATGATGTTGCCCCAGGGCAGCTCGTAGGAGCTCGCCCCCGAGATCAGCGCGATCGCGACCGGCACGGTGCGCATATCGCCCGAGAGCGTGAAGGTCAGCGCGAACAGGAACTCGTTCCAGGCGGCGATGAAGGCGAGCAGGCCGGTGGTCGCGAGGGCCGGCCCCATCAGCGGCATGAACACCTTGGTCACGATCGTGAACGGCTTGGCGCCGTCGACCACGGCCGCTTCCTCAAGCTCCTTGGGCAGCTCGCGCATGAAGGTGGTCAAGACCCAGACCGTGAAGGGCAGCGTGAAGATCATGTAGGACAGGGTCAGCGCCAGCAGGTTGTTGTAGAGCCCGAGCGCCCGGACCAGCTCGAACATGCCGGAAAGGACCGCGATCTGCGGGAACATCGAGACGCCCAGGATCGTGAACAGCAAGGGCGTGCGGCCGGTGAAGTTGATCCGCCCCAGCGCGTAGGCGGCCGCGACCGCGAGGCTCAAGGACAGGATCACGGTCGAGCTGGCGACGAACACCGAGTTCAGGATGTTGCGGCCGAAGGGCTGCTGGCGGAACACCGCCAGATAGTTGTCCCAGGCGGGCTTGCTCGGCCAGAACTCGATCTTGAACAGCTCCGAGCCGGATTTCAGCGAGGACACGATCGCCCAGTAGAACGGGAACACCGTGTACAGGACGATGATCACCAGCAGCACGTAGAAAGCGAGCGTGCCGAGGGTCTTCTTGAGCTTGCGGTTCATCGCTCAGTCCTCCCGCCCGACCCGGCTCAAGGTCAGATAGACGACCGTGAACGCGGCGATGATCAAGAATAGGAGCGTGGCGGCGGCCGAGCCGTAGCCGACATCCTGGAAGTCGACCAGCTGCTGGCGGGAATAGACCGACATCGACATGGTGTCCTTGTTGTTGCCGGACATCACGTAGATCAGATCGAAGATCCGCATCGCGTCCAGGACCCGGAAGATCACGGCGACCATCAAGGCCGGCTTGAGCAGCGGCAAGGTGATCTTCCAGAACACCTTGAACGGATGGATGCCGTCGACCTTGGCGCTCTCGTAGCACTCGCCCGGCAGCATCTGCAGGCCGGCCAGCAGCAAGAGCGCCATGAACGGGGTGGTCTTCCAGACGTCGACGATGATCACCGCGACCAGCGCGGTGTCCGGCGAGGCGGTCCAGGCGATCGGCTTGCTGATCAGATGCAGCGCCATCAGCATGTGGTTGATCACGCCGAACACGTCATGGAACATCCAGCCCCACATCTGGGCCGAGACCACGGTCGGGATCGCCCAGGGGATCAGCACCGCCGCGCGCAACAGGCCGCGGCCGCGGAAATGGGCGTCCAGCGCGAGCGCGATGCCCAGCCCCAGGATCGTCTCCAAGGTGACCGAGATCGCGGCGAACTTGACCGTGTTCCAGACCGCGTTCCACCACTCCGGATCGGACAGCAGGTAGACATAGTTGTCGAAGCCGACGAACTCGGCGACCTGCAGGTCCGAGAGATTGGCATCGGTGAAGCTGAACCAGATGGTGCGGAACAGCGGCCAGCCCGCGACCAGCGCCAGGACCACCAGCATCGGCGTCACGAACAGCCAGGCGTAACGGATCCGCTGGCGGGTCAGCCGCGACTTGACCGGCTTCTCCTGCAGCTGCGCCGCGACAGCCACGGTGGCGGTACTCATGGCGCTCTCCCCCTTGCCAACCCCGACCTCGGACCGGCCGGCGGCGGGTGCTTGCTGCCCCTGACCGCCGCCACCGATCCCGGCCAGCACCTGCCCGACCGGAGTCGGGCAGAGCCGGCCGACTAACCTCAGCTATCAGCTACCAGCGCCCGCCGCGCGACAGCCGGTCGAGCTTGCTCTCGAGCTCGGCCAGCCGGGCCGGCGCCTCGGCCTTGCCGCTCAGCACGTCATGGGCGGCGTTGAAGAACTCGGAGCTGGCCTGGTTGTACTTGGTGGCGGTCACCTTCGAGGGCCGCGCCACGGCGTTGACGAAGGTCTCGTACAGCGAGCCGAAGAACGGCACCGCGGTCAGCACCTCCTGGTCCTTGTAGAGCGCCTCGATGGTCGGGTTGTAGGAGCCCTGGATCGCGCGCCGCTTCTGCTCCTCGGCGCTGGTCAGGTACTTGACCAGATCGGCCGCGATCTCCGGGTTCTCGGAATAGCTCGACACCGCCAGCTGCCAGCCGCCGAGCACGCCGGTGGGCTTGCCGTCGGCGCCGCCCTTAGGCAGGGCCGAGACGCCGATCTTGCCGCTGATCGTGCTGTCGGGCGCGTTGCCGAGCGCCCAGGCATAGGGCCAGTTGCGCATGAACACGGCGTTGCCCGACTGGAACACGCCGCGGGATTCCTCTTCGGTGTAGTTGAGCACGCCTTCCGGCGCGATCGTGCCGATCCAGCCCCGGGCCATGGTCAGCGCCGCGGCCGCCTTCTCGTTGTTGATCGTGATCTTGCCGTCGGCATCCACGATCGTGCCGCCGCCGAAGCTGTCGACCCATTCGAGCGCGTCGCAGGTCAGGCCCTCATAGGCCTTGGCCTGGAACACGAAGCCCCACATCTTGTCGTTGCCGGCCGCGCGCTCGCCGTCCTGGATCTCCTTGGCCGTGTCGGTCAGCTCCTGCCAGGTGGTCGGCGGCTGCTTGTTGTACTTCTCGAGCAGGTCCTTGCGGTAGTAGAGCACGCCGCCATCGGTGTACCAGGGCATCGCCACCAGCTTGTCGTCGACCGTGTTGTTGTCGATGATCGCCTTGAAATGCTGGCCGACCGTCTCCTCGTCGATGTATTCGGACAGGTCGATCATGTGGTTGGCGAGCGTGCCCGGCCAGATCACGTCGATCTGGTAGACGTCGATGTCGGCCGAGCCGGCGGCCAGGATCTGCTGATACAGCGCCAGGCGCTCGGTCGCCGAGTTGGGCGTCGAGACGATCTTGATCTCGTTGCCGGTCGCCTTGGCCCAGGCATTCGCACCGTCCGTGCAGAGCTGCAGCTCCTGGCCGACCGCGCCGCAGGAGATCGAGATCGTCGCCGCCTGCGCGCCGCCGATCGACGCCGCGACCGTCACGGCCAAGGCCGCCATGCCCTTCCAGACCACGCCCATCAGTGCCTCCTTGCTGCTTTGATGCTTTTGTTCGACGTCGGTTGTGGGCAATCCTAGGTCATTTGGGACGCTTTGTCTTGGGGGGATCAGCCGGTAGAGTCGGACTTGCCGCTGCTCGCGCAAGACGATAAGCAGAGACGAGTCCATGACTTAGAAGGTAGCGATGGCGCTCAATCTTGCGTTTCTCCGCCAGGGCACCGGCGGGCCCACGGTGGTCGTGCTGCACGGCTTGCTGGGGGCGGCGCGCAACTGGAGCAGCATCGCCAAGCAGCTGGCGCTCCGCTACCAGGTGATCAGCGCCGACCTGCGCAACCACGGCGCGTCGCCCTGGGCCAAGCGCATGACCTATGACGACATGGCGGGCGACCTGCGCGGCCTGATCCAGAAGGAAGTGCCGGGCCCGGCGATCGTGATCGGCCACAGCATGGGCGGCAAGGTCGCGATGCGCCTGGCGCTGACCCAGCCGGATCTGATCAGCCATCTGGTCGTGGTCGACATCGCGCCCGCCGCCTATCGCCATGATTTCGGCGACTACGTCACCGCCATGCAGAAGGTCGAGCCGGCCGCGTTCGCGCGGCGCGCCGATGTCGATCAGGCGCTCGCCGCCACGGTGCCCGAGCCCGCGATCCGCGCCTTCCTGATGCAGAACCTGGTGCGCGCCCGCGACCAGTATCGCTGGCGGGTCAATCTCGACGCGATCGCCGCCAACATGACCGAGCTGATGGATTTTCCGACCGGCGGCGCCCGGCCGTTCGCCAAGCCCACCTTGTTCGTGGCCGGCGAGCATTCGAGCTATATCCGCCGCCAGGACCGGCCGGTGATCGAGCAGCTATTCCCAACCGCCGAGCTGGTCACCGTCACCGATGCCAGCCACTGGGTCCACGCCGACCAGCCGACCGCCTTCCTCGCCCACGTCACCGCCTTCCTGGGTCAGGCCTAGAACCGATAGGTCAAGGCGATCCCGGCGACCGGATAGAACTGGTAGTCATCGAGGTCGTCCTCGACCTTCTGCTCCTCGTTCTCCAAGGCCGCCAGGAGGGCTGGATCGTCGGCCAGCACGCCATCGGCGGTCACCGCCACATCCGTGCTGCCCTGGTACATCCCGCCCAGATCGAAGGTCACC
>CADEGR010000149.1 GCA_902826935.1 uncultured Alphaproteobacteria bacterium | reverse complement strand
TCGACCACCTCCAGCAGGAACCGGACGCGGTGGCTGATGCTGCCGCCATAGGCGTCGGTCCGCTGATTGGCGCCATCGCGCAAGAACTGGTCGATCAGATAGCCATTGGCGGCATGGATCTCGACCCCATAGAAGCCCGCGGCCAGCGCATGTTCGGCCGCCTGCGCGAAGTCCGCCACCAGCTGGACGATCTCCGGCACGGTCAGCGCCCGCGGCATCGACACTGGCACGAAGCCTTCCGGCACGAACGTCTTGGCGTTCGCCTGGATCGCCGAGGGGGCCAGCGGCGCCGCGCCGGCCGGCTGCAGGCTGTGATGGGAGATTCGGCCGACATGGCCGATCTGCAGCCAGATCCGCCCGTCTTTGGCGTGCACGGCGTCGGTGACCCGGCGCCACCCCGCGATCTGCTCGGCCGAGTGAATGCCGGGCGTGTTGATGTAGCCCTGGCCGTCCGGCCGGATCTGGGTCGCTTCGGTGATGATCAGGCCGGCGCTGGCGCGCTGGGCATAGTAGAGCGCCGTGAGGCAGTTCGGCACACTGTTCCGGCCGGCGCGATTGCGGGTGAGCGGCGCCATCACGATCCGATTGGGCAGGCTGAGCGCGCCGCTCCGGACCGGGGCGAACAGGCTTGGGCGGTCGGGCTGAGACATGCTGAAAAGGCTCCTGACCTGGCAGCGATCACAGGCGGCATGACACGCGCAAGAATTGCGCCAGCCCGCCGGCTCTCCGTCGTTCCGATTGTCGCTTGACATCAAGCCATAAACTCTATCGAATATATATAGATTAACTGACCCGCCGATCAAAAAGGTAGGAACAGCCTGATGTCCGGCCGCCGCAGCTGTTGACCGTCGCCCGCTCGACGCCCGCCTAGCCCTCCCCTTGAACGCTGTTGCCCGATCGGCCGCCGCGCGCCCGTCAGCGCTCGCGGCTGCCCTGGAGATTGCCATGGTCACGCGCCGCGCCAGCCTGGTTGCCATCGCCACAGGTCTCGCCGTCATGGCCAGCCTGCCCGCGACCGCCCAGGACCTTCACGAGCTGCGGATCGGCTACCAGAAGAATGGCGTGCTCGCGATCGCGCGCCAGCAGCAGGTGCTCGACGCCCGCCTCGCCGCCGACGGGATCGCGGTCAAATGGGTCGAGTTTCCCTATGGCCCGCCCTTGCTGGAGGCGCTCAATGTCGGCTCGATCGACTTTGGCACCACCGGCGATTCGCCGCCGATCTTCGCCCAGGCGGCGCGCGCCAACCTGCTCTATGTCGCCGCCTCGCCGGCGGCCGGCTCAGGTGCTGCGATCCTTCTGCCCAAGGGCTCGCCGATCCAGTCGCTGGCCGACCTGAAGGGCAAGCGGGTTGCTTTCGCCAAGGCCTCCAGCGCCCACAACTTCACGATCGCGGCGCTGGAAAAGGCCGGCCTGACCTACGCCGACATCACGCCGACCTACCTGCCGCCGGCCGATGCGCGCGCCGCCTTCGAGCAGGGCGCGGTCGATGCCTGGACGATCTGGGATCCCTATTTCGCGATCGCCGAGCAGGGTGACGGCGTGCGGATCCTGACGCTGGCCAAGGACGTCCTGCCGCAGAACTCCTTCTATCTCGCCAATCGCGACTTCACCCTGGCGAACCCCGAGGTGATCCGGACCGTGGTCGACGAGCTCGCCAAGCTCGCCGCCTGGGCCGAGAGCCACCGCGCCGAGGTCGCCCCGATCCTGGCCGAGATCACCGGGGTCGAGCTGGCCGCGACCGAGCGTTCGGTCGAGCGGGCCGACTACGTGGTCGCCTGGGTGACCGAGCGCGAGGTCGCCGAGCAGCAGAAGATCGCTGATCGCTTCCATGCGCTGGGCCTGATCCCCGAGCCGATCACGGTGCGCGACATCGTCTGGACGCCGGAAGGCAAGTCCTGAGCCGGCCCTCAGCCTTGCGGAGATGGTGATGGCGCTTGCTGCCCAGGCCGAGCCCAACCTCGAGACGCCGAGCGAGACGGCGCCGGCCGCACCGGCGCCCAGCCGCCTGGGCCTTGCCCGGCTCGATCCGGGTGCGGCGCTGGCCTGGCTGGTGCCGGCCCTCCTGATCGTGGTCTGGCAGGCCGGCGCCAGCCTGGGCTGGATCCCTGGCAATGTCCTGCCGGCCCCGACCGCGGTCGCAGCCGCCGGCTGGCGCGCGCTCTGGTCCGGCGAGCTCTGGGCCAATCTCCAGATCAGCTTCCTGCGCGCGCTGGCCGGATTCGCGATCGGCGGCGGGCTCGGCTTCGTGCTGGGCCTCGCCAATGGCCTCTCCAAGCTCAGCGAGCGGCTGACCGACACCACGCTGCAGATGGTGCGCAACGTGCCCCATCTGGCGCTGATCCCGCTGGTCATCCTGTGGTTCGGAATCGACGAGGAGGCCAAGATCTTCCTGGTCGCGCTGGGCGTGCTGTTCCCGATCTACATCAACACCTTCCACGGCATCCGCACGGCCGATCCGCAGCTGGTCGAGATGGGCCGGATCTACGGCATGTCGCCCTGGCGGCTGTTCACCCGGGTCATTCTCCCAGGCGCCTTGCCATCGATCTTCGTCGGGCTGCGCTTCGCGCTCGGCATCATGTGGCTGACCCTGATCGTCGCCGAGACGATCTCGGCGTCCTCGGGCATCGGCTACATGGCCATGAACGCGCGCGAGTTCATGCTGGTCGACGTCGTGGTGCTCGCGATCCTGATCTACGCGCTGCTCGGCAAGCTCGCGGACAGCCTGGCCCGGCTGCTGGAGCGGCTGTGCCTGCAGTGGCACCCGGCCTTCCAGACCAAGCGCTAGGCCCGATCCTTCGGCGAGGAGCTTGCGATGATCGCAACCACGTTGCAGCGCCAGGGCGTCACGCTCGAGCCGGCCCGGCCGGTTCGCCAGCCGGTCATGCCGCACCACGGCGTCACGCTCGACCTGCAGAATCTCGGCAAGAGCTTCGGCGCCAATCCGGTCCTGCGCGGCATTGATCTGAAGGTGCCGGCGGGGCAGTTCCTGGCGGTCGTCGGCCGCTCGGGCTGCGGCAAGAGCACGCTCTTGCGGCTCCTGGTCGGGCTCGACCGGCCGAGCATCGGCCAGCTCCTGATCAGCGGCCGCCCGGCCACCGCCGGGGTCGCGCGGATCATGTTCCAGGAGCCGCGGCTGCTGCCTTGGGCCCGCGTCCTGGCCAATGTCGAGGTTGGCCTGACGCCGGTCGGCGGCGCCGCCGAGCGTCGGGCGCAGGCCCTGCAGCTGCTGGCGCAGGTCGGGCTCGCGGATCGCGCCCGCGACTGGCCGGCCGTGCTGTCCGGCGGCCAGCGCCAGCGCGTGGCGCTCGCCCGGGCGCTCGCCTCCGAGCCGCGCCTCCTGGCGCTGGACGAGCCCTTGGGCGCGCTCGACGCCCTGACCCGGATCGAGATGCAGGATCTGCTGGCCGCGATCTGGCAGCAGCAGCGCTTCACCGCCGTCCTGGTGACCCACGATGTCGCCGAGGCCCTGGCGCTGGCGGATCGGGTGATCGTGATCGAGGGCGGCCGGATCGCGCTCGACCTCGACGTGCCGCTCGCCCGGCCGCGCCAGCGCGGCAGCGCCGAGCTGGCCGCGCTAGAGGGCCGCATCCTGGATCAGCTGCTCGCACCCGGCCGGGGAGATCACCGATGAGCGTCTGGCCGCGTTTGATGGACCCCGCGCTGATGAGCCTGCTGCTGCCGGCCGCGATCGCGACCGAGGCCGCCCCCGCCGCGATCGGTCCGGACGCGTTCAAGGCCGGCATGCGGCGGCTCGCCGGCGGCGTCGCGATTGTCGCGACCGAGCATCAAGGGGTCCGGCAGGGCCTCCTGGTCAGTGCCGTGACCTCGGTCTCGAGCGAGCCGCCGACCCTCCTGATCAGCCTCAACCGGACCGCCTCCTGCCGCGGCCCGGTGCTCGATTCCGGCCGGTTCACGGTCAATCTGCTGGGCCGCGCCGACCGTGCCACCGCCGAGCTGTTCGGCGATCCGCGCCGGCGCGCGCAGCGCTTCGCGACCCGCCGCTGGGCGCCGCTCCTGACCGGCGCGCCCGCCCTCGAGGGTTGTCTCGCCACCTTGGACTGCCGGGTCCAGGCGGCGCTCGAGATGCATTCCCACAGCCTGGTCTTCGGCAACGTCGTCGAGGTCATGGCCTGGACCGACACCATCGATCCCCTGCTCTACTGGAATGGCGACTATGGCACAGCTGACCGCCGCGACCGTCCCCGTCCTGGGCTGGCCGAGGCGCCCGAAGGCGATGCTCGGTGACACCGACCGGGGGCCAGCGCCCGCGGCCCTGCGTCCCTGGCTCGACACCTTCCCGGTGATCGACGCCGGGCCCGACTGGCTTGTGATCCAGGTCGATCCGATCGAGCCGCGCGACTGCCGGCGGATCGAGCGCCGGGTGATCGAGGGCGGCGCCGAGCTCGGGGTCGGCCATTGGGTCCGGCTGACCCCGAAGGTTCTGGCCAATCCGGCGAATGGGCTGCAGCCGTGAGGCGCGCCCGCACCTCCAGTCAGGGAGAACGGGCGATGACCCGACGCATGCTGACCCGGCTCACCGCCATGGCCGCGGTGGTCAAGCTGCTGCTGATCGCGGGCTTCGGCGCCGCCGCCGCGGACGATAAGGAAATCCGGATCGGCTATCAGAAATACGGCACGCTGGTCCTCTTGAAGGGCACCGGCCTGCTCGAGGAGGCGCTGGCACCGCAGGGCTACCAGGTGACCTGGACCGAGTTCGCGGCCGGCCCGCAGCTCCTGGAAGCGCTCAATGTCGGCGCGATCGATCTGGGCTCGACCGGCGAAGCACCGCCGATCTTCGCCCAGGCCGCCGGCGCGCCCCTGGTCTATGTCGCCCACGAGCCGCCAGCGCCCAAGGGCGAGGCGATCCTGGTGCCGAAGGACAGCCCGATCGCCTCGGTCGCCGATCTGGCCGGCAAGAAGGTCGCCCTGAACAAGGGCTCGAACGTCCATTACCTGCTGGTCGAGGCGCTGGCCCAGGCCGGCGTCGCCTATGACGCGATCGAGCCGGTGTTCCTGCCGCCGGCCGATGCGCGCGCCGCCTTCGAGCAGGGCGCGGTCGATGCCTGGGCGATCTGGGATCCGTTCCTGGCGGCGGCCGAGGCGGCGACCGGCGCGCGCACGCTGGTCAACGGCGAAGGCCTGGTCGCGAACCACCAGTTCTATCTGGCGACCCAGAAATTCGTGGCCGAGCAGCCGGCGGCGCTCGAGGCGGTCCTGGCCAGCCTCGCCGAGACCGACCGCTGGGTCCAGCGCAACCCGGCCGCCGCGGCCGAGCAGCTGGCCCCCTCGGTCAAGATCCCGGCTACGATCCTGGCCGTGGCCCTGGCCCGCCAGAGCTACGGCGTCACCCCGCTCAGCGAGCCGGTGATCGCGCGCCAGCAGGCGATCGCCGACGCGTTCCACAAGCTTGGCCTCATTCCGCAGCCGATCTCGATCGCCGCTGCGGTCCGAAAGGTGCAGTCATGACCAGCGCTCCGCTCGCCAACGGCGCCCCGCCGGCGCCCGGCGCCGCCAATGTGTTCTGGTTCCTGCCGACCCATGGCGATGGCCGCTATCTGGGCACCGCGATCGGTGGCCGGGCGGTCGATCTCAGCTACCTGCAGCAGATCGCCCAGGCGGCCGACCGGCTCGGCTATTTCGGCGTCCTCCTGCCGACCGGACGGAGCTGCGAGGACAGCTGGGTGGTGGCCTCGGCGCTGGTGCCCTTGACCGAGCCGCTGCGTTTCCTGGTCGCCGTCCGGCCCGGCCTGCAGTCGCCCGGCGTCGCCGCCCGGATGACCGCGACCTTGGATCGGCTGTCCGGCGGCCGGCTCCTGATCAACGTCGTCACCGGCGGCGACCCGGTCGAGAACAAGGGCGACGGCATCTTCCTCTCCCATGCCGAGCGCTATGCGGTGACCGGCGAGTTCCTGGCGGTCTATCGCGCCCTGCTGCGCGGCGAGACCGTCGACTTCGCCGGCGAGCATCTGCGCATCGAGGACGGCCGGCTGCTGTTCGAGCCGGTCCAGCGGCCCTACCCGCCGCTCTATTTCGGCGGCTCCTCCGAAGCGGCCAGCGCCGTCGCGGCCGAGCATGTCGACAAATACCTGACCTGGGGCGAGCCGCCGGCCCAGGTGGCCCAGAAGGTCGCCGCCTTCCGGGCACTCGCGGAGGCGCGCGGTCGGCAGCTGACCTTCGGCATCCGGCTGCATGTCATCGTGCGCGAGACGGCGGCCGAGGCCTGGGAGGCCGCCGACGACCTGATCCGCTTTGTCGACGACGACACGATCAAGGCAGCGCAGGCGACCTTCGCGCGCATGGATTCGGTCGGCCAGGCGCGCATGGCGGCGCTGCATGGCGGCCGGCGCGACCAGCTGGAGGTCAGCCCCAATCTCTGGGCCGGGGTCGGCCTGGTGCGCGGCGGGGCCGGCACCGCGCTGGTCGGCGATCCCGAGACGGTGGCCGCGCGGATGCGCGAATACATGGCGCTCGGCATCGACAGCTTCATCCTGTCCGGCTACCCGCATCTCGAGGAGGCCTACCGCTTCGCCGAGCTGGTCATGCCGCTCCTGCCGCTCGCCCATGGCAGCGCGCAGCCGACGGTCCAGGCCAATATGGGGCCGTTCGGCGAGACCATCGCCAATGACCGCCGGCCGACCCTGCAGCGCGCCGGAGGCCGGGCATGAGGGCGCTGCCGCCGATCGCCTGGCCGCCAGAGCTGGCCGGCGCGGCCGCGACCTCGGCCGCGTACCAGCCGCTTGCCGCCGGCGGTGCCAGCCGTCGGCTGCGGCGGCTGGCGCTCGCGTTCGGCCTGGTCCTGGCCGGCAGTGTCGCCGGCCTGACCACCGCCAGCACGCTGCTGCCCGACCTAACCTTGGCGCAGCTGCTCGGCACCGTCATGCTGCCGCTTGGCCTGATGCTGGGCCTCGAGCTCTGGCATGCCGCGGCGCGCCGGGCCGCCAGCCTGGGCCTGCCCAGCCCGGCCGACCAGCGCCGGTTCAGCCGGATCTGCGCCGCCGGCGGTCTGGCCGCTGGGCTGGTGGCCGATCTCGCCGCGCCGAGCGCCGGGCCGCTGCTGGCGACGCCCGTCTTCGGCCTGCTCGGCCTCGCCTATGGCCTGGGTCTGGATTGGCTGGTCAGCCGACGCATCCTCCGGCTCGCGCGCGGCGGGCGCTGAGCCAGCGGGCAGGATAGGAGCACCATGACGACGCCTGTGTTGATCCTCCCCGGCCTCGGCGGCTCCGGCCCGGACCATTGGCAGCGCCACCTGCTGGGTGCGGTCCGGCATGCGCAGCTGCTGGAGCAGGCCGACTGGAACCGGCCGAACCTCGCCGCTTGGCAGGGGCGGCTGGAGGACGCCCTGGCGCTGGCGCCGGGTGCCATCCTGGTGGCCCACAGCCTGGCCTGCGCCTTGGTCGCGCATGTGGCCGCGCGCCGGCCCGATCTGCCGGTCGGCGGCGCCTTGCTGGTGGCGCCGGCCGATGTCGACGCACCGGGCAGCATCGCTGAACGGGTGGCGACCTTTCGGCCGATGCCGCTCCGGCCGATGCCCTGGCCGGCGATCGTGGTGGCGAGCCACGACGATCCTTGCATCACCTTCGCCCGCGCCGGGCAGCTCGCCGAAGCATGGCGGGCGCAGCTGGTCGATCTCGGCGCGAGCGGCCACATCAACATCGCCAGCGGCTTCGGCCAATGGCCGCTGGCCGGCCGGCTGACGGCGCTTCTGGCGCGCGCCGCCAGCCGACGCAAGATGGCGACCGATGCCAGCACCGGCCGCCACCGGCCAGGGCTTACCGGCGCGCCGGCTTACGGGCCGCCAGCATGACGTCGGCGCGCAGGCCGAGATAGCGGCAGGCCCGCGCCGCCCGCGCCCGCTGCTCGCCCGGCAGCGGCGCCAGCCGGCGCTCCAGGAATTTCGACCAGGTCAGATGCAGCTGGCTGCACCAGGCGCCATTCATGATGTGGCGCAGCCGCGCTGGCACGATCAGGACGCTGCGCAGCTCGGCAAAGCCGGCGCCCTGCAGGATCGGCACCAGCTCGCCATAGGTCCATTCGCGCAGATGCATGCCGGCGGGATCGACATAGCCGAACGCGGCGGACACGTCGGCCGGGCCGACCATGCGCTGCGGCGTGCCGAAGATCAGCCGGCCGCCCGGCCTAAGCGCCTGGAAGGCTTCGGCGATGTGCACCGGCACGTCGTCGGGATGCAGATGCTCGAGCAGCTGATAGCTGATCACGGCATCGTAGCTGGCCTTGCCCAGCTGGCTCAGATGCACGCCGTCGGTCCCGCGCCAGACGATGTTCGGCTGCGGTGCCCGGTCGCCGCGCTCCAGGGTGATCTCGGTCGCGGTCACGCTATGGCCCTCGGCGGCCAGGAAGCGGGCGAGCTTGCCAGGGCCGCTGCCGATCTCCAGGATCGAGCTGTGCGGCGCCAGCAGCGAGCGCCACCAGCCGAGATCCGCCTCGACCGAGAGACGGTTGACCGGCGGCAGCTCGGCCAGCCATTTGCATTCGCCATAGAGGCGATCGTACCAGCGCTCGGCAATGGCGGCGCGCTGCTCCGGCGGACTGGCCAGCAGCTCGCTCCGGGCGTCCCGCTCGAGCGCGAAATGCTGCTCCATCATCGCTAGCGTCACCGGCCGGTCAGGCTCGAGGTTGAACTGCCGCCGATAGCGCTCCGCAACGTCGATAGTTCCTAGGCGCGCGTTCAAGAATGCCCTCCTTTGCGCTGGGAATTGTCAGATGAAAGATCGGGCCAGGGGGGCAATGGTTCCGGCCTGCGGCCGAACGGCGGCCCGAGGCAAGCACAACCTATGCGTGCGTAAGTGCCGATGTCAACAAATTCCATTGAATTTGTCGGGATTATCCCGGCACCTGTTGCCAAGGCCCGACAGCGCCCGGCCATCACCGGATTTGGCGCCGCCGCGCCACCTGCTCCGCCGAACGCAAGGCAGCTTCGGCGACCTGCTCCGCGAGCTCGCGGATATCCGGCACCGAGGTGATCTCCCACAAGGCACCGCGCAGGATCGGGCCCAGGCCGAACAGCCGTGGCGTGACCTTGCCGTCGGCCCCGATCAGGGCGCCGGCGCGGGTCGCATGCAGGCCCAGACGGTGCGGATCCGGGCAGACCTGGCCGCTCGCCAGGAGCTGGACCAGCAAAGGATCGGTGAGCCTGGTGACGTCGGTCATCGGCCCGGAGCAGTCGATCACCCGCTGGACCATGAGCTGGCGCAGCTCCTCGGTGCCGCGCGGCCGCCAGCGCACGCTGAGATCGCGGCCATGGGGCGTGATCTCAGCGAGCCTGCCGGCCTCGAGCCGGAGCCGGCCACTCGCCCGTGCCGCCGCGATCCGGGCGGCGACCGGCGGCGCCAGCCGATGGCGGTGGCTCTCCCACCAGGGCCGCAGATGGCGCAGGAAGCGCGCGCGCTGGTCGGTGGTCAGCTCCTGCCAGAGCAGCTGGACATGGGGCCGGAGCGCGTCGACCACCGAATGCCAGCCGACGCCCGCCGCCGCGGCCCGCCGGACCTCGCGCCGGACCGCCTGGCACAAGCTGGCAACCGAGCGGCGATCCGCCGCGCTGATCCGCAGATCCGGCCAGGCCGGCGCCGGCGCATGCTCGAGCGGGGCGAGGCCGCGTCGCGATAGAGCCAGGATCGTGCCCTGGTGGCCCTGCCCCTGCAGCGCCAGGCAGACATCGACCATGGTCAGGCCGGAACCGATCAGCAGCACCGGCCGGCTCGGATCCAGGCCCTGCACGGCGGCCGGCTGCCAGGGATTGGCGAAATAGCCCGGCACATCCGGCTGCGCCGGCGGAAAGTTGCCGAGCGCCAGGACCAGGGCGTCCAGGCGGTAGGGCACGCCGCCCGCCGTGGCCAGGACGATCTCGTCGCCCTCGCGGCGGGCACCGGTCGCCTCGTCCATCAGCAGATGCAGATTGCGGCCGCCGCCCAGCCGGGTGATCGCATCCAGCAGCAGATGCTGGATATAGGCGCCATAGACCTGGCGGCGCACGAACCGTCCGGCGGCGCTGTCGATCCCGGCAGCCGCCCGGTCGGCCTCCGCCAGGCCGCCGAGCCAGCGCGCGAAATGGTCCGGCTCGTCGCCGAACGCGCTCATGTTCTCGATCCGGACATTGAGCAGGTGGTCGGGATTCTCGGTGCCGTAGGCAAGGCCGGTGCCGAGCCGCTCCGAGCGCTCGACCAGATAGATCCGGTCGTTCGGCCGGCAGCGCCACAGCAGATGCAAGGTGACCAGCACGCCGCTGGCGCCAGCACCGATCACCCCGATCCGCCGGCCGCGCTGGCTGTAGTCCGACTGCGGCGCCAGGTCATGCGCCGCTGCCAGCGCATGGGCGAACGAGACCACCCGAAGGCTCATGTTCCCTCCAATGCCGGCAGCGGGCGGGCGCGCGAGCTCGCCGGCCGCAATGCTGATAAAGCCGATCTACGCTATAGACATAATGCTAACTGGCCGGCATGATCCTGGCAACCGGGCAGATCAGGAGAACAAAGCATGACACGGTTTCCCCGCCGCTTGGGCGGCATCGTCGCGGCGCTAGGCGTCTTGGGCATGGCGACCGCAGCCCAAGCCGAGCCCACCTTGCTGAACGTGTCGTATGATCCGACGCGGGAGCTGT
>CADEGR010000148.1 GCA_902826935.1 uncultured Alphaproteobacteria bacterium | reverse complement strand
AGCAGGCTCGGCAAAGCCAGGCGGCCCATCAGGCTGGCATAGCCATCGGCGCCGAACAAAGCGAGCGGCACGGTGCCGCGCGCGATCGACCAGATGCCATTGCCGGCGCCATAGCAGATCAGGGCCAGGGCCGGCAGCGGCAGCTCGGCCCAGAGCAGCGCCAGGCCGAGCGCGATCAGCAGGCCGGCGGCAGCAAGCGTCCAGATCGGATGATAGCTCCGGCCGAACGCGCTTTCGACCAGCCGGGCGCCGACCTGGGACGGTCCGACCAGGGCGCCCAGGGCCACGGCACTCGCGACGCCGCTGCCGCTCGCGGTCAAGAGATTGATCAGATGCACCGACCAGCTGGCCGAGATCGCGCCCCCGGTCATGACGATCACGGCAAGCAGGCCCAGCACCAGCCCGGCGCTGCGGCGCCCGGGGCCCTGTCCGGCCGGCAGAGCTGCCGGCACGGCCGGAGGCAGACGCCTGGCTTCGCCAGGCAGGCAGCATAAATGGAGCGGCAGGACGACCAGGAGCTGCAGCCCGGCAAAGGCCAGGCAAGCGCCCCGCCAGCCCAGCTGCTCGATCAGCCAGGCGGCGAGCGGCCAGCCAATCGTGCTGGCAAAGCCGCCCCAGAGCGTCAGGCTGGTGATGGCGCCGCGTGCCGCCAGGCCGTAGAGGCGGCCCAATGTGGCGAAGGCGGCATCATAGAGTCCGGCCGCCATGCCCAGGCCCAGCACCAGCCAGGCTACGACGCACCAGGCAACATTCGGCGCGCTTGCCAGGAGGCCGAGGCCGGCCGCCAGCAAGACGGCGCTCGCCGCCAGCACCGGCCGGCCGCCATGGCGCTCGATCAGCCGGCCGACCAGCGGCGAGGCCAGGCCCGACACCAGCAAGCCGGCCGACACGCTGCCAACGATCGTAGCGAGCGGCCAGCCGGTCGCCTCGGCCATCGGCCGCGCCAGCACCGCCGGCAAATAGTAGGAGGAGGCCCAGGCCAGAATCTGGCTGATGCCCAGGCTCGCGATCACCAGGGCGCGCGGACGAGACTGCTGGGCCATCCTGCAGCCGCTGCCGCTCAGCCGCCCCGGGCGCGGGCCGGCAAGCGTGGTCTGCGAGCACGCCCAACGACCGCGGTCGCATGCGGCCGACCGGACAAACGATCAGCGCGCCCGCCGCCAATCTGCCGCTCGGCCCATCGACCGGCGCGCTCTTGGCCTACAACTATGCTTGGTCGATCGGGTGCCGGCGGATCTTCCGGCGCCGCCGAGGGGGCGCGACGTGGCCTAGTCGATCCCCCACTGCCGGCGCAGGCGGCTGCGGTGCAGGGCCAGCCACTGCAGGGCGATGATCGGCGTGGCGACATTGATCCGGCCTTCGTCCAGCCAGCCGAGCGCGGTGCGGAACGGCACGACATGGACGCGAATATCCTCACCCTCTTCGGCCAGCCCGAACAGGCCGCCGTCCACCGTCCCGGAATCGATCCGGCCGAGATAGAGCTGGCCGGTCTCGGTCGAAGCGCCGGGGCTGATGTAGAAGCGCATCGCCGGCACCAGATCAAGCAGCTCCAGCCCGGCTTCCTCGTGGGCCTCGCGGCGCGCCACCTCTTCCAGGCTCTCGCCCGGCTCGATGATGCCAGCCACGATCTCGATCAGCCAGGGTTCGTCGCCGACCACATAGGGCGCGATCCGGAACTGCTCGATCAGGACGACCTCGTCACGCACCGGGTCGTAGGGCAGCACCGCGACCGCATGGCCCCGCTCGAACACCTCGCGCGACACGCTGGGCCCCATGCCGCCGGCAAAGCGCTGATATTGAACGTGATAGCGGGAAATCTGGAAGTAGCCTTGGAAGGCGGTGACATGCTCACCCAGAATGACGCGCGGATCGGCCATGACACCCCCCGGCGGCTTGCGAATGGCCGTCGCTAATGGTTCAGGTGAATGCCTTATAGGCGATAAGGGTAAATGTATCCCTAACGCCTTCGAGGGTCTGGACCTGACCGGTCACGAACCGCCCGATGTCATCGTCATCGTCCAGATAGAACTTCATCAGCAGGTCGTATTGACCCGAGATCGAATGGACCTCGGAGACCGCCTCGATGGTCTGGACGGCCGCATCGGCGACATCATAGGCATGGCCGAGCTGGCATTTGACCATCACGAAGATGGTCTGCATCAGGCGTCGCCGGCCTTGCGCAGCACCGGCACCGGCCGACGCATGAACATCGGCACATGCTCGCCCATGCCGACCACGGGCTCATCCTGCTCCAGCGCACGGGCACCACGTCGGCGGCCCCGCTCGCGCGGCGGAGCGGTCCGCTCTTGTGGCGCGAGGCTGCGCTCGGGCGCGGCCATGGGTTCGGCAACCTCGGCCTCGGGCTCCGCCAGCTCAATCGGCGACTCCACCGGCGCCGGTGCCGGCGAAGGGCGTTTGGCCTTGCCGCGGCGGCTCGACGTGGCCTCCCGACCGGCCGGGGCGGCACGCTCGGCGGGGCCTGCGCGTTCGGCAGGCGCTTCGCGAGCGGCCGGCGCTTCGCTGGTCCGGCCACCGCGACCACGGCCGCGGCCGCGCGCCAGCGGCGCTTCCAGCTCAGCGTCGTCGGTGCCGGGAATGATCAGCCGCGGGATCTCCTTGCCGGTCAGCTTGGTGATCGCGTCGATGAAGCGGCCTTCCTCCGGCAGCACCAGGGTGAAGGCGCGGCCTTCCTGGCCGGCCCGGCCGGTGCGCCCGATCCGATGGACGTAGTCGTCGGCATGGGTCGGGATGTCGTAGTTGATCACGCAAGGCAGCATCGCGATGTCCAGGCCCCGGGCCGCGACATCGGTCGCCACCAAGAAGTCGATATCGCCACGCTTGAAGGCATCCAGCGCATCAGTGCGCTGGCTCTGGTCGAGGTCGCCGTGGATGTCGCGGGCATTCATGCCGGCCTTTTCCAGCTGGCGGCGCAGCACCGAGACCTCGCGCTTGCGGTTGCAGAAGATGATCGCCTTACCGACTTCCTGGCTCTCGATCAGGCGCCGCAGAACCTTGAACTTCTGGCGCGGCGGCACGATCGTCAGATGGTCGGCGATCCGATCGACCGTGGTCGCGGGCGGCGAGGCCTGGACCACGATCGGCTCGTTCAGGAAGTTGTCCGCCAGGCGGCGCACCTCGGCTGGCATGGTGGCGGAGAACAGCAGGGTCTGCCGGCGCCGGCTGATCAAGGTCACGATCTTCTCGACGTCGGGAATGAAGCCCATGTCGAGCATCCGGTCGGCCTCGTCGATCACCAGGATGGTGACCCCGCCCAGCAGCACCTTGCCGCGCTCGAACTGGTCGATCAGCCGGCCCGGCGTCGCGATCAGCACGTCGACGCCCCGCTCCAGCCGGCGCCATTGCTCATCCATGCCGACGCCGCCGATCAGGAGCGCCATGTTGAGCTTGAGATGCTTGCCGTAAGTCTCGAAATAGGCGGCCGTCTGGGTCGCCAGCTCGCGGGTCGGGCTCAAGATCAAGGAGCGCGGCATGCGCGCCTTGGCCTGGCCCAGGGCCAGCCGCTCGATCATCGGCAGGACGAAGGCCGCGGTTTTGCCTGTGCCGGTCTGGGCAATGCCCAGCACATCGGCGCCGGTCAGGATGGCCGGAATCGCGGCGGCTTGGATCGGCGTCGGGATCTGATAGCCGGCCTCATCGACCGCCTGAAGAATTTCCGCCCTAAGCGCGAACTCGCTGAATTTCATGCTGATCCTGAGTGGCAGACGACCCCGCGCGTGGCCCGGGCCGTCCAGTTGGCAGCTTCCCCGGCTGGATGTAGACATTTGTACCGATAAGTCAATGATTGCCGCGGGCCGGCGGATCGGCGGCGCGGCCTGGCACCGATGGGACCAGGGATGGCAGAGGCGAGCTTGGTGATGCTGCCGGGGCTGCTCCTGGATCAGCGGCTGTTTGCGGCCCAGATCGATGCTTTAGGGAGCAGTGTGCCGGTGCAGGTGCCGGACCTCGGCCAGGATGCCAGCATCGGGCAGATGGCGGAGCGGGTCCTGGCGGCAGCGCCGGCGCGGTTCGCTCTGTGCGCCTTATCCATGGGCGGCTATGTCGCCTTCGAGATCATGCGCCAAGCGCCCGAACGGGTGACCCGGCTCGCCTTGCTCGATACCCAGGCTCGGCCGGACACCGAAGCGGCGACCCAGCGCCGGCGCGACCTGATCGCGTTGTCCGAGCGCGGCTATTTCAAAGGTGTCACCAGCCGGCTGCTGCCCCAGCTGATCCATCCCGATCAGCAACGCGACGCGGCGCTGGTGGCGGCGATCCACGCCATGGCGATCAGCATCGGCAAGGACGGCTTCGTCCGGCAGCAGCAGGCGATCATGGGCCGGCCCGATAGTCGGCCCGATCTGCCGGGCATCGGCTGCCGGACGCTGGTGCTGTGCGGCCGGCAGGATCTCTTGACCCCGCCCGAGCTGCATGAGGAGATGGCGGCGGCGATTCCGGACGCCAGCCTGGTGGTCCTGCCCCAGTGCGGCCATCTGAGCCCGCTCGAGCAGCCCGCCCTGGTCACCGCCCATCTGCGCTGGTGGCTGACGGCGTGACCGGCGCCGGCTCGGCGGGCCGAGGTGCCAGCGCCACCAGGCGGCACAGCCGGGCGAGATAGGGATCCGCGATCCCGATCTCGGCCAGATGGGCCGCGGTATCGTTCAGATACGCGGCACCCCGGCCCAGCACCCCTTCGGCGCTCGCCAGCACGGTCGCGACCTGATCGTCGCCGAGACGGCCGGCATAGCGCTCATGCCGGTGGTTGACCACAAAGCCGAGCGCCGGCACGACGCCGGTCGCCAGCCGCACGCGCAGCCAGGCCGGCCGATAGGCGCCGCTCAGCATTTCCCGCCGCCAGATGATCGCCAGCTCGCTCTCGACCGCCTCCGGCGCGATCCGATAGGCGACGCCGCGGCAGCAGCCGCCGCGCTCGAGCCCGAGCATCAGCCCTGGCCGCTCCGGGCTGCCGCGGCCGAGATTGGTCCACAAGCAAAAGCGGCGATGGTGGCCGAACAGCGTGCCGGTCTGCCGGTCCACGAAATGGAAGGCCGGGTTCCAGATCAGCGAGCCATAGGCGAACAGCCAGACGCCGCCGGCAAGATCGGCCTCGGCCAGCACCGCGGCCCGTGAAGCTGTCAGCTCGGCCTCGCTCAGCAGCCGGATGCCGCCCTGCTCGGCCAAAGCGGCCGCCATCTTCTGGACCAGGCCGCCCTGGATCGCCTCGCGGGTCAGCGTGAAGGGCGGCGGCATCGCTGGAGGATCGCCTCAGCGGCGGTGGAAGGAGGCCAGCATCTGGCGGAACTTGGGCAGATTGGCGTCGGCGGCGGCTCGGGTGGTGGTGCCGACCAGGCGGAAATAGCGATCACCGTCGAACAGGATCGTCTGATAGATGATGAGCGGCGCGCCGCTCGTCCGGTCCTTGGCGGTGGCCGCGAGCTCCAGCCCGGCCAGGCCGTCCTGCTCGACCGGCCGGCTGGATTCGATGGCGGGCTCGACGATGGTGTCGATCCCCTGCAGCAGGGTGAGGGCGAATTGCTGCTCCTGGCCGGCCTGGACGCGGCTGCTGCCGAGCGAGTGGCCGACGAACAGATCGGCCCGCCGCGCCGAGTGGTCGGCCCGATCCTCGAACATCATGCCGGCCCCCATCAAGGCCCGGCTGAACACGAACGGGCTGACCTCGGTCACCTGATAGGGCAGGGCATCGCGTGGCGCCACGATCGGCTGAGCGGTCACCGCGATGCTCTGCAAGGCCGCCTCGATCGCGCTCCGCCGCTCGGGCGAGAGGCCGGCGACCGGCTGGTTGACCGTGACCATGGCGGTGGCCGCGGGTGCGGCCACGATCACCAGCCACTTGGCGACGCGGCTGCCCTGGACCGGCTGCTCGCCCTCGATCCACATCGCATCACGGCCGTCGATCCGCCGGCGCTCATTGCGGGCGACCTTGAGGCCGCGCACGGTCAGCGCCTCGGTGGTCATGCCGGTCACGAAATCGGTGAATGCCGGGGCGGGAAAGTCCAGCACGGTGATCGAGGCATGGCCGGCCTCGTCGACGAAGCCGGCAAAGCTGCTGCTGGGGGCGAAGCCCGGCGGCGGCGCCAGGACGACGCGGCTGCCGGGAATCGGCGCCGGCCCGGGAGCGGCCGCCGCGGCGGCGGCGAGCAGCTGAGCGCAGAGGATGACCGTGGCGCGCAACGACACTTCGGGCGTCTCCGATGGGTGGTGTTCTTGGTTCGGCCGCAGAACCATCCCATAACCACCAGCCGCTCACAAGCCGAGGCGGCAGCGCGCCCACCTCCGGCTACGCGCGGAATTCAGCTGAGCCCGGGCGGCAATCGCTCTATATCGATGCTGCCGACATCAACCGCGAGGCTCGCATGCGCCAGTATCTCAATCCCAAGACCGTCGCAGCCCCGTTCTCCCGCTACAGCCATGCGGTCGAGATCACCGGTGCCCGCCGCTGGCTGCACATCTCGGGCCAGGTCGGCATCCGGCCGGATGGCGAGGTGCCGCAGGCGGCCGAGGCGCAGATCGAGCAGGCCTGGCAAAATGTCCTGGCCTTGCTGCAGGCGGCCGACATGACGCCGCAGGATCTGGTCAAGGTCACGGCGTTCCTGGTCCGGCCGAACGATCTGGCGAGCTACCGGACCATTCGGGACCGCATGCTGCAGGGCGCCGAGCCGGCTGGCACGCTCCTGATCGTGGCCGGGCTCGCCAGCCCGGACTGGCTGGTCGAGATCGAAGCCAGCGCGGCTTGCGAGCATTGAATGTTGGCCGCCGTCAAAGATGTGGCCTGGTGCGCTCGCTCGGCGTTGCTTGCGCGCTGCTCATGGCGCTCGGCCTGATGGCCTGCGCCAAGCCGGATGCCAGCGCTCCTGGCGTCGCCAATGGCCGCCTGGCTACCTGTCCCGATCGGCCGAACTGCGTGTCGAGCGATCAGGCCGATGCAGCCCATGGCATCGCGCCGTTGCGCTTCACCGGCCCGCCCGCGGCCGCCTGGGCGGCCCTGGCCGACATGCTGGCCGCGGACCACGATCGCGACCCGCGACGATCAGTACCTGCACGCCCTTTGCCGCTCCTCGGTCTTCGGCTTCATCGATGACCTGGAGTTCCGCCTCGATCCGGGCAGCAGCAGCATCGCCGTGCGCGCGGCCGCGCGGCAGGGCTATTGGGATCTGGGCGTCAACCGGCGGCGGGTCGAAGCGATCCGGCAGGCCTGGCAGGCGCGCCTGGGCGGCTGAGGCCGCCCCGACGAGGCGCTAGTAGCCCTTGAGGCTGCCGCAGAATGCGCTGGCCGGCAGCATCAGGCCGATGCCGGTGTCCTTGAACTGATCGTAGCCAGCGCTGGCCGAGCTGCGTTCGGCCAGGATCGCCAAGGTGATGCCGACGATTCGGCCATTGCCGTCGAAGACCGGCCCGCCGGAGGCGCCAAGGCCGACCGGAAAGCCGAGCGAGAGATATTTGGCGGCGATCGTCTCGGTCGCGGGCAGATAGCCGCTGACCGCCACCCAGCGGGAATGGATCGGATGGCCGATGGTCACCAGGAGCTGGCCGGCATGCGGCGGCTCGCAGGACAGCTCGACCGGCGGATGGCCGGCCGGCACCGCGACATCGACCAGCGCCAAGTCCTGCTCCTCGTCGAACCAGGCCAGGCGGCCGGCGCGTGACTGGCCCTCGAAGAAGGTGACGTCGATCGGGCTCTGGCGCACCACATGGTAGGCCGTGAGCACGGAATGGGCACCGATGATCATGCCGGTGCCATGGCCACCCTCATGCTCGACCAGCACCGTCGCCCGGTTCAGCGGCGTCATGACCGAGGTGGGCGCAGTGGCGCACCCAGCCATGAGCATGGCCAGGGCAAGCCAGCACAGCGACAGTCGCGCCATACCCGTCGGCCCCATCGTTTCCTCCAAGAATTGGTTGCACTTCTTTTTGCGCTCGACGTCAAGGATAGCATGATCAAGGCCAAGCCTCAGCCCGCCGCCGCTTGGGTCGTACCGTTGTGCGAGCCCTAGCACAAACGCCCGCGCCGGTGAGGTGGCTCACAGCCCGGTCCGGCCGGGTCGCACTAGGGTGAAGCTGCCTGCCGCCTTGGCGAGCGCTGCTGCTCAGGGCTGCTTGGCGGCGGCAATGCCGGTCTTTACAATTGTTGGCAACTGCCGATGACATGACGGCCGGCGGGGCTGGGGCAGGCGGCGCGCCGGCATGTGCGGTGACCTAGGTTGCTTTAAGGACTGCGATGATTCGCGACTTTCAGGACTATGACGGCGGCCCGACGGTCGAGTGCGATCTCTGCATCGTCGGCGCTGGCGCCGCCGGCATCAGCATCGGCAACGAGTTCCTGAACGGCCAGAGCCGCGTGATCATTCTGGAGAGCGGCGGGCTGGAATGGGAGGAGGATACCCAGGCGCTCTATGGTGGCGCCAGCATCGGCACACCCTATTACGACCTCATGGATTGCCGGCTGCGCTATTTCGGCGGCACCACCAACCATTGGGGCGGCATGTGCTCGCGCCTCGATTCGATCGATTTCGCGCCGCGCAGCTGGGTGCCGCATAGTGGCTGGCCTATCACCCGGGACGACCTCGATCCGTTCTATGCCCGGGCCCATCAGATCGTCGACATCGGCGCGATGAACTACGACCAGGCAGAGGTCTCGCCGCCCGGCACCCGCTATCTTGAGCTCGATCCCGACAAGATCAGCCACAAGGTCTGGCGCTACAGCGTGCCGCCGACCAGCTTCGCGGAGAAGTACAAGCCGGGACTGGAGCGCGATCCGAAGGTCGAGGTCTGGCTGCATGCCAATCTGGTCGAGGTCGAGACCGACGATCAGGCCCGGCATGTCACCGGCGTCAAGGTCGCGAGCCTGGGCGGCAAGCGGGTCACCGTGCGCGCCCGCCACTACATCCTGGCCATGGGCGGCATCGAGAACGCCCGGCATCTGCTGGCCGCCAACCGGGTCATCCCAGGCGGGCTGGGCAATCAGCACGATCTGGTCGGCCGGTTCTTCATGGAGCATCTGCGGATCCGAGCGGGCTCGATCCTGCTGACCGGCGACTGGTACAAGTCCTATCTGCATCTGGACCATCAGGGCCATGAGGTGCGCAGCGCCTTGCGGCCAAGCGAGTCGGCGCAGGCGCGCGAGCAGCTCTTGAACAGCATGACCATGTTCGGCGAGATCGACCGGATCCGCTGGACCTCGAAGGGCTATGGCTCGCTGTTCGTGCTCAAGGAAAGCCTCAAGTCAGGCCAGATGCCGGAGCATCTGGGGCGCGAGCTCTGGAACATCGTGACCGACGTGCAGGGCATCGTCGGCGGCATGCTCGAGAAGGCCGATTTCGGCACCTATGTCGGCATGGAGGGCGAGCAGTCGCCCAATCCGGATAGCCGGATCACCCTGATCGGTGAGCGCGACGCCTTGGGCGTGCCCAGGGTGCAGCTGGCCTGGCGCATGCTGCCCATCGACAAGCGGACGATTCGACGCTTCTTCGAGCTGATCGGCGAGGAGTTCGGCCGGGTCAAGGCGGGCCGCGTGCAGATGGACGACTGGCTGGCCGATCCGGACGATCTCACCTGGAGCGACGAGCTGATCGGCGAGAATCACCATATCGGCGTCACGCGCATGGCCGCCGACCCGCGCCAGGGCGTGGTCGACGCCAATTGCCGCGTCCATGGCCTCGACAATCTCTACGTCGCCGGCTCCAGCGTGTTCGTCACCAGCGGCTGCGCCAACCCGACCTTGACCATCGTGGCCCTCGCCTTGCGTCTGGCCGACCACCTGAAGCCCAATCTCGCCTGACCAAACGGCAGCCCGTTGGTGCTCGCGCGCAGCCATCAGCAAGATCATCCAGATCTTGTGCCAGCCGTCTTGCCAGAAGCGCTGGAAATAGCCGTGAACCGCGCAATGCGGCGGCAACTCGCGTGGCAGCCGCTACTGGCAACCGGTCCGCACGAGTTCCAAGATCGCCTTCAGCACCTCACGCAAAATCGAGGGCTCGCCGCCGGCCGCCGGGTCGTGCTCGCGGCAGCAGCGGCGCGATCTGGGCGACTCCGGATCGGTCATGTCGCCTGCGTGACGCTCGTTCAGCCGCCCATAGTGGGTTCGACGCGGTGGCAGCCCACTGGCTATGGCTCCTTGGTTCCTGACAGAACCCGGTTGCCATAACAGACTGTCTCGGACTGGCTCTCAGGGGATCGGCGCGATGAACTCAGTCTCTATCTAATAATACGACATAAAAGACCCACTCCTTCGAAAATACGACCATATCAAGCTGCCACAATTAGCTTAGCTTGAGTAACTTCAAAATTAAAGAAGCGTAATTTATATTTAATATTTACTTATGTATTTAGCAATAGTTGCGATGATTGTAATAATCAAAAGCATCACTATGAGTCTTGCGGTTTTATGTATCAGTAAGATTGAGATCAATCTAAGCTGCTGACCAATGGTGTGCAATACATATTCGATATTGATTTGTCATAAAAATGGAAAAACCCATAAACAGAGCCAAGCCTCGATTCTTCTCTATGAGAAGTGGCGCGTTATTTGCCGCCAAGCTGAGTATAGTGGCATAGCATTTATAGGAACAAACTAGCGATGAGCTCAACATCTGTCTCGGTCTTCGCCAAATAGCAAGCGACAGGGGTCGGCGCCTGGATCGACTTCTACAACCAGCGGCGCCCTCACGCTGCCCATGA
>CADEGR010000147.1 GCA_902826935.1 uncultured Alphaproteobacteria bacterium | reverse complement strand
CGTCATCAAGCCCGGCCTGGCCGAAGCTGCCGTGCTCGATCAGGGCGGCGAGGCGGGCCCGCAGCGCGGCGGTGTCGCGGCCCGGCAGCAAAGCCCGCACCGCTTGGCCATGGAAAGCCGCCAGGGCCGCCGCCGGCACCTCGAGATTGGCCGGCCGCACCGTCTCGCCCTGGCTCATCAGGATCCCGCCGCCGATCCGTGCCAGATATTCGCCAAAGCCGAGCTGCAGAATCAGTTGCTCGAGCTGCCCGAACTGGCCGGCCGCGGCCAGCCGCTCCGCCCAGTCCTGGCATTGCCGCAGGGCCTCGACATAGGTCGCCAGCCACGCCAGGCCGTGCACCGCATGCTGCTCCCGCTCCAGCAGCGCCGGCTCGATCTGGCCGGCCGGCGCGACGCGGCCACGCACGGCCCGGGTCGCGTAAGCAGCGAGCTCGGCGGCCGCGTCGACCGCCGCAGCGGTCTGCGCCAGCAGCGTCGCGCGCTCTTCGACGCTCGCGGATGGCAAGGCGGTCATCGGCATCGTCCTTCTCGGCGGCAAAGACGAAGGTCGGGGCGGTTCTGGCGCCGCGGGCGCGCGACCGTCAGGCGTCGGTGGCTTCCTCGAGCGTGCGCATGCCGGGCCGGCGGGCCTGCACCAGGACCGCCATGTTGCCGGGCTTGTGCTGGTTGCGCAGCATCTTGTCATGCGCCCGGGGAATGTCCCGCCAGGCGAAGATCTCGGACATGCAAGGATCGACCTTGCGCGACACGACCATCTGATTGGCGGCGCTGGCCTGCTTCAGATTGGCAAAGTGGCTGCCCTGGATCCGCTTCTGGCGCATCCACAAGAAGCGCGCGTCGAGGGTCAGATTGTAGCCGCTGGTGCCGGCGCAGATCACGACCATGCCGCCCCGTTTCACCACGAACGCCGAGACCGGGAAGGTCGCCTCGCCTGGGTGCTCGAACACGATGTCGACATCGTTGCCCTTGCCGGTGATGTCCCAGATCGCCTTGCCGAAGGCGCGCACCTTCTTCATGTAGGCGGCATAGCCTTCGGCATCATTGATGTCCGGCAGCTGCCCCCAGCAATCGAACTGCCGGCGGTTGACCACGCCACGGGCCCCCAGGCTGACCACGAAATCCCGCTTGTCCTCCTCCGAGATCACCGCGATCGCATTCGCGCCCGACGCGGCGATCACCTGAATCGCCATCGAGCCCAGGCCGCCGGCACCGCCCCAGACCAGCACGTTGTCGCCTGGCTTCAGGCCATGCGGCGGATGGCCGAACAGCATGCGATAAGCGGTCGCCAAGGTCAGCACGTAGCAGCCGCTTTCCTCCCAGGTCAAATGGCGCGGCCGGGCCATCAGCTGGCGCGACTGAACCCGGCAGAACTGGGCGAACGAGCCATCCGGGGTCTCGTAGCCCCAGATCCGCTGGCTCGACGAGTTCATCGGATCGCCGCCATTGCACTCTTCGTCGTCGCCGTCGTCCTGGTTGCAATGGACCACGACCTCGTCGCCGACCCGCCAGCGCTTGACCCGGCTGCCGACCGCCCAGACGATCCCCGACGCATCCGAGCCGGCGACATGGTAGGCGGCCTTGTGCACGTCGAACACCGACACCGGCTTGCCGAGCGCTGCCCAGATGCCGTTGTAGTTGACGCCGGCGGCCATCACCATGACCAGCACTTCATCGCTGTCCAGGGCCGGCGTCGGCACAACCTCCTGCTGCATCGCGGCCATCGGCTCGCCATGGCGCTCGCGCCGGATCACCCAGGCATACATGTTGGCGGGCACATGGCCGAGCGGCGGGATCTCGCCGATCTCGTACAGATCCTTGGGCACCGCGGCCGCGCCGGCGCTGCTGCTCTGGCCGCTCAGGCCGGCCGGATTGGCCGGGCTCATCAATGGGATCACGTTGCTGCCCTCATTCCTAGCGCCCTGCACGAGCGGGACCATGCCATGCGCATCGGCCGCTTCATTCGCGGCCGCCGGGACGGCGAAAAAGTCCTCAGGCGCCAGCCTAATCCCCTCGCGTTGCGCAATGGTTAACAGCTGCGCCTGGCGCCGCGCCGGAATGGCGCCCCGCTTGACCCAGCCACTGACCGCGGTCTGCCAAATTCCCAGCAGCTCGGCGACGCGCTGCTGCGAGCCGAACCGGCTGATAACATCTTCAACCTTGTTCCGATCCATCCTCAACACCTCGCTACTGCGATTTGCCTACGCAATTAAGTGTTGGAAGTCAAGAAAATTCGCAGACGCAGCACGCCCTCGCTTGTGCAGCATACACACGAGATGTTAAAGTCTGTGTTAACTTAACGTTAACCCTAGTGCTGCACGCTTGCGGATGCGCGAAGCCGGCTGGAGATGGTGATGGCTCAGAGCGATGCATCGATGCCCGCCGGCCGGCCGAGCCGAGAGCGGCCCTGGCTGTTTCGGACCTATGCCGGCCACAGCTCCGCCGCCGACAGCAATGCCCTGTTCCGGACCAACCTGGCGCGCGGCCAGACCGGCCTGTCGGTCGCCTTCGATCTGCCGACCCAGACCGGCTACGACAGTGATCATCCCCTGGCAGCCGGCGAGGTCGGCAAGGTCGGGGTGCCGGTCTGCAGCCTGAGCGACATGCTGCTGCTGTTCGACGGCCTGCCGCTCGAGCGCATGAACACCTCGATGACCATCAACGCGCCAGCCGCCTGGCTCCTGGCGCTCTACATCGTGGTCGCGGAGCGCCAGGGCGTGGCGCGCGAGCGGCTCGCCGGCACGGTCCAGAACGACCTGCTCAAGGAGTATCTGTCGCGCGGCACCTACATCTTTCCGCCGAAGCCGTCCTTGCGGCTCACCGCCGACGTGATCGCCTTCACCTACCGGGAGATGCCGGCCTGGAATCCGACCAATATCTGCTCCTACCATCTGCAGGAGGCAGGTGCCACGCCGGTCCAGGAGGTGGCCTTCGCGCTCGCCAATGCGATCGCGGTGCTCGAGGCGGTGCGGGCAAGCGGCCAGGTGCCTCCGGCGGACCTGCCCCTGGTGGTCGGCCGGCTGAGCTTCTTCGTCAATGCCGGCGTGCGCTTCGTCACCGAGCTGTGCAAGCTGCGCGCCTTCGGCGAGCTGTGGGACGAGATCACCGCCGACCGTTTCGCGGTGAGCGACCCCAAGCTGCGGCGCTTTCGCTACGGCGTGCAGGTCAATTCCCTGGGCCTGACCGAGCAGCAGCCCGAGAACAACGTCTACCGCATTCTGCTCGAGACCCTGGCGGTCACCCTGTCCAAATCGGCGCGCGCCCGGGCCGTCCAGCTGCCGGCCTGGAACGAGGCGCTGGGCTTGCCGCGGCCGTGGGACCAGCAATGGAGCCTGCGGCTGCAGCAGATCCTGGCGTACGAAACCGATCTGCTCGAGTTCGAGGATCTGTTCGACGGCTCGCCGGTGGTCGCGGCCAAGGTGGCGGCGATCAAGACCGAGGTTCTGGCGGAGCTGGACCGGATCGAGGCGCAGGGCGGCGCGCTGGCCGCAATCGAAAGCGGCTACATGAAAGAGCGCCTGGTCGAATCGAGCAGCGCGCGGCTGGCGGCGATCGCGGCCGGCAGCCAGCCGGTGATCGGGGTCAATTGCTTCACCGAGACCGCCCCCTCGCCGCTGACCTCGGCGGCCGATGGCGGCTTCCTGGCGGTCGGCGCCGAGGTCGAGCGCGCTCAGATCGACCGCCTGCAGGCGCAGCGCGAGCAGCGCGACGGCGCTGCCGTGGCGGCAGCGCTGGCCGAGCTGCGGAGCGCCGCGGGCGAAGGCCGCAACATCATGGAGCCCTCGATCGCCTGCGCGCGCGCCGGCGTCACTACCGGCGAATGGGCCGGCTGCCTGCGCGCGATCTTCGGCGAGTACCGGGCACCCACCGGGATCGCCGCCGCGGCCGCCCCTGGTGCCGCGCCCGAGGCGCTGGCCAAGCTGCGTGCCGAGGTCGAGCAGCGCGCCCGCCGCATTGGCCGGCGGCCCAAGATGCTGGTCGGCAAGCCCGGCCTCGATGGCCATTCCAACGGCGCCGAGCAGATCGCGGTCGCGGCGCGCGATTGCGGCTTCGAGGTGGTCTATGAAGGCATCCGCCTGACGCCGGCGCGCATCGCCGCGACCGCGTTGGAGGAGGGCGTCCATGTAGTCGGCCTGTCGGTCCTGTCCGGCTCGCACCGGCCGCTGGTCGCCGAGGTCCTGGCCCGCCTGCGCGCGGCCGGTCTGGCCGATCTGCCGGTCGTGGTTGGCGGCATCATTCCGCCCGATGACGCCACGGCACTCCGCGCCGATGGCGTCGCCCGGGTGTTCACGCCGAAGGACTACGACCCGGTGGCCATCATGCACGAGATCCTGGCCCTGCTCCCGGCCGATCGCCTCGACGATCCGGCAGCCGCCTGAGCCGGCAAGACCCGGTCAGTCCGCCCATCTTTGGGTGGTCAAACAGATCAAGCACCGTGAACGGCGTCACGGCGCGTAGCGTGCAACAGGTGCTGGATCGATCAGGCGCCCCAGCAAAGCCCGGGGTGCAGCTCAGACCGTCTGATCGGCTACTGGGTGATGTAGCTGATGTGCGGACGGCCGCAGGCTTGCTTTTGCCAGGACGGTACACGCTCCAGCCCTTCAGGGTCGAACCCGATCAGGCGCACAGCGTGCCGCCGCATTAACCCGATCTTCAGCCAGTTCAGCGATCTTGCCCATGGTCCATGCGATCCTGGGAATCCGCGCCCCCGATCAGCCGGCACGTCGGCGGGGCGGACTTCCTGGGTGGCATGTACCACGCAGGCAGCGTCGGCTTCGGCCCAAGACGTTAAGGAACGGTTGGCAGCGCCAAGAGCGCGGTGGCGGTGACGACCGCGCGAGTGGCTTGACCGGTCAGCGGCTGGCGTTGATTGGGGTTTCGGCCCTGATAGGCTCGGCCCTGATCCGCACGCAGGTCTGTTTGATCTGTCGTTCAGCCCAACCGTCCAGCGGATGCGCTGCTTGCTTGTTCGAGCAAGCTCTTAAGCTGCCAAGGGCAGGCGCTTAACCGTGCAAGCGGACCGCTAGCGCGGCGTAGCTACCGCTTGATGCCGAAGCCACCCGTTGGACCAAGTTGAGGTCTGGCGATCCTGTCATGAGGCCACTGCCATTGGACGGCTGGAGCGAGCGAAACAAGCGGCAGCGCTGACTGCATGTAGGAACGCTGGGCTCGGCAACATCAGCAACGGCCGCCGAACCGGCAGCGCTGGATCAGCCCGCCAACACTCGAAGTGTTAGATCGCGCTAGGACTTGCCGCCGTCGATCGCGGCGTGGAGCAGCGAGCGGTTGGCTTCGCGATAGGCGGCGCCGGCGGTCTCCTGATCGCCCAGACGCTCCAGGACATGGCCCAGCTCCAGCAGCACCGCCGCTTCGCTGTGGCCGTCGCCGACCTGGCGGAAGCAGTTGCGCGCATTGATCAGGCAGTCGCGACTGTCCTCCAGCCGGCCTTTGTCCTTGGCCAGCTGGCCAAGCTGGCGGAGCACCTGCCCCTGGCCCTTCGGATCGTTGGCGTTCTGAAAGTGCAAGAGCGCCTTGCGATAGCCCTCGAAGCTGTTGCGCTTGACAGTCCGCCGGGCGGGCGCCGGGGCGGCGGCCTCCACCGAAGCGGCTGAGCGCGCTTGGCCGGCTTGCGCCGCGCTGCGCCGGCGCGATCGCGGCTCGCCCTCGCCGGCGGCCCGGCGCGGCAGCTGCTCGACCGCCTCGCCGGCGACCTTGGCCCGCGCCAGGCGCCGTGCCGGGCGCGTCTCGCCACGCAGCACGACCGCCAGGAAGGCAGCCGCGGCCACGAACAGCAGCACCAGCAGATAAGGCGTCGGCAAGGCCCCCTGGAAGGGCTGGCCGGTATAGAGGGCGACCCCTGCCAGCGCCATGCCGCCAAGCGCGGCTAGGCCGACCGGCCGACGCAGCGCGTCGGTCAAGAGGCCGCCGCTCGGCTGCATGAAGACGTCGCTGAAGTCCTCGGTCCGTGCGGCGCCTGCACCGGATTTGCGCGTGAACCACCCCGTACGCTGCATAGCCTACGTCACTCCCATTGGCGCCCGCATGGGCGCCGCTGTCAGGACGACCATCAGTTGGCCGTTCAGCTCGTTGGCAGAAGATGCTACATACGGGCCCAACATCTACTCCGGTTTGCCCTGAAAACTCAAGCGGTCCTGGATCATGGCAGTCCTGTCCCCATCGGATCCGGTCCGGGTCGCCGTCATCGGCTGTGGCCATTTCGGCCGTTTTCACGCTCAGAAATACGCCGCCTCGCCGGCCGCGCGTCTGGTCGCGGTGGTCGATCGCGAGCCGGCCGCGGCAGCAGCCTTGGCGGCCGAGCTGGACGTGCCAGCACTCGGCGACCCGGCCGAGCTGCCGGGCCTGGCCGAGGCGGTCAGCGTGGTCGTGCCGACCGGCCGGCACCATGCGGTGGCAGCGCCCCTGCTCGAGGCGGGCCTGCATGTCCTGATCGAGAAGCCGATCGCGGCTAGCCACGCCGAGGCGGCGAGCCTGATCGAGCTCGCCGCACGGCACCGCTGCGTCCTGCAGGTCGGCCATCTCGAGCGCTTCAACACCGCGTTCCTGGCGCTGGGCGACGTCATCCACCAGCCGATGTTCATCGAATCCCACCGGATCGCGCCGTTCAAGCCGCGCGGCACCGACGTCGACGTGATCCTCGATCTGATGATCCACGACATCGATCTGATCCAGCAGCTGGTCAACGCCCCGCTGGCGAGCATCGACGCGATCGGCGTGCCAGTGCTCTCGGCCCGCGACGACATCGCCAATGCCAGGCTGCATTTCGAGGGCGGCTGCGTGGTCAATGTCACGGCCAGCCGGGTCAGCCTGAAGAGCGAGCGCAAGATGCGCGTGTTCCAGCGCGACGCCTATCTGTCGATCGACTTCCAGGCGGGCGAGGCGAGCGTCGCGCGCAAGGGTGCCGGCGAGATGTTCCCGGGCGTGCCGAACATCAGCCTGGAGCGGCGCAAGTTCGAGCCGAACGACGCCCTGCAGCTCGAGATCGAGGCGTTCCTGGCAGCGGTCCGCGGCGCCGGCCCGGTCGCGGTCTCGGGCGAGGACGGGCTGCGCGCGCTCGACACCGCCCTCAAGATCATGACCGCGATTCGCCGGCCGCTCTAGCCGGCGGCGCGCATGCCGCGGCCAGGCCGGAGGGCGGCTCGGTCCGGTCCAGCCAGGCCAGGACGTCGTGCCAGACGGTGGCCCGCTGCAGATCGCGCAGGATCATGTGGTAGCCCTTCGGGTAGTCGAGGGCGAGGCAAGCAGGGCCGGCCAGATCCTGGCGCAGCTCGGCAAACGCCTCGCGCGGCACGATCTGATCCTGCTCGCCGGTCAAGAGCAGGATCGGGCCGGGCATCCGGCTGGCATTGGCCAGCGCCCGGTCCATCAAGCCGACCAAGCCGGCGATGGCATCGACCCGGGTTGCCTTGATCACCAAGGGATCGGCGCCGAAGGCGCGCAGCATCGGGATGTTGTCCGAGGGCCAGATCTCGAGGCCCTCGCCGGTCAGCTTGAGGCCGGGCGCCACCCGCGTGGTCAGCCACAAGGTCGCCCGGTAGAAGCCGTTCAGCTGATCGCCGCCCCAGACCGCCGGTGCGGCCAGGATATAGCCATCGGCGATCACCGGCGGATCGGCGGTCGCAGCCGCGATCACCACCGCCGCCCCCATGCTTTCGCCCAGGATGTAGACCGGCCGGTCCGGAAAGCGGGCCGCCAAGGCGGCATGCTCGCGGCGCAGGTCCTGGATCAGCCGGGCATTGCCCGGCCACAAGCCGGCATCGGCATTGTCGCCGAAGCCGCGCTGGTCATAGGCGAACAGCGCGATGCCGTGGTCGGCGAGGTAGCTGCCGATGCCCTCGAAGGCGGCGCTGTAGTCGTTGAAGCCATGCAGCGCCAGGATCACCGCGCGCGGCTCGCCGGTCTGCGGCAGCCAGACATGGCGGGGTGCGGGCAGGTTGGCGCCCAGCCAGCGCGCCGGGCCGGCGGCGCAGGCGGCAAGGCTCAGGCCGAGCAGCCCGATAGCCAGCAGCCGCGCCGGCCAGGCCCGCCTCATCCCGCCAAGGCGGCCGGCGGCGCCGGCTCGGGCAGGCCGATCAGGCGCCAGACATCGTCGGGCTGCTTGCCGGAATGGCGCAAGGTCCTGAGCGTCACCGCGCGATTGCGCTTGGCTAGCCGGAGCCCGGTCGAATCCGCGATCAGATTGTGGTGGTAGTAGCGGGGCGTCGGCAAACCGAGCAGCGCCTGCAGCAGGCGGTGGACATGGGTCGCGAGGAACAGATCCTCGCCGCGGGTGACCAGCGACACGCCTTGCGCCGCGTCGTCGACCGTGACCGCCAGGTGGTAGCTGGTCCGAACCTCCTTGCGCGCCAGCACGACATCGCCATGCAGGCCGGGCTCCGCCTGGACCTCGCCGACCCGCAGGTCGTGCCAGGTCAACGGCCCGGTCAAGGCGAGCGCGCGCTCGACGTCGAGGCGCAGCGCGAACGGCTCGCGGGCGGCCGCCCGGCGCAGCCGCTCGGCCGGCGGCAGGGTCCGGCACACGCCCGGATAGATCGCCTCGCTTGGGCCATGCGGCGCCTGGCCGGCATGGGCGATCTCGGCCCGGATCTGCTGCCGGGTGCAAAAGCAGTGATAGAGCACGCCCAGCTCCTCCAGCCGGCGGAGCTGCTGGTCGTAGAGCGCCATGCGCTCGGACTGGCGCAGCACCGGGCCGTCCCAGGTCAGGCCGAGCCAGCGCAGATCATCATAGATGCCCTGCTCGAACTCGGGCCGGCAGCGGCCGGTGTCGATGTCCTCGATCCGCAGCACGAACTGGCCGCCGCCGGCCCGGGCCGCTTCCCAGGCGAACAAGGCGGCATAGGCATGGCCCAGATGCAGGTAGCCTGACGGGCTCGGCGCGAAGCGGGTCACCGGCGGCGGCTCGTCCGGCGGGGGCAGGGGTAGAAAATCGGGGCCTTTGATGATCATCGGGGCGGCGGCCGAACCAGAGCTTGCGGTCGAAGGGGCAACGCGATCATTATCCCGACCGGCGCGAATGGCAAGCGCGACACCCGCCGGCTCCGGCCGGTCCGCAGCCCAGCGTGACATAATCGTCGGAGTTGAAATGGCCCGCCTGTCCGGCCCCAGCGCGCCGCCCGCGGCCGGTGGCCCACCGCGCCAGCTGGTGGTGCTGCTGCATGGCGTCGGCGCCGACGGTGCCGATCTGATCGGCCTGGCCCCGGCGCTCGCGCAAGCCTTGCCCCACGCCGCCTTCCTGGCGCCGGACGGGCCGGAACCCTGCGACATGGCGCCTTATGGCCAGCAATGGTTCTCGCTGCGCGACCGAAGGCCGGCAGCGCTGCTCGCGGGCGTCCAGAGCTGCGCGCCGGTGGTCGACGCCTTCCTGGACGATGCGCTCCGCCAGCATGGCCTCGGCGACCGGCAGCTGGCGGTGCTCGGCTTCTCGCAAGGCTGCATGACGGCGCTCCATCTGGCGCCGCGCCGGCCGCGGCCGCGCGCCGCGGTGCTCGGCTTCTCGGGCGCTCTCCTGGCGCCGGAGCGCCTCGCCGCGGAGGTGCGCAGCCGGCCGCCGGTCTATCTGCTGCATGGCGACGCCGACGAGGTGGTCCCGGTCGAGGCGCTGTTCGCCGCGGTCGACGGGCTGCAGGCGGCGGGGCTGCCGGTCCGCTGGTCGCTCCGGCCGGGCCTTGGCCATGGCATCGATCCGGATGGCATCGCCTGGGCCGCGGGCTTCCTGCGCGCCGCCTTCGCCGGCCCCCCTGCCTAGGGCAAAGCCGCCTCAGCCCTACCGCATCTAGTGGCTGGCTCCCGTTGTACATCGACATGCTGTTGCAAAGGGGGTTCCAAGCCCACCGCCGCGCTGGTATAGCTGGTGCCCCGATCCCGTCCGTGCTGCGCGGGGCAGCCGGGATCCGGCAGGCGCGTTGCCCGCCCCCCACCACCGTTCGCCTGGGGACGCCGGTGCAGATCACCAAGCTGCGCCTCTCTGGCTTCAAGTCGTTCGTCCAGCCGACCGAGCTTCTGATCGAGCGCGGCTTGACCGGCATCGTCGGGCCGAATGGCTGCGGCAAGTCCAACCTGCTCGACGCGCTGCGCTGGGCGATGGGCGAGAACTCGGCGCGCGGCCTGCGCGGCGACGGCATGGACGACGTCATCTTCGCCGGCACCGCGACCCGCCCGGCGCACGATCTGGCCGAGGTGCTGCTGCATATCAGCGCCGGCGACGAGCCGATTCAGGGCTTCGAGGATGTCGACGAGCTGGAGCTGACCCGCCGGATCGGCCGCGGCCTCGGCTCTGTCTACCGGGTCAACGGCAAGGAGGTCCGGGCGCGCGACGTCCAGCTGCTGTTCGCCGATGCCGCCTCGGGCGCCCGCAGCGCCGCGATCGTCAGCCAAGGCCGGATCGGCGCCCTGGTCGAGGCCAAGCCGCAGGACCGGCGCAAGCTGCTCGAGGAAGCGGCCGGCATCGGCGGCCTGCAGGCGCGCCGCCACGAAGCCGAGCTGCGCCTGCAGGCGGCCGATGCCAATCTGCTCCGGGTCCAGGACCTCCTGGTGACCCTCGACGAGCAGTTCATCGGCCTGAAGAAGCAGGCGCGCCAAGCCGAGCGCTACGCCCAGCTCTCGGCCGCCTACCGCGAGACCGAGGCAGCGCTCCTGATCGGCCGCTGGCAGATCGCCGAAGCCGAGCTGGCGCAGGCGCGCCGAGCGGCCGCGAGCAGCCGCGATCAGGTCCGCCACCATGCCGGCCGGCTGGAGGCAGCGCGGCGCCGGCGTGATCAGCAGGCCTCCGAGCTGCCCGAGCTGCGGCGGGCGGGAGCCACGATCGGCGCCGAGCTGGCCGAGCTGGCCGAGCGCGGCCACGGCCTGACCGCGGAGCG
>CADEGR010000146.1 GCA_902826935.1 uncultured Alphaproteobacteria bacterium | reverse complement strand
CCGGTCCTGCAGCTGGCCCTGGTCAGCGGGCCGTTCTATGGCGCGGGCTTGGTGCTCGGCGCGCGCGGCTTCCGGCAAGCGGGCGAGGCGTGGTTCCGGCGGATCTGCTACGGCCTGATCGCGCTGGCAGCGCTGCTCAGCTTGCCAGCGCTGGATGGCCTGCTGCCTGGCGGCGGCTAGGCCGCCTCAGGAATTAAGCTCGAAGCTCAACCGGAAATTCTGACCCTTGTCGGTCGGATTGATCAGACGGCCGGTGAAGGGGGCCTGGGTGCCCGCCTCGATCTCGGCCACCTGGGGCGCCAGCAGCTCGTATTGCAGCTCGTCGCCCTTGGCATCCAGGATCGCCAGGCGGACCTTCGGGATCTCCCGGCTGCTGCGCGAGAGGTTGACTATCTGGCCCTCGACCACCAAAACTGTCGCTCCGCCTTCGACCTGCCAATCCGACTTGACGTCGACGAATTCGAGACCCAACTCGACGTCAAGCGGCATCCCGAGCGTCCGGAACACCGGGATGCTTGCCGGAAGGGCCGAAGCGATCTCATTTCGACCCACGATGGCACTCAGCAGCAGCAGAACGACCAGCATTCCGCCGAAGCTCGCGCCGATCCAGCCCTTGCCGGACCGGCTCGGTTCGGTCAGTTTGGCGGACGTCGACTCGGCAGCGGCGCGGGTCCGGCGGAAGCTGGGTGCCGGTTCCTCCGCGACCACGGTCGGCGCATCCGCCGGCGGCTTCGCCAGCCACCGGTGGCTACAATTGGCGCAGCGCACCTTGCGGCCTTCGGGCGCGAAGGCGCTGCCGTCCACATGGTAACGGCTTGAGCAGTTGGGGCAGGTGATAATCATGGCCGATTAGGCTAACCGATCATCCCGTCTTAGTTGAGCGCTTGCTGGACTAATATGGGCCACTGTGCGATCTTCACAATCATTTTCGAGCGAATTCCGCAACGACTCATGCTGCAACTCGATCACGTCGCAATGCGCTATGGCGAGGGCCCAGAGGTTCTGCACGACGTGAACCTATCACTAGAGCGCGGCGATTTCATCTTCTTGATGGGGCCGAGCGGCGCCGGCAAGACCACGATGCTCCATATTATGGGCTTGATCCGCATGCCCTCAAGGGGCAGTGTCCGCATTTTTGGCCGCGATGTCGCCGACATGAATCGGGACGAATTGGGCGAATCCCGGCGGCGAATCGGCATGATGTTCCAGGATTTCCGCCTGATCAGCCATTTGTCGGCCTTCGACAATGTCGCTCTGCCGCTGCGGATCGGTGGCGGCAAGGAGCGCGAGGTGCGGGAGTTGGTCCACGAGATGCTGTCCTGGCTCGGCCTGACCGACGTCATCGACGCGACGCCGCCGACCTTGTCGACCGGCCAGCGCCAGATCGTCGCGGCCGCGCGCGCGGCGATCTCGCGGCCCAGCCTGCTGCTCTGCGACGAGCCAACCAGCAATGTCGACGCGCGGCGCGCCCGGCGCCTGATGCGCCTGTTCACCGAGCTCGCCAAGGACGGCACCACGGTCGTCCTCTCGACCCACAATGACGATCTGCCCGATCGCTATCCCCACCCGGTGCTGCATCTGAACGCCGGCCAGCTGACCGGCCGCACGCTGCCGGCCAAGCCCGTGGCGGCGGCCGACTAGTGGCCATCGTGCGCAGCCTCGACCTGCCGCTCGAGCAGACTGCGGTCAGCCGTTTCCTGCCCTGGATCATGGCCGGCCTGTTGTATCTCTCGCTCGTGGCGCTGGCGGTGGCGGCGGTCGCGGATGGCGCCTGGGAGCTCTACAACCAGCGCTCCAAGCTGGTCACGGTCACCCTGCCCGGCGCCAAGGGCAACGACGCCGATGTCGAGACGGCGGCGATCCTCAAGATCCTGAATGACAGCGGCGAGGTCGCGGCCGCCCATCCGGTCGGCAATGACGAGCTGCAGGAGCTGATCGCGCCCTGGCTCGGCGATGCCAAGGCCTCCGACCGCGAGATCGCGCTGCCGCGGCTGATCGACGTCACCCTCGATCCGCTGGTGGCGCCCGATCTGAAGGGGCTGCAGGAGCGGCTGCGCCAGGTCGTGCCGGAAGCGACCATCGGCATCCAGGCGGTCAGCCACGACCGGGCCCAGCGCCAGGCCAGCTTCTTTCGCACCAGCGGCATCGCGGTCGGCCTGGTGCTGCTGGTGGCGGCCCTGGTCCTGGTCGCGGTGATCACCCGGCTCAGCCTGACCACCCACCAGGAGACGGTGGCGCTGCTCCGCTACATGGGCGCCCAGGACGGCTATCTCGCCCGCCAGTTCGAGCGCTTCGCCCTGCTCAGCAGCCTGCGCGGCGGGCTGGTCGGCTTCTCGATCGCGATGGTCACGGTCCTGGTCCTGCTCTACAGCATCCAGCATCTCGAGCTGACCAGCACGATCCGCCTGGGCCTGCGCCCGGTCGACTGGATCATGCTGGCCTGCGTGCCGGTGGTCTCGGCCCTGCTGTGCACCGCGACCGCCCGGCTGACCGCCTTGTGGGGCCTCTCGCACATGCCTTGAGGGCGTGGCGGGCGGGCCAGTGATGGCCGCTTGCCAGCCCTGGCGGTGGCCGTTACCTCTGGCGCCATGTCCGACCTGCCCAGCAGCAACCCGGCCGCCAGCGGCGGCGCCGGCGCCCTTGTGGTGCTCCGCTCGCTCGTCTTCAACCTGGCCTTCTATAGCTGGACCACGCTGGCCTGCCTGATCGGCCTGCCGGTGCTGCTGCTGCCGCGCGTCTGGGTGGTCGCCTATGCCAGAGGCTGGGAGCGGGGCATCCAGCTGCTGCTGCGCTGGCTGGTCGGGCTCGAGCACGAGCTGCGCGGCCAGGCCCTGCTGCCGAGCGGCCCCGCGATCTACGCCTTCAAGCACCAGTCGGCCTGGGAAACCATGGTCATCCATCTGCTGCTGCCCGATCCGGCGATCGCGCTCAAGCGCGAGCTGACCTGGATCCCGCTGTTCGGCTGGTTCCTGATCCGCACCGGCATGATCCGGATCGACCGCGGCGCCGGCAGCCAGGCGCTGCGCTCCCTGCTCAAGGGCGCCGAAGCGGCAGCGGCGCGCGGTTCGCCGATCGTGATCTTCCCGGAGGGCACCCGCGTCGCGCCGGGCGCCACTGGCCCGTATCATCCAGGCGTCGCGGCGCTCTACGGCAAGCTTGGCCTGCCGGTGGTGCCGGTGGCGCTGAATTCCGGCCTGTTCTGGCGCCGGCGCGGCTTCTTGAAGCGGCCGGGCCGGATCACGGTGGAATTCCTGGAGCCGATCGCGCCCGGCCTCGATCGCCGCCGCTTCATGGCGGTCCTGGCCGAGCGGCTGGAAACCGCCAGCCGGCGGCTGGCCGCTCGGCCCGCCGCCGCGTCCTGACGCTAGCTCCGGGTCGGCATTTCGCGCCGCGGCTGGTCGGTTGCCGGATCACGTGGCTGGCCAACTGAGCTGTTGGCGGTGACCGTCTCATTTTGACGCTTCGCCTTGCGGGCACGCGAGATCTGCCAGCCGGCATAGGCCACGGCCACGATCAGCGTGGCCAAGGCGAGGATGAAGATGAAGGGCGTGTCGGACATGGCATGGGCTCCGCTGGTGCGAGATCAATGCCAACCAGCCCGGGAGGACCCGGTTCCTGACGCCGGCCGATTTTCGTGCGCGGCCTGCGGCTCAGCCCGGGACGGCTAGGCCGCGCTGGCGCTCGAACAGGCTGCGCACGGTCTCGATCCGATCCGCCTCGGCCGCCTGCTTGTCCGGCCGGTAGCGCTTGACCCGGGCAAAGCGCAGCGCCAGCCCGCCCGGATAATGCGGGCTCGCCTGGATGTCGTTGAAGGCCACCTCGACCACCAGCTCGGGCCGGACATGGACCGTATACCGATCCTCCGCCACCTTGCGCGCGAGCAGCGCCTCGGTCTGCCAGGTCAGGAGCTGGTCGGTCAGGCCCTTGAAGGTCTTGCCCAGCATCACGAAGCCGCCGTCGGCGGCGCGCGCGCCCAGATGCAGGTTGCTGAGCCAGCCCCGGCGCCGGCCATGGCCCCATTCGGCTGCCAGCACCACCAGATCAAGCGTATGGACCGGCTTCAGCTTGAGCCAGCTGCGGCCGCGGGCGCCCGCTTCGTAGGGCGCATCGAGCGCCTTGGCCATGACGCCCTCATGGCCGGCGGCGAGCGCCGCCTCGACGAAGGCCGCGGCCGCGTCCGGCTGGTCGGTCACCAGCCGCGGCACCAGCAGGCCGGCCGGTGCTGCTGCCGCCAGGGCAGCGAAGCGGGCGCTGGCCGGCTGATCGATCAGATCGTCGTCGTCCAGGCGCAGGACGTCGAACAGCGTGGTGCTGAGCGGCAGGCTCGCCCGCAGCGCCGCCACGTCGAGCTTCCGGCCGAAGCGGCGCATGGTGACCTGGAACGGCAAGGGCCGGCCGCCTGGTCCCAGCGCGATCGCCTCGCCATCCAGGATCAGGCTGCGGGCGGGCAGGGCCTGGACCGTCTCGACCAGTTCCGGCACCGCCGCCGTGACCTCGTTCAGGCCGCGGCTATAGGCCTTGACCAGCTCGCCCGCTTTGTGGATCTGGACGCGCGCACCGTCCAGCTTGTACTCGAAGGCCGCCGTGCCGAGCAGACCCAGCGCGCTCGCCGGATCCTCGGCCGGCTGGGCCAGCATCGGCTGGATCGGCTGGAAGAGCTGCAGCTGGAACTGCCCGAGCCCGGCCGCCCCGTCGCGCAGCACCGCCGCCGCGACCGGCGCCGGATCGCCCGCCAGCATGACCGCGCGCCGGACGCCGGCGACCGGCAGCTCGGCCGCCCTGGCGATCGCCTCGACCAGCAGGCCCTCGAGCGCCCCCTGGCGCAGCTCGCCGACCAGCAGCCGGATCAGGAACTCCTGCTCGGCCGCCGTCGCCCGCTCGAGCAGCGCGCGCAGCAGCGCCAGGCGCCGGCCGGCGGCCCCCGCCCCCTTGGTGCCGGCCAGCTGATCCAGGGTCTGATCGAGCTCGGCGAGGCTGATCTGCGCGGTGTCGGCCGGCGTGGCGCCGGCGCGCGCCTTGACCAACGTCGCATAGCCCAGGCCCAGCCGGCCCTGGCGCAGCTGGCCCGTGAACAGGCCGACCGCCAGCCCGGTGAAGCCGGGCGCTGCCGCGCGCAGGCCATCGGCCAGCCGCGCGACCTTGGCCAGCCGGCCGGGCAGCCCGGTCACCGCCTGCGAGATGGCGACGATCTCGGCCAGCAGCATGTCAGCACCGCGGCCAGGCGGACGGGCAAGGCATCATGTCGCCAAGTTAGCGACTGTTGCCGCCGCTTGGCCAGACCAGCTGCAGGCGGGCTCCCGCCTGGCGCCGAAGATGCCTGGTCAGCCCGACTTGCGCTTCGACCGCTCAATCGCCAAAGGCACCTGCGCCCGCGCCAGAGCTTCGTTGAAGCCACGCAGGTCGGACTGATCGGCGTCCACCTGCGCCAACAATGTCGTCAGCATCGCCGGTCGAAGCTCGAGCGGCATGGCCTCGAGGGTTGCGCCGAGCTCGGCCACGGCGTCCAAGGCGGGCAATGGCTGGAGGATGAATGGACCGCCCGGCTCGGGCGGCACCAGAGTTCTGGCTGCGCCCGTGGCCAGCGGCAGCGTGGCCTGGATTTGATTGGTAATGGCCCCGGTCGAGCTGAAGAAGGTTGCGCGATGCTGCGGCGTGAGCAGGACCGAGACCGGGCCGTTGCTCTGCGGGACAAAGCGCAGCGGAAGCCCGGAGAGCAGCGCGGGCAGCGCGATCCTGACAAACCCGCGCACCTCGAACTTGGGATCGGTGATCGGGGTCGGATCGAGCGGACCGAACAAATTGGCGCTCGGCAAGACAGCGAGCAGGGCAGTGCCATTGGCCGGCACGTTGATGAAACCCGTGCTGAGCTGGAAGATGCTCGACGCCAGCGTTCCGCTCAGAATGCCTCGTTGATTGTCGGTGCCGCCCGCATCGACGAATGTCAAGGTGTTGCCCGCCAGGCTGCGAAGCTCCTGATTTGGCGTGCCCGGTGGTGGCGGAAATATGACGAACTCGACCCTGAACTTCAGATTTTTATTCTCAAGGTTGGTTATGCTTAAGAAATAGCCTTGAAGGACTTGTTCAACATCACCCGCCGGTGCCTGATTCTTGAAAATCAGCTCAAAACTCGAAACGTCCATTGAATGACTCCAAATAGATATTGATCACGAATTAACCTCGAGAGGACTATGGATGGCGCTGCGGCAATCAGCTGTGAGTTGGCTCACAGCTGATTGCGCCAAATGGCCGGCCGGCGCAGCGGCGAGCGAGCTCTGGCGAATTGGTGACCGCGGCCGCTCGTTATCGCTGCGGTGCGGTCGTGTCGTCTGCTCCGAGGAACCGCCGGATGGCGGTGGCTCGAACGAAGCTGCCGGCCCCGTTGCTGCCATCGCGCCGCAGCGCGGCCAGCTGAACGCCCTGGAACAGGGGCGCGCCCGGCAGGCTGGCTTGGCGCGCCGGTCCCTTGATCCGCACCAGATCGTCCGCCAGCGCGGTCTCCGCCGAGGGCAAGGCCACCGGCTGGCCCGAGCGCGGCACCTGGATCAAGGCGAGGCCGAGCCCTGGATCGCGACGCGCGACCAGGCCGAGCACCCGGTCGCCATCGGCGGCGATCACGTCGATCAGCCCGCCGTCCGGCGCGAACGCGCTGCTGGTCAGCACCAGATTGGGCTCGACATAGACGCCGGCGGCCCGCTCGCCGGCCAGCTCGAGCCGGACCGAGCTCGCCGGATCGGGCGCCAGCGTCAGCTCGGGCTGGCTCGGCTCCGGGCGCGCGGCGGACCTGCGATCGGCCGCAGCTGCCGGTGCCGCCGCCAGGAGCTGCGCTCCGCCATCCGCCACCGGCGCGGTCAGCAGGCCGGCCACCACGTCGCTCAGCGGCAGCTGTGGCGGTGCGTTCAGCCAGTCCTCGAACTCGTCGCTGGTCATGCCGGCGGCGCGTTGGCCGGCAAAATTGCGATCGCGCCGGTCGAGGCCGTCCAGCACCAGGATCTGGCGCGCCTCGCGCCGGCGCAGCTGGGTCTGCCATTCCGTGCCCGTGGCGCGGTCGATCAGGGCGACCGGAATGGTCGCGGTCTTCTCGGCCTGCACCTTGGTCTGCTCGAAATGGTAGGGCTGATAGACCGGCCGATCGATCGAGCGGGGGGTCGCCATCAGCTCGGTCAGGGCGGCGTCCTCGCTCGGCGCGCTGGCTTCGGTGAAGCTGGCGATCGCGCTGCCGACCACCAGGCCCACCAGGTCGAGCAGGGGGTCGCCGACCTGCATGATCTTGGGGCCGCGGCTCTTGCTGGCCTGCTCGGCCTGGCGCAGGCGCAATTCGGCCGCGTCGTAAGCGGGGTTGCGCTCGGCGTGGCTGCCGCTCTGATATGAGGATTGCACCGTCTCGCGGCCCAGCGCGCGCTGCTCGGCCGCCAGATCGAGCGGCGCCCCGATCCGGATCAGGCAGGTCTTGCCGGCCAGCGCCTGGTCCTCGCCCAGGCCGATCGGCAGATCCAGCTCGACCGGCGTCACGCTCGCCCCGCTCCGCTTGGTCCGCGCCGCCTCGGCCAGCACGACCGCGAACGGCGTGTCGTCGCCGGGCTGGAGACGATCGCCGGCCGCCGCCGCGCGCAGCAGCCGCAGCCGCGCCTGGCAGTCGCCCGCCGCCCGCCAGTCGGGAGCCGGCCCGCGTGCGGCCGGCTCGGCGGTCACCGCCGCCGCCGCGACCTTGGCTGGCGGCTTGGCAGCGCTCGTCGAGGCCTGCCAGCTGCCGGTCTGACAGCCGGTCAGCGTCAGCGCCAGGCCAATCAGGCCGGCCGCGCGGAGACTTGGATCCATGGTCGCCATTCACCTTAACGGTTCATGCAACCATACAATATCAACCATTAATTGATCAAGCGATCATGCGATCACCCAGCCCGAGATGGCGCCGCGGGTTGGCGTTCGGTGCTTCGCCCAGCTGCTCAGGGACAGGCTGTGGCCGGATCGATGATGAAGCGTTCAGGCCGACCCTTGCGAGGCCTCCGGACCGAGCAGCTCGGGCTAAATCCGATCAGGCGATCCGCGCGCCGCCTGATTAACCCAATCTTCAGCTGATCCAGCGATCCTGCTCCTGGTCCAAGCGACCCCTGGGAGTCCGCGGGCCGATCAGTCGACCGGTCGTCGAGGCGGACTCCCAGGGACGCATGGACCAGACAGGCTGCGTCAGCTTCGGCCAAAGACGTTAAAGAATGGTTCGCAGCGCCGCCGATTTCGCCGGCGGCGATGGCAGCGGGTGGACCGTGCGGCCAGCCGCAGGCTCCGATGGGCGTGCAGCCCTAAGCGTGGCGCTCGATGATGTCGCCAACTTCGGCCAGGACGCTGGTCAGCAGCTGCTCGTCGTCGGCCTCGACCATGACCCGGATCAGGGGCTCGGTGCCGCTCGGCCGGACCAGGAGCCGGCCATGGCCGTCCAGCCGGGCCTCGGCCGCCTGCAGGCAGGCGCGCACCGCCGCCTGCTCGAGCGGCTGGCCGCCGTTCAGGCGACAGTTGCGCAGGCGCTGGGGCAGGGGCGTGAACACCCGGCCGAGCTCGCTCATCGGTCGATCCTGACCGACCAGCAGCGCCAGGATCTGGAGCGCTGCCAGCATGCCGTCGCCGGTGGTGGCGAAGTCGCTCATGATCAGATGGCCGGACTGCTCGCCGCCCAGATTGTGGCCGCTCTGGCGCATCTGCTCGACCACGTAGCGATCGCCGACCTTGGTGCGGTGCAGCTTGAGCCCCTGGCTGGCCAGGAAGCGCTCGAGGCCGAGATTGGACATGATCGTCGCGACCACGCCGTCGCCCTCGAGCTGGCCAGTGCGCTGCCACTGCGCGGCGAGCAGGCCTAGCATCTGGTCGCCGTCGATGATCTCGCCGTGCTCGTCGGCGAGGATCAGCCGGTCGGCATCGCCATCGAGCGCGATGCCGAGGTCGGCGCCATGCTCGACCACCGCCCGTTGCATCAGCTGCGGCACGGTCGAGCCGCAGCCGTCATTGATGTTGAAGCCGTTCGGCTGGACCCCGAGGCGGATCACTTCGGCGCCGAGCTCCCAGAGGATGCTGGGTGCCACCATGTAGGCAGCACCATGGGCGCAGTCGATCACGATCTTGAGGCCGCCGAGGCTCAGGCCGCGCGGCAAGGTCGCCTTCAACGCCTCGATATAGCGCTCGCGGGAGCCCTCCAGGCGGATCGCGCGGCCGAGCTGGGCGGGCTCGGCCAGGCCGGGATCGCCGTCGCTGAACATGCGCGCCTCGATCGCCAGCTCGATCGCGTCGGACAGCTTGAAGCCGTCAGGGCCGAACAGCTTGATGCCGTTGTCCTGATAGGGATTGTGCGAGGCCGAGATCATGACGCCGAGATCGGCGCGCAAGGACCGGGTCAGCAGGGCCACGCCCGGGGTCGGCAGCGGCCCCAGCAGCGTCACGTCCATGCCCATGGCGATGAAGCCCGCGGTCAGCGCCGGCTCCAGCATGTAGCCGGACAGCCGGGTGTCCTTGCCGATCACGACCCGGTGGCGGTGACTGCCGCGGGTGAACTGCGCGCCCGCCGCCAGGCCCAGCTTCAACGCGGTCTCGGCGGTCATGGGCGGCTGATTGGCGGTGCCGCGGATGCCATCGGTGCCAAAGAGCTGTCGGGACATGGTCGGCCTCGCGCGGGCGCAGTTCTTGGTTGGGGCGGGCTCGGGCCGCCGGCTCACGGCCCGCGTTGATACGCTTGCCCGGCAGGCGGGGCAAGCGAGGATCCACCGCAAGGCGTCAGCGCCGGCTCGAGTGTCACCCGAAAGCCGCCCCGCCGCTGGCAGGGCCTGCCGCCCGGCCCCAAATGCCGACGGGGTGGCCGATCGGCCACCCCGTCATGTGGTCAGCTAGCTCGGACCCAGCTCGCTTGGGCCAGCGGAGCTCAGCCGCCCGGCTGCGGGCTCGGCTCCATGCCGCCCAGGCCCGGCTCGCCGTCCGCCGGCGCGGTGTTGGGCACCGAGCCACGCTTGCCGCCACTCGGCGCGGCAGCGCTCGGCGGCTCGTGCGGCGGCGCTTTTGGCATGGGCTCGCCGCGCAGGATCGCGCCGATTTCCTCGCCAGTCAGGGTCTCGTGCTCGAGCAGGGCATGGGCCAGGTCGTTCAGCTTGTCGAGATCCTTGGTGATCATCACGCGGGCGGTCTGGTAGCCGCCGTCGACGAACAGGCGGATCTCGGAGTCGATCAGCTGGGCGGTCGCCTCGGAGACGTTCTTGGTCTGGGTCACCGAATGGCCCAGGAACACCTCCTGCTGGTTCTCGCCATAGGCCATCGGCCCGAGCTTGTCGCTCATGCCCCACTGGGTGACCATGTGCCGGGCGATCTTGGTCGCCTGCTCGATGTCCGAGGCGGCGCCGGCGGTGACCTTCTCATGGCCGAACACCAGCTCCTCGGCGACCCGGCCGCCCATCGCCACCGCGATATCGGCCTTCAGCTTCTCGCGCGAGACCGAGATCCGGTCGCCCTCCGGCAGGCGCATGACCATGCCCAGCGCGCGGCCGCGCGGGATGATCGTGGCTTTATGGATCGGATCGGAGGCCGGCGAGAAATAGCCGACCAGGGCATGGCCCGCCTCGTGATAGGCGGTCAGCCGCTTCTCCTCCTCGGTCATGACCATGGAACGCCGCTCGGCGCCCATCATCACCTTGTCCTTGGCGGATTCGAAGTCGGTCATGCTGACCATGCGCTTGCCGACCCGGGCCGCCAGCAGCGCCGCCTCGTTGACGATGTTGGCGAGGTCGGCGCCGGAGAAGCCGGGCGTGCCGCGCGCGATCACCTTGGCATCGACATCCGGACCGATCCGGACCTTCTTCATGTGGACCTGCAGGATCCGCTCGCGGCCGAGCACGTCCGGATTGGGCACCACCACCTGGCGGTCGAACCGGCCCGGCCGCAGCAGGGCGGGGTCGAGCACGTCCGGCCGGTTGGTGGCCGCGATCAGGATCACGCCCTCATTGGCCTC
>CADEGR010000145.1:7036-11292 GCA_902826935.1 uncultured Alphaproteobacteria bacterium | reverse complement strand
GCAATTCATGGCGATCAGCAGGAATGCGCAAGGATGACGACGCTATTTTACTTCGATGGCTTGCAAGCCTTCCAAAAAATGGGCAGCGAGATGGTCCGGGAACGCCAAAACGATGGCAGGTCAAAGGCGGCGTCCTATTTGCCCCCAACTATTCTGGCGGACGGATGGACAACATTGAGGTCAGCTCGCTTCCAATTGCCAAACGCTCCATCGTCAGGATCGTCGTTGCAGCGGTCGCAAGCCGGCGGCGACAATCGCCGCCGGCTGCTGCATGGGCAACGTAGCATCTGGCCGAAGGCTCCGACCAAATACGGCACTAGCGCCTTTGCTATGTCAGCTCAGCTTCTCGACGTTGATGCCGAACGTGATCGCGCCGATCGCCTTGCCGTCGGTCGGGTCGACGATTGTCGCGCTGAGCTGGCACTGAAAGGTATTGGTGCTGTCGTCGAACTCGACCTCGTCTACGAACAATGCGCCAGGACCGACACCATAGGTCTTCGCCCACTTGGCTTCATCGCCCTGCATGTAGTCCGAGGTGACATCGCTCAGGGCGACGTTGAGGCCCTTGCCATCCATCGCGAACACCTCGGTGATCAAGCCCTCCGAGCCATCCTTCTTCTGGCGGAGATAAAGCGAAGCCTGGTCGTTCAACAGCTCATTGAGCAGGCTCCCGGCGCCCGCCTTGGCTTGTTCGCGCCACTCCTGGTCAAGCGCCTCGATAGCGCCCGGCGTCAGGCCGCCACGCTGCTCGTTCCGCCGCTTGACCGCCTCCACCAGCACCGGATCGCGCAGCCAGCCGCTCAGCCGTTCTTCGAACAGCTTGCGGATCTCTGCTTCGTAGTCGTTGGCCGTGGCAGGGCTTCCCGCCACCGCCTGCACGGCCAGGCCAATCAGCACACAATGTCTTAGCGTCTTCAACACCACCCTGCTCCTTCTCATGCCGCGCCGTCCGGGCGGCGGCTTGCTGTCTGAAGACGCAGGAATAGCCTGAGTTTGCTAAATAAATCTTAATGGTTAGCCCCTAGCTTGCTGCTGGCACGAAGACTGAGCGTGAGAGAGGCAGGCAGCATGCGGATCGGCACACGCATCTCGTTCGGGTTCGCCGGCGTACTAGCCTTGACCGGCCTGGTGGGGGGCATCGGTTGGACCGGTCTGCACGGCTACGACCGCGGCGTGGCCGATGCGCGCTTGATGACGAACCTCGCCCATGAAGCAAGCAACGTGCAGATCCAGTTCGCGGTGTTCGAGCGAGACGGAGATCAAGCCTCACTGCAGGCAACCGCGGGCATGCTCGCCAAGCTGATCGATCACATCGGCAACACCATCCCGCAGGCCTCGAGCGAGGTCGCGACCGCGTTGCGAAACATCGACGCCGAGCTGAAGGCCTATCAGGCGACCATGGCGGCCTATGATCGGCTGCATGCGACGATGAAATTGCGCCAAGCGCATATGCAAGAGGTCGCCGAACGCATCCGGGCGATTGCGGCCGATGTGAACGCCGGCAATGAAAAGCTCCATCAAGCTTCGGTGCGCGAGCTCGAGAATGTCGATGTGGCACAGCAAACCCGTCGGGAGCTGCGCGATCAAGCCAGCCTCCTGATCCAGAACATGCTGCAGGCGCGCCAAGGTGAGACTGTCTACCGTTGGCAGCGGGAGCCACAGGCCAAAGCCGCAACGCTCGCTGCCATGAAGGAAATCTTCCTGATCAGCGTCCGCATGCGAAAGCTGGCCGCCGGCACGAACGACGAGACGCCGGTTGCCAAGCTGGCGCAGTCGGTCAATCGCTATCGCAAGGCATTCGGAGATGTCTTTGCGGCGGTCGAGGACGGTGCAAGCTCGGCCACTGCTGACCGTGGTCTTGATAACGTTTCCAAACAGATGAGAGTCTTTGTCAACACGATCGCGGCACGGCAGGAGGCGGCCTATCAGCATGTGGCCACCAAGGCGCTCGTCGCCCGCGCAGCGGTTGGCCGCGCCGTGCAGGCGCGTGCGGATGCCCAGGCTCTGGTCAGCCAGACCGCCAATCTGCAATTGGCGCAAGGCAGCTTTGCCGCCGCTCCAACGGCGGATGCCGCCGGTCGTGTCGCCGAGGCTTTGGCATTGGCAAAGGCGACGGCCGCGCGCTTGAGCGGATCAATGACCGCCGAGAGCCAGGCGGCGGCAGGTCTGGAGGGGCTGCTGCCAGCTTACGAGGAAGCGTTTGCCGCCTACCGGCAAGCCGTCGCAGGACAGATTGATGCGCGCCGGCGGATGAGCGCGGCGCAAGCCAATGTCGTGGCGATCTGCGATGCCGCTATTGCCGAGGCAACCAGCGCCATGCAGGCACTGCATCGCTTCGGCGTGACCGCGATCATCCTGTGCGTGCTGGGCGCGCTGGGCGCGGGCACCGTCATCTCCATGGTCACCGCCCGGAGCATCACACGACCGCTGCGCGGGCTGACGCATAGCGTCGCCCGGCTGGCCAAAGGCGATCCGGCAGCCGTCATCCCGGCACTTGAGCGCGCCGATGAGCTTGGCGACATGGCCCGCTCGATGGAGGTGATCCGGGAGACCGGCACGGCGGCAGTGCGTGCGCAAGAAACACTCGAGAACGCCGGGGCCGCCATGATCATGGTCGATCCCGACGGCCAGATCACGCATGCCAACCGGGCGTTCAAGCGCCTGGTCGAGACGGCGCGCAATGATGTGGGAGCCGAACTGTCCGGCTTCACGGCAGAGACGATCGAAGGGTTGGCGCTCGAGCGCTTTCATAACCTGCCGCAACTGCAGCCGATCAGCCTCATGGCGCTGACGAGCGAGACATCCTGTCTGCTGGCCGCTGCTGGCCGCACCTTCGAGCTGCAGCTCAATCCGGTCTTCAGCGACGGCGGCGGCCGCTTGGGCACGGTCATCGAGTGGTGGGATCAAAGCCAGCGTCTGCAGGTCGAGCGCGACGTCGAAGCGATGATCAATGCGGCGGCGACGGGCCAATTCGGGCAGCGGCTGGCGACCGCTGGTCTGGATGGCTTCCTGTTGGTTCTGTCCGATAGCATCAACCGGTTGGTGGCCGCCGTTGATCTCGGCATCAAGGAATGCGTCGCCATGATGGCGGCCCTTGCCACAGGCGATCTCACCTGTGCGATGCGCGGCGACCATCACGGTGCATTTGGTCGTCTTCAGGATGATTCGGCGGCCATGCAGCTGGCTCTCACCGGCATTGTGCGACGCATTCACGAAGCCAGTGAAGCCCTTCGCCAAGCGGCCGACGAGATCGCCTCCGGCTCAACCGACCTTGCCAGCAGGACCGATGCGCAAGCTTCGTTCCTGCGGGAGACCGCGGCATCGATGGCCAACGTCGCCAACATGGTCAAGCAGAACACGGCCGGCGCCGAAAAGGCGAACGACATCGCGGTTTCAGCACGCAGCTCGGCAAACGCTGGCGATGCCTTGGTCGGCCGTGCCGTGGCCGCGATGGCGCGCATCCAGACATCGTCGACGAGGGTCACCGAGATCGTCGATGTCATCGATGACATAGCCTTCCAGACCAACCTGCTGGCGCTCAATGCGGCGGTCGAGGCAGCGCGCGCCGGGGAAACCGGCAAGGGCTTTGCCGTCGTGGCGTCGGAGGTGCGCAGCCTGGCCCAACGCTCGGCCACCGCGTCCAAACAGATCAGCGAGCTGATTGCTGCGACGGTGCAAGAAATCGGCGACGGAGTCGATCTCGTGCGCGAGGTCGGCGACGGCTTGGGATCGATCCGATCGGCAGTTAATGCCCTGGCCGACCTGGTTGCCGACATCGCAGCGGCCAGCCAGGATCAGGCCCGGCGCCTGGCCGAGGTCAGCGAGGCGGTCTCGAGCATGGATCAGGTGACCCAGCAAAACGCCGCCTTGGTCGAGCAGACCTCGGCGTCCGTGCGATCGCAGGTGGATCAGGTCAATCAGCTCAAGGAGCTGCTCGGCTTCTTCAGGCTGGGTGCAGAGCCAAACCCGACGACAAAAAGGGCAGAAGACAAAGGGCTGCGGCTGGCATCCTAAGCTCGGGCGCACCGGTTACTGCCGCCGCAGCCCCAGCCGGCGGCTGCCAATCGATCGCCTGAACCGGATCAAGGCCGCTACCGCCAGGGCAAGCTGGCCTGGGCTGCGCTGGGCCTGAACGCAGGTTCATCGCGTTCATGATGCGTGGCGCTGAGCGCTACGCTCGACCGCTGCCGTCGCCGGCGGAGCCCGGCTCCAGCCCGCCGCCCAGGCACAGAATCTCGCCTTTGGCCGCGGCCAGG
>CADEGR010000145.1:0-6936 GCA_902826935.1 uncultured Alphaproteobacteria bacterium | reverse complement strand
GGGCCTTCCCAACCCGCTCTTGTGCCGGCGCCGCCGCGGGCCATGCCATCGGTCACGAGCCTGACCGGCGCTACCCTCTGAGCTAGACCGCCGCCGCCTGCCGATCGCGCCATCAACGTCGTCATGATCTGCCGGCGCCGATGTGAAGGCGCGATGACCGTCCGAACCACCACCGGGATGCGGCACCCCCACACAGCTCGGCGGCGGATCAGCCGACGGCCGGCTTGTGCGCCCCGCGGCTTAGGGTCGGTGACTAACGCGGCCCCAGCGCCTGGTCGAGATCGGCCATGAGGTCCTGTGGATCCTCCAGGCCGACCGACAGGCGCAGCAGATCGTCGGTGATGCCAAGCGCCGCCCGCTCGGCGTCCGGCAGGCGCTGATGCGTCGTCGTGGTTGGGTGAGTGATCAGGGACTTGGCATCGCCCAGATTGTTCGAGATCGCGATCAGCCGCAGCCGGTTTAGGACCTCGAAGGCGCGCTTCTGGCCGTCGCCCACGCGAAATGCGACCAGGCTGCCGCCGCCACTCATCTGCCGCTTGGCCAGGCCATGCTGCGGGTGGCTCGGCAGATCCGGATGCAGCACCAGCGGCACGCGCGGGTCCTCTTCCAGGAAACGCGCCAGGGCGACTGCGCTGCGGGTCTGCTCGCGCACCCGCAGGTCGAGCGTCTCCAGTCCTTTCAGCAGGACCCAGGCATTGAATGGGCTGAGCGACGGACCGGTATGCTTCAGGAACGGCTGGAGCACGTCCTTGCGATGCGCGGCCGGCCCCAGGATCGCGCCGCCCAGGCAGCGGCCCTGGCCGTCAATGTGTTTGGTCGCCGAATAGACCACCAGATCGGCACCCAGCTGCAGCGGCTGCTGCAGGAGCGGGGTCGCAAAGACATTGTCGACGATGACCAAGGCGCCAGCCCGGTGGGCCAGCTCGCTGACCGCGCGGATGTCGATCAGCTCCAAGGTCGGGTTGCCAGGCGTCTCGAAGAACACCGCCTTGGTCGGACGCGCCAGGGCCTCCGCCCATTGATCGAGGTCGCGGCCGTCGACCAGCACCACCTCGACGCCGTAGCGGGGCAGCAGCTCGGCCAAGATGTAGTGGCAGGACCCGAACAGCACGCGCGCCCCGACGACCCGATCGCCGGTCTGGACCAGGCTCAACAGCGACGCATGAACCGCGGCCATGCCGGTTGCCGTGGCGGCGGCGTCCTCGGCGCCCTCCATCAGGGCCAGACGCTGCTCGAACATCCGAACGGTCGGATTGCCCAGGCGCGAATAGACGAAGCCATCCTGCCGATCGGCGAACCGATCAGCGGCGTCTTCGGCGCGCCGGTAGCGGAAGCCGGAGGTCAGGAACAAAGCCTCGGCATTCTCGCCAAAGCCGGAGCGCAGGCTGCCCCCTTGCACCGCCTGCGTTCGTGGTCGCCAAGAGTTGGACACGGTCGCTGGATCCCGAAAACACAAACGCCCCGGCTTGAGCCAGGGCGCGTGCGACCCGGCTTTTTAGCAGCTTCTTTAACGTGGTCTGCAAGCCAGCCGGCCAAATCACCACGACGTCGGCGCAGGTTAGTGCAGCCCGCCCAGGCCCGTCAAACACCATTCGTCAACAGGTGGCGAAACTAGCTGGAATTATTCTGTAGAAATTGTGTTTGTTCAACTATAGATGCCCATTCTATCGGAGCATGGCCATGTCGAGACGTCCCAGCCTGCAGGATCTACCCCGCCCGTGGGTGATTGCCGCGCTGGCCGGCCTGCCGGCCGAAGCGATCGTGCAACGGGCCCGGTCCGCAGGGCCGCGCCGCCGGCCGGGCCAGATCGCCGAAGCTGGCCGCGAAGCCGCCCGGCTGGAGCGCATGCCGCTGCTGTTGGAGCGGGCCCGCCGCGCTCTAGCCAGCCTGACGCACTGAGCTGCCGGCAGGCGCCGCCGCCGGCTTGAGGGGAGCGGCGGCGGCGGCAAGCAGCTGGTCCAGCTCGCCCAGCAGACGGCCGATCATCGCTGGGCCTTGATAGATCAAGGCGGTGTAGAGCTGGAGCGCGCTGGCACCCGCCTGCAGCCTCGCCCAAGCATCCGCGGCATTGGCGATGCCACCAACGCCGATCAGCGGCAGCCGGCCGGCGGTCAGCCGGTGGAACCGGGCGAGCTGCGCGGTCGCCGGAGCCCGGAGCGGCCGTCCGCTGAGGCCGCCGGCCTCGTCCCGGTGCGGGCCGCTCAGCTCGGGTGGCCGAGCCAGAGTCGTGTTGCAAATGATCAAGCCGTCCAGACCCAGCTCCACCGCCAGAGCGGCGATCTCAGCCTCGGCCGCCTGGTCCAGATCAGGCGCCAGCTTGAGGAACAGCGGCTTGGCGGCGGCGCCGGCCGCAAGCGCTGCACGGCAGTCGAGCAAGGCGTCGAGCAGCGGCCGCAGCCGAGCCGTCGCCTGCAAGTCCCGCAGGCCCGGCGTGTTCGGCGACGACACGTTGATGGTCAGATAGTCGACCAGGCCGTACAGGCCGCGCAAGCCGGCGACGTAGTCGGCGATCGGGTCCGCGCTGTCCTTGTTGGCGCCGATATTGGCGCCCAGCACGCCGTCGTCCGGACGGCGCTTGGCCAAGCGCCTCTGGGCGGCGGCCAAGCCTTGATTGTTGAAGCCCATGCGGTTGATCAGGGCCTGCTGCGCCGGCAGCCGGAACAGGCGCGGGCGCGGGTTGCCGAGCTGCGGCCGAGGCGTGATCGTGCCGACCTCGACGAAGCCGAAGCCCAGCTTGGCGAGCCCGGCAAAGGCTGCGGCATCCTTGTCGAAGCCAGCGGCCAGGCCAAGCGGATTGGGCAGATCGAGGCCCGCCAGGCGGGTGCGCAGGCGCGGCCAGCGGGCCCGGTCGAGCCTGGGGAGCAAGCCCAGCTGCAGGCCGTGGAGCGCCAGGCGGTGGGCGGTCTCGGGCGGCAGCTGGTGGAGCAGCGGCAAGAGCAGCGACAAAGCATGGCCTCTTGGCGGTGACGCGCTGGCGCCCGTTCTGCCAGATCGCGCCGGCCGCCGCGAGCCTAGTTGGTGACGGTCGCGGGCTTGCCGGCGCGGGCCGCTAGCTTGCGCTCGATTTCCTGGAGGCTGGCCTGGATGCCGGCATAGTTCGGGTGGCTCGGATCGAGCGCCGCGGCGGCCGCGCGCCAGCGCTCGGCGGCCTGATCGAGGCGGTCGTGCTGGACTGCGGCCAGGCCCAGATACCATAAGGCCTCGGGATCCTTGGGGGCGACCGCGACGACGCGCTCATAGAGGGCTACGGCATCCTGGCCGACCGCGGTCGTGCCGGTCCGGGGATCCTTGGCGCCGAGCAGGCTGCCGGCATAGGCTTTCAGCACGTCGGGCGAGCTGGGCGCCAAAGCTAGTGCTTTTTCAAAGGCTTGCTTGGCCGGGCCCGGCTCGCCCAGGACCTGGCGCGAGCGGGCCAGCTGCAGCCAGCCCTCGAGATCGTCGGGGTTTTGCTCGAGCTTGGCGGCCAGGCCGTCGACCATGCTGCGGATCTGGGCGCTCTGCTCGGCGGGCGGCAACGCAGCGATCGCGGCCTGCTGCTCGGCGCTCGGCTGGGGCATGGCGCCGGCCGGGGCCGCGGGCGGCGTCGCCTCCGCTGCGCCCGGCGGCGCAGCCGGTGCGCCACCCCCGCGCGCCAGCTGCGCCAGCTCCGCCTCGACCGTCGCACGCCGCGCGTCACCCTGCGGCAGCCGGGTCAAGGCCTGCTCATAGGCCTGCTGCGCCTGGGCGGGCTCGCCCAGGACCGCCCGCGACCGACCCAGCCGCAGCCAGCCCTCGACGTCCTCCGGATTGTCGGCCAGCCGCGCCGCCAAGCCCTCGACCATCGAGCGGATCCGCGCATCGCGCTCGTCGGCCGTCAACGACGCCATCTCGGCCTGGTCTGCGGCGCTCGGCTGCGGCATGCCGCGATCCAGGCCATTGGCCTCCGGCAGCCCGGCCAGGATCGGCGCCGGATCGCGGCCCGCCTGCTGGGCGAAGGTGCGGATGCCCTCGGCCACCGACATCCGCCACGGCGCATCGGCCGGCCCCTCCGCCAGCATCGCCCGCCAGGCGGCGAACGCATCGTCCAGCTTGCCGGCCTGGGCGGACGCCAGACCCAGATAGTAGCGCGCGCGCGGCTCCTGCGGCGTCTTCTTGAGGGCGTTCTCGAAATGCTGGATGGCGACCGGCGGCACCGTGCCATTGGCGGCATAGATCAAGGCTTCGCCCAGCTCGGCCTCGATCGCGCCATCCTGCGGCGCCAGGTCCATTCCCTTTTGCAGGGCCTCGACCGCCGCCTGGCTGTCGCCCAGCTGCAGCCGCGCCCGGCCGAGCGCCAGCCACACGCCGAGATTGTCCGGCGTGGTCTTCAGATGCTCCTGCAGCTGCTCGATCTTGGCCAGGATCTCGGCCTGGGCGGCATCGGCCGGCGGCTGCTCCAGCCGGCGCGCGGCGAGCGGCTGATCGGACAGGTTGGGCGAGCCGAGGCCGAGGTAGAGCAGGCCCGCGAACAGCGGCAAGAACAGCGCCAGCGCGGTCGAGACCAGCGGCGCCAGACGCGCCGATGGCTGCGGCTGGACCGCCGCTCCAGCCCGCTCGGCCAGCGCCAGGATCCGCCGCTCGATCTCGAGCCGGGCGGCCCGCGCCGGGGCCGGCTCGATCAGCCCGCGCTCCTCGTCGCGCGCGAGCTCGGCCAGCTGGTCGCGGTAGACCTCCAGGTCGAAGGCGCGCGGGTCCAGGCCCTGGCGCGGCCGCCACAAGGGCAGCAGCACCAAAACCAGCGCCAGCAAGGTGAGGGCGAGATAGGCCAGGATCTGGATCATGGGCCGCGCTCTGGCTCAGGCGTCGGCGCCAGCAGCCGCTCGAGCCGCGCCTGCTCGTCCGGCGCCAGGCCCTCGGGCGGCGGCGCCTTCGGCTGGCGGCGCAGATACCAGGCAACCCCGCCGCCGGCGATCACCAGCAGCACCGCCGGGCCGAACCACAAGCCCCAGGTGCCCGGCCGGACCGGCGGCCGAAGCAGCACGAAGTCGCCATAGCGCTCGGTCACGAAGGCGATCACCTCGGCGTCGCTGTCGCCGGCCTCCAGCCGCTCACGCACCAGGCGGCGCAGATCATCGGCCAGATCGGCGTCCGAATCGTCGATCGACTGGTTCTGGCAGACCAGGCAGCGCAGCTCCTTCGACAAGCCACGCGCCCGCTGCTCCAGCACCGGATCCTGCATGATCTCGTCGGGCGTGGTCGCGGCCTGGGCCGGCCCCGCCAGGAGCGCCACCGCCAGCAGCAGCCGTGCCAGCGCCTGCCTCATCCGGCGACCTCCTGCATGATCTTCTTGAGCTGCTCCAGATCGCGCGGCTGCAGCGGCCCGACATGCTTGTGCCGGATCGTGCCGCTGGCATCGACCACGAAGGTCTCGGGCACGCCGTAGACGCCCCAGTCGATGCCGACGCGCCCATTCCGATCGGCGCCGATCGCCTGGTAGGGATCACCCAGCTCCTGCAGGAACTGGGCGGCGTCGTCGGGCGCATCCTTGTAGTTCAGGCCGTGGATCACGACGCCTTCCTTGGCCAGGCCCATCAAGACCGGATGCTCGACCCGGCAGGGGCCGCACCAGGAGGCGAACACATTGACCAACGACACCTTGCCGGCGAGGTCGCCGGTCTTGAGCCCGGCCTGGCGCAAGCCTTCGACCGGCGGCAGATCGAAGCTCGGCACCGGCTTGTCGATCAGCGCCGACGGCAGGGTCGAGGGATCGCGGGTCAGGCCGATCGCCAAGCCGACGCTGACCACCACGAACACCACGATCGGCAACAGGAAGAGTAGTCGACGCACCGCCAGCCTGCTCCCTTCGCTCTACGCCGCCGCCGGCGCCGGCTGCAACCGGCGCTGCGCCGGGCTCGGCGCGCCGACCCGCAGCCGGCGATCGGTCAGCGACCAGAACCCGGCCAGGCCCATGATGATCACGCCGATCCAGATGCCCATCACCAGCGGATTGCAATAGATGCGCATGGTATGTGGGGCGTTCAGCGAGGTCTCGCCATTGGGCGGATCGCCCAGGACGACATAAAGGTCGCGCCACAGGCCCATGTCGATCGCCGCCTCGGAGGTCGGCTGGCGCTCGACCGGATAAAAGCGCTTGCCCGGATGCAGCGTGGCGACCGGGGCGCCGGCGTCGGTGGTGACCGTGACGGTCGCGACCTTGGCGACCCAGTTCGGACCCTGCTGCTCCTCGATCCGCTCCAGCTTGAAGCGATAGCCGGCAAGCTCGGTCTGCTCGCCCGGCCGCAGGTTCAAGATCGCCTCGCTCTGCCAGGCGCTGGACGCGGTGATGCCGAGCACCGTGATGCCGACGCCGATATGGGCGATGGTCATGGCGTAGGTCGAGCGCGGCAGGCCGCGGGCGCGCTGCCAGCTGCGGCCGAGCGGGCCGCGCAGCAGCTGGAGGCGCTCCGCCAGCTCGACCAGCGAGCCCAGGATCACCCAGATTGCGACGCCCATGCCGAGCACGGCCAGGGCACTCTTGCCTTGCAGGTAGAACAGCCAGACCAGCACGATCAGGCCGCTCGCCAGCCAGGCGGCCTTGAGCCGGCCGAGCACGCCGGGGAGATCGCCGCGCTTCCAGGCCAGCATCGCGCCGACCGGAATCGCCAGCAGGAGCGGCACCATGAGCGGCGCGAAGGTGGCGTTGAAATAGGGCGGGCCGACCGAGATCTTGCTGCCGTCGATCGCTTCCAGCAGCAGCGGATAGAGCGTGCCGAGCAGCACGGTGGCGCAGGCGGTCGAGAGCAGCAGATTGTTGAGCAGCAGGCCGCCTTCGCGCGACACCGGCGCGAATAGCCCGCCGCCGCGCAATGCAGGCGCCCGGATCGCGTAGAGGATCAAGGAGCCGCCGATCGCGACCGCCAGCAGCGCCAGCACGAACACGCCGCGCGCCGGATCGACCGCGAAGGCGTGGACCGAGGT
>CADEGR010000144.1 GCA_902826935.1 uncultured Alphaproteobacteria bacterium | reverse complement strand
ATGGACCAGGGGCAAGATCGCTGGATGAGCTGAAGATCGGGTTAATCAGGCTGCGCGCGGTTTGCCTGATAAGGTCTGCGCCCGAACAGGCTCCAGCGTTGAGATCTGGAGCATTCTGCAGCCGCTCAGCTGCGCGCGGCCCAGCGACCACGCTCAAGCGCGCCCGCGTCACAAAGCTTCCAGGGCCACCAGGCGCGGCCGCGGCCCGGGCCGCTGCTGGATCATGGCGGGGATCTGCTCGCCCGGCATCGGCTTGGCCAGCAGGAAGCCTTGCGCCTCGTCGCAGCGATAGTGGCGCAGCAAGCCGATCTGCTCCTCGGTCTCGACGCCCTCCGCCACCACCTCCAGCCCCAGCGCATGGGCCATCCGGATCACGGCGCAGGCGAGCGTGCTGTCGCCGGCGGCCCGGTCGAGGTCGCAGACGAACGAGCGGTCGATCTTGAGCCGGCTGATCGGGAAGCGGCGGAGATAGCTCAAGGACGCGTAGCCGGTGCCGAAATCATCCAGCGCCAGGCTGATCCCGCTGGCCGCCAGCTGCTCCAGCACGGCGCTGGTCTCGCCTTCCTGCATCAACACGCTCTCGGTCAGCTCCAGCTCCAGCATGCGCGGATCCATGGCGGTGGTCCGGCAGACCTCGAGCACGTCCTGCAGCAGCCGCGGCCGGCGCAGCTGGCAGGCCGAGAGGTTGACCGCGAGCCGCGGCGGGGTCGCCAGCTGCTGGCGCCAGAGCCGGTGCTGGGCGCAGGCGGACTTCAGCACCCACAAGCCTAGCGCATCGATCAGGCCGGTCTCCTCGGCCAGGGACACGAACTGCTCCGAGGGCACCGGCCCCAGGGTCGGATGCTGCCAGCGGACCAGCGCCTCGACGCCCACCACCTGGCCCGAGGCGAGGCGGATCTGCGGCTGATAGACCAGGCTCAGCCGGTCCTGCTCGATCGCCCGGCGCAGCTCGCTCGCCAGCAGCATCTGCTGGACCACGGCGGCATTGGTCGAGGGTGCGACCAGCTGCAGCCGGTCGCGGCCGGCGCGCTTCGCCCGATAGAGGGCGACGTCGGCGAGCCCGAGCAGCTGCTCCGGGCAGGCGCCGTCATCGGGGTAGCAGCTGAGGCCGCAGCTGGCGGTCAGATGCAGCTCGTGGCCATGCAAATGGAAGGGCGGCCGGAGCGCCTGCAGGAGCGCCTGGGCCGGCCGCAGCAGGGCCTCGCCGCGGCCGAGCCCGCGCAGGATCAGGATGAACTCGTCGCCGCCCATGCGCGCGACCAGATCGCGCGGCCCGATGCAGGCCCGCAGCCGCTGGCCGACCGCGCGCAGCAAGGCGTCGCCGACCGAATGGCCGAGGCTGTCATTGATCATCTTGAAGCGGTCGAGGTCGAGGAACAGGACCGCGAAGACCTCGCCCGTGGCGGCCGCCTCCTCGAGCGCCGCCTGCAGCCGCTGATCGAACAGCGCCCGGTTCGGCAGATCGGTCAGGGTGTCGTGGGTCGCGTTGTGCAGGATCATCTGCTCGGTCGACTTGCGCAGCGTGATGTCGCGCACCGAGAGGATGAAGGTCGTCTCGCCCCGCAGCTCGATGGTGCTGAGCGACAGCTCCATCGGGAAGGTCTGGCCAGTCTGGCGCACGCCGATCTGCTCGAGCAGGACATGCCGCGGCAGCTGGCGGAGCGCCTGGCGCGGGCTCATGCCGGCGGCGGGCCAGTCGATCAGGAGCTCGGCGATGCCGCGGCCGATCAGCTCGCTCTCGGTGCCGCCGAAGATGCGCGCCGCGGCCGGGTTGCAGGCCTCGATCTCGCCGGCGGCGCTGACCGTGAGGATGCCGTCGATGACCGCGTTCATGATCGCCTGGAGCCGCTGCTTGCCCTGCTTGAGCGCCTCTTGCCGGCCCTTCACCTCGGTGATGTCAGTATAGATGCCGACCCGCTCGTCCTCGGCGGTGCGGAACTCGCAGACCGACAGCCAGCGGCCGTCGCGCAGCTGCATCTCGAAGATGCCCGAGGCCTGCTGATGGCGGGCGACCGCCGCCTGCAGCCACTGGCCGCGGCTGGGCATCGTCGGATAGGGCGTGATCAGGACGTCGTAGACCAAGGCGGCCAGCCGGCTGAAGGTCATGCCGGGCTGCAGCGCGGGCGCGATCGCCCAGCAGAACTCGCGCAGCTTGGCGTTGCAGAACACCAGGCGATCCTGGCGATCCCACAAGGCGACCCCTTCGGACATCGCCTCGGTCGGCCGCATCAGCCGATCGCGGGCCGCTTCCAGCGCGTGCAGCTGCTGCGCCACCCGGTCGACCATGCCGTCGAAGGCGCGCCCGACCCGGGCGATCTCGTCGCGGCCGCGCAGCCCGACCCGGGCCGCCACGTCGCCGCTCGCGACCCGATCGGCGGCGGCGGCCAGCCGGGCCAGCCGGCGGGTCACCAGATGGCTCATGGTCAGGCTGACCAGGGCGATCAGGACCAGGCCGCCCAGCGCGATCGCGAGGCCCAGCTGGAGCGTCTGGCGATAGGCGGCCTTGAGCGGCGCGTCCGAGAACGCGACCGCGAGCCGGCCGAGCGGCGCCTGGGCGCCGGGGATCGCCAGGAATCGCCAGGCCGGTGCTTCGGCCCGGGTCGCCGCGCCGAGCGGCCGGCCGAGCTCTGCCGGATCGGTCGAGGCGACCACCTGGCCCTGGGCGTCGGCGATCACCACCGACTGGATGTTCGGATCATCCCTGGTGCCGTCGATCACCGCCTGCAGATCGCCGAACTCCTCGGTGATCAGCGCGGCCTTGCTGAGGTCGCCCAGGAGCTGCAGCGTGACCTGCTGGGCGGTCCGGAAATGCTCGCCGACGGTCCGCATCGAATGGGCCATGGTCAGCCACAGCACGAGGCCGATCAGCATGACCTCCAGGAGGAAGATCATGCCGGCGATACGATATTTCAGCGACATCGGCGCGCCCGCTCAACCGGCCAGATCCAGCCCTGGCCGCTGCAAGCGCGCGCGCAGGGCCCGGACCGCGGCGTAGGCGTCGGCCGCGACCGGCACGAAGCCCTTCTGGCCGGCACCGAGCGCCAGCGTGCCGCCGCCCTGCGCCGGCGGCTGCCAGCGCAGGATGCCGTCGCGGAGCCTGGCCTGGATCGCCGCCGGCACCCGCCCATGGACGGCGAAGGCGAGGCTCGGCAGCGGCGCCGACTGGTGCAGCGCGCGCAGCTGGCGCTGCTCCGCCTCGGGCAGCCGGTTCAGGCTGAAGGCGGGCGTGCCGCAGGCGGCGACCCTGAGGGCCAGCACCGCGTTCAGGCAGCTGGTATGGCTCGGGAAGCGGACCAGATGGACCAGCGTCTGCAGCCCGGCATCGGCGAGCTCGGCCTCCAGCATCTCGCTGGCCGCCGTGAGCGGCGAGGGCAGGCCGATCGGCTGGCCGGCCAGGTCGGACAGCGCCTGCGCCGGGCTGGCGCTGCGCACCATGAACAGCGAGCGCAGCTCGCCGTCGAGCCGGGCCAGCGGCACATAGCCGTGGCGATCGACCGCGTCGATGAGGAGAAAGGGATGGACGAACACGATGTCGTAGCTGCCTTGCGCCAGCTCGTCCGCGAACTTCTCGAAGGTCGGCTTGGTGCGCAACAGGATCCGGGCGTCGAGCGCGCGGCCGAGCGCGCTGGCGACTGGCCCGAACACGCGATCCACGGTGGTCGCCGGCAGATAAGGAAACACGCCAAGCTTGTAGGTCGGCCGCTCCGCGGCATGGCCCGTGGTCGAAATGGCGCACAGGAGCGCCCAGAGCAGCAGCGCCAGCCAGCGCCTGCCACCCCCCGACCAGCCCCGCGCGACCGCCAGCGCAAGCCGCTGGCCGACTGCGATGCTGCACCCCATAAAACCTCCGAAAGCCAAGGCAACACACTCAAAAAAGATAAATTTTTAGTTTTGTTTGTCGCAAGGTTAATGTGCCTTTAACGCGTGTGCAAGCACACTGGCAAGGACCGTGGCGCCGGCCGGCGGGTTGGCGGACCCCTTTCCGGCTGGTATCCGAACGGATAGTGTTGTTTTCACAACAGCCAAGGCGGCAAGCCGGCAGGAGGAAAGCGAGATCATGAAAATCGGCGTCCCGATGGAGCGGCGCGCCTTCGAGCATCGGGTCGCGGCTTCGCCCGACACGGTCAAGCGCATGGTGGCCAAGGGCGTGGCCGTGGTCGTCGAGGCGGGCGCCGGGGCGGCGGCGCGGATGGCGGATCAGGCCTATGTCGATGCCGGGGCGACCATCGCCGCGGATGCGCAGGAGCTGTATCGGCAGGCCGACGTGGTGCTCAAGGTGCAGCGGCCGCAGGCGAGCGGCGAGGGCGAGCTCGACGAGATGGCGCTCTTGCGGTCCGGTCAGCTCCTGATCGGCATGCTCAACCCCTATCAGCACAAGGACCAGGTCGGGGCCTATGCCAAGGCCGGGGTGGCCGCCTTCGCGCTCGAGCTGCTGCCGCGCACGACCCGCGCCCAGGCCATGGACGTGCTCTCCAGCCAGGCCAATCTGGCCGGCTACCGCGCCGTGCTCGACGGCCTGGCGGAGTTCGACCGGGTCATGCCGATGCTGATGACCGCGGCCGGCACGATCCCGCCCGCCCGGGTCTTCATCATCGGCGCCGGCGTCGCCGGCCTGCAGGCGATCGCGACCGCGCGCCGGCTGGGCGCGGTGGTCTCGGCGACCGACGTGCGCCCGGCCGCCAAGCAGGAGGTCGAGAGCCTGGGCGCCAAGTTCGTGGGCTTCATCCCGGAGGACGGCGCCACCTCGGGCGGCTATGCCCGGCCGCTGACCCCGGAGGAGCAGCAAAAGCAGGCGGCGATGGTGGCCGAGCACATCAAGGGCCAGGACCTGGTGATCACCACCGCCCAGATTCCCGGCCGGGCCGCACCCCGGCTGGTCACCAAGGCGATGGTCGAGAGCATGAAGCCGGGCGCGGTGCTGGTCGATCTCGCGGTCGAGAGCGGCGGCAATGTCGAGGGCAGCGAGGTCGCCAAGGTGGTCGAGGTGGGCGGCGTCAAGATCGTCGGCCATGCCAACACGCCGTCGCGGCTGGCGCCGGCCACCTCCAGCCTCTATGCCCGCAACCTGTTCAACTTCCTCGAGCTCCTGATCGACAAGGACAGCAAGGGGCTGAGGATCGACGAGACGGACGAGCTGATCAAAGGCAGCCTGCTGACCAAGGATGGCAAGATCGTCCATCCGAGCTTCACCGACCAGGCCGCCTGAGCCGCCGGCACCCGCATCCGGTACCCGCATAAGGAACCAAGCAAGCAATGGCCGAGATCGATCCCGGAATCTTCAACCTTATCGTGTTCGTGCTCGCGGTGTTCGTCGGCTACTACGTGGTCTGGAGCGTCACCCCGGCGCTGCACACGCCGCTGATGTCGGTGACCAACGCGATCTCCAGCGTGATCGTGGTGGGCGCTCTGATCGCGACCGGCGCCGGCGGCTTCGGGCTCGGCACCGTGATCGGCTTCATCGCGGTCATCCTGGCCGCGGTCAACATCTTCGGCGGCTTCACCGTGACTCAGCGCATGCTCGCCATGTTCAAGAAGCGCAGCTGAGGAGCGCCCGTGATGAACCCCAATATCGTCGTCCTCGGCTACCTGGTCGCGGCCGTCTGCTTCATCCTGGCGCTGCGCGGCCTGTCCTCGCCGACCACCGCCCGGCAAGGCAATCTCACCGGCATCGTGGGCATGACCATCGCGGTCCTGTTCACCTTGTTCAACCTGCCCAATGCCGGCCCCTTGTCCTACGCCATGCTGCTGATCGCCCTGGCGATCGGCGGAGCGATCGGCGTGGTCACCGCCCAGCGCATCCAGATGACGGCCATGCCGCAGCTGGTCGCGGCCTTCCACAGCCTGGTCGGCCTGGCCGCGGTGTTCGTGGCGGCGGCGGCGCTCGCCAATCCGCAGGAATTCCACATCACCGACCCGGACGGCTCGATCCACGGCGCCAGCAAGTTCGAGATGGGCCTGGGCACGATCATCGGCGCCATCACCTTCTCGGGCTCGATCATCGCCTTCGCCAAGCTGCAGGCCTTGATGCGCAGCGCGCCGATCATGCTGCCCATGCGCCATGTCATCAACGGCGCGCTTGGCGCTGCGATCGTGCTTCTCCTGATCGCCTTCATCGCGACCGACAGCATCGCCGCCTTCCTCTTGATGACGCTGCTCGCCTTCGCGATCGGCTTCCTCCTGATCATCCCGATCGGCGGCGCCGACATGCCGGTCGTGGTGTCGATGCTGAATTCCTATTCCGGCTGGGCCGCGGCCGGCATCGGCTTCACCCTCAACAACCAGATGCTGATCATCACCGGCGCCCTGGTCGGCTCGTCCGGCGCGATTCTGTCCTACATCATGTGCAAGGCGATGAACCGCTCGTTCATCAGCGTGATCCTGGGCGGCTTCGGCGAGACCGGCGGGGCGGCGGCCGATGCCGGCGACCGGGTGGTCAAGCCGGGCAGCGCCGAGGATGCCGCCTTCATCATGAAAAACGCCCGCACGGTGATCATCGTGCCGGGCTACGGCATGGCGGTGGCGCAGGCCCAGCATGCGGTGCGCGAGCTGACCCAGGCGCTGCAGCGGGAAGGCGTGGACGTCAAGTTCGCGATCCACCCCGTGGCCGGCCGCATGCCCGGCCACATGAACGTGCTGCTGGCCGAGGCCAACGTGCCCTACGACCTGGTGTTCGAGATGGAGGAGGTCAACAACGACTTCCGCTCGGCCGACGTCGCCTATGTGATCGGTGCCAACGACATCACCAACCCGGCCGCAAAGGATGACCCGCAAAGCCCGATCTACGGCATGCCGGTGCTCAATGTCGACGAGGCGAAAGCCGTGTTCTTCATCAAGCGCTCGATGGCGCCGGGCTATGCCGGCATCGACAACACCTTGTTCTACAAGGACAATACCATGATGCTGTTCGGCGACGCCAAGAAGATGACCGAGGAGGTCGTGCGCGCGCTCGAATAGCCGGAGGGCCGCCATGGCGCGCAGCCACCACTACCAGGCGAAGCTGGTCTGGACCGGCGCCGCACAAGGCTCGGCCCGGACCTATGAGGGCTATTCGCGCGCCTACGAGGTCCTGATCCCCGGCCGGCCGGTGCTGCTCGGCTCGTCCGATCCCGCCTTTCGCGGCGATCCGGTGCGGCACAATCCGGAGGACCTGCTGCTCGCCGCCTTGGCCGGCTGCCACATGCTCTGGTACCTGCATCTCGCGGTCGAGGCCGGAATCGAGGTGCTCGGCTATGTCGACCAGGCGGCCGGCACCATGGCCTGGCAGGGCGGCAAGATGCGCTTCACCGAGGTCGTCCTGCGGCCGGAGGTGACGATCGCCAAGGGCGAGCCAGCCGCGGCCGCCGCCCTGCACGCCCGCGCCCAAGAGGAATGCTTCATCGCCAGCTCGGTCAACTTCCCGGTCCGCCACGAGCCGGTGATCCTGACCAGCCCGGCCTGAGTGTTTCGCATTTCGGATCGTTCGCGGTCATATCCTGCAGCGACCAGTCCTCGTCGCACTCGGTGGTGTGAACAGGTTGATGGCCTGCCAAAGGTCGTCGACGGTGCGTGCGGCGATCTTGTCGAGGCAGGCCTTGATCTTTGGCAAAGGTCGTCTCGATCGGATTGAAATCCGGGCTGGAGGGCGGCAGGAAGCGCAGCTCGGCTCCGGTGCATTCGATCACCTGGCGGACGTGGGCAGCCAGATTGGCCATCACGACAATGTTGCCGAGGGCGAGCGTGGGCGCCAGGACGGTGCGACCTCGGCGAGGAACGCCGCGTCGTACATGGCGTCATCCAGGATCATCGGCGCGGTCATGCCCTCGATCCTGAGCGTGGATTACATCAGAGCCAGCTACAAATCTTTCGCGATTCCATCAGGTTGCAAATTGCACTAGAGCTCGTTGCCAATCAGCTACGTCCGCTTGTGTTTCATCTAAGCAACTGATTCAAAGGAAAGCTTCGGATCGATCCGTGTTGAGCGACGAACATTGGGCGCGGATCGCGCCGCTTTTGCCTTGCAAGGCGGAAGATTGCGGGGTCACCGCGGACAATCGTCTTTGGCTTGAGGCGGTGCTTTGGATGGCGCGAACCGATGCTCCCTGACGCGACCTGCCCGACAGGTTCGGGCATTGGAACTCGGTGCCCAAGCGCTCTCGGCGCTGGGTGAGCAACGGTGTCCTGGAGCGGCTGTTCGCAGCGATGATCGGACAGCCGGACTTCGAGCATGCCTTGATCGACGGCACGAGCATGCCCGTGCATCAGCCCGGCACCGGCGCAAACGGGGACGGAAACTCAGGCGCCGCGCTCGGGTTGCCGGCGGCGCGCCGTCCAGGCGGCCGCTCGTGTGGCGGCCTGACAACCTAGGTCCTGGCCCTGGTCGACGCGCTCGCGACCCTTGTCCGCTCCATGCGCCGACCAGGCGTTCGACAGCAGGGCGATCCGCAAGAAGCTCGCTGAGACCGTGGCGCCCTGGCTGTCAGCCCCTCGACGGCCGATCGCAAGATCGCGCTCCCCACGCTGGCGAGATGGCTCGCTGGTCGAACACGATGTTGCGAAGATCAAGGCTTCCCGCCGCCGCGCGCCACGCTACGACCAAACCGACACCGGCTTCCAAGCCATGATCCACACCGCAGCAAGCGCTATCGCGCTGCGATGATTGTCAGCAGACCTTGGGACGATCCTGGAGCTATCGCCAGCTCGGTCAACTTCCGGTCCGTCAGCGATCGCCCCGCCAGGACGTCCTGGCCCTGCGGTCTGGCTACGGCCGGATCTCGTCGATCGGCGGCTGGAGCTGGCCAGCCAGCCCCGCCGCCCAGTCGGCCCGTCGCCGCCCCTGCTGCCACAACTTCCATCGCCGCCACGAGAGGTCGGCACCGCAAACGGTGTCTTGGCGTCTTAGGCGAAGGCTGACGCTGGCCCATGCGACCCTGGGCCTCTCCGCCCCGTTAGCAGGTCTCTTGCTCGGCGCGCGGACTCCCAGGATCGCATGGACCATGGGCAGGATCGCTGCACCGGCTGAAGATTTCGTTAACATCGGAGCAATCAGGCCGCGCCCGAGATTTGGCCAATCGCGCTTTGACCCTAATCCCGCTTCGCCTGAGCCTGCGGCACGCCCGGCTGCTCGCCGCCGGTCACCCGCCAGATCCGGTTGCCGACATCGTCGGCCACCAGCAGGGCGCCTTGCCGGTCGATGGCGACGCCGACCGGCCGGCCATTGGCGTCGCCGTCCCCGTTCAGGAAGCCGGTCAGGACGTCGATGGGCTGGCCGCTGGGCTCGCCATTCGCGAACGGCACGAACACCACCTTGTAGCCGCTCGGCGGCTTGCGGTTCCAGGAGCCGTGCTGGCCGACGAACATGCCGGCCGCGAACGCGCCGCCCAGCCGGTTGCCGCCGGCATCGGCGAGGCCCAGCGAGGCGGTATGCGGGCCCAGCGCATAGTCGGGCGCGATCGCCTTTGCCACCAGGTCCGGCCGCGGCGGCTCGACCCGGACGTCGACATGGTCGCCGTAATAGCTGTACGGCCAGCCGTAGAAGCCGCCATCTTGGACCGACGTCATGTAGTCTGGCACCAGGTCGCTGCCGATCTCGTCGCGCTCGTTGACCGCGGCCCACAGGGCGCCGGTGTCGGCCTGCCAGGCCATGCCGACCGGATTGCGCAAGCCGGATGCGAACACCCGGTGGCTGCGATCCTTGATGTTGATCTCCCAGATCGCCGCCCGGCCGTCCTCGGCCGTGAGCCCGTTCTCGCCGACATTGCTGTTCGAGCCGACGCTGACATAGAGCCGGCTGCCGTCCGGGCTGGCGATCAGGTTCTTGGTCCAGTGGTAGTTGATCGTGCCGGCCGGCAGGTCGACCACCTTCTCGCCTGGCCCGACCAGCCGGGTGGCGTCCGGCTGGTAGTCGTAGCGCACCACCGCGTCGGTGTTGGCGACATAGAAGTCGCTGCCGACCAGCGCCATGCCGAAGGGCGAGTGCAGCCCCTCCAGGAACACCGCGCGCTGATCGACCGTGCCGTCGCCGTTCTGGTCGCGCAGCAGGGTGATCCGGTTGGCGCTGGGGCCGCCCGAGCCCGCCCGCTTCATCACCAGCCCCATGATCCAGCCCTTGATGCCGCTGTCCTCGTTCGCGGCGGGTGGCGCCTGGGTTTCGGCCACCAGGACGTCGCCATTGGGCAGCACATGCAGCCAGCGCGGATGGTCCAGCTGATCGGCGAATTCGGCGACCGCGAGGCCGGCCGCGGCGGTCGGCATGGCGCCCTGGTCCCAGCCCTTGGCCGGGGCGATGTTGACGGTCGGGATCCAGGTCTGGTTGGGCGGGGGCAGCTCGGGCTTGGGGCCGGTGCCGGCCTCGACCGGCAGCTTGGCGCGCTCGCAGGCCGCGAGGCTCAGCGCCAGGCCAGCCAGCAGCAGCGGGGTGAACAGCGCCTTGGTCATCTTCCTGATCCTCGCAGTCGATGCTGCAGGACAAACGCGTCCGGCCGATCTGGTTCCCCCTTGGTCCGCATTGGGGGTTGACCCGGCCGGGGAACCGTGCCGAATAGCTGGCTCGCCTTTGTCCCCTCGCGTTTCGTGCGGAGCCCGTGAGCCACATGCGACGTCTCGTCCAGCTGATTGGGAGCATCTGCCTCGCCATGACCATGACCCATGGATCGGCCTCGGCCGGCGACCCCGAGAACACCCTCCTCATGGACCTCGACACCGGCCGCGTCGTGATCGAGCTGCGCCCGGACCTGGCGCCCAAGCACGTCGAGCGGATCAAGGAGCTGGCGCGCGCAGGCTTCTATGACGGCATCGTGTTCCACCGCGTGATCGACGGCTTCATGGCCCAGGGCGGCGATCCCACCGGCACCGGGACCGGCGGCTCCGACAAGCCCGACCTGCCGGCCGAGTTCTCGAACGAGCCCTATGAGCGCGGCACCTGCGGCATGGCCCGGACCCAGAACCCGAACAGCGCCAACAGCCAGTTCTTCATCAACTTTGCCGCCACGCCCTTCCTGAACGGCCAGTACACCGTCTGGGGCAAGGTGGTCGAAGGCATGGAGAACGTCGACGCCCTGCCCAAGGGCGAGCCCCCGCGCACGCCCGGCAAGATCGTCAAGCTGCAGGTCCAGGCCGACGTGAAGGGCTAGCAGCCGGACGTTCCGAGGCCGCGCCGGTCCGATCCGGCCAGCCGCCGGGTCGGGTCCGGCATACCTCTGGCAGCCGGATTTGCGGCTGCGTCCGGAGCAGCTTGGAGGGTTATCGATGGCCTATTGGAAGGTGCTCATTGTAGGTTTCGTGGCTCTGCTTGGTGGCTGCACGATTGGCCAGGGGCCAGGCGCGCAGGACATGGCTGATCAGGCCAGGCACGTCCAGATCGGCGCTGACA
>CADEGR010000143.1 GCA_902826935.1 uncultured Alphaproteobacteria bacterium | reverse complement strand
CTTCTGGAAGGCGGTCAGGAAGATCTGGCCCGCCACCCAGCAGCAGCGCTGCTGGGTGCACAAGACGACCAACGGCATGAACTACTTGCCAAAGTCGGTGCAGTCGAAGGCCAAGAGCGATCTGCACCAGATCTATCATGCCGAGAGCCGGGCTGGCGCGCCGACGGAGCTTTCGACCGCTTCCTGGCCAAGTACGGGGCGAAGTACGAGAAGGCGAGCGCCGGCCTGGCCAAGGATCGCGAAGCGCTGCTGGCGTTCTACGACTTCCCGGCCGAGCACGTGGCAGCACGCACGCAGCAGCAATCCGATCGAAAGTACCTTTGTCGCGGTCCGGCTACGCACCAGCAAGACCAAGGGCTGCTTGTCTCGCGCCACCGCGTTGGCCAGGGTCTTCAAGCTCGCCAAATCCGCTGAGCGTCACTGGCGCCGCCTGTCGGGTTTTCCGATGGCGAGCCTGTCGAAACGGCCAAGGATCACGCCGCCGCATGACCGCCATCCACAATTTGCGCTTAGCCCGCCGCCTTGGCTCGGACCAGGAAACCAAGGTCTAGCGCAAGCAATCTTGTAGCAAGTTCCGCGGGAGCGGCCCTATCGTTCATGAAACGCCTGATCCCAGGCTCGATAGATTGGTTTCAGCAAGTATTCCAGGATGGTGCGTTCATCTATCTTAATCTGAGCAGTCAGGGTCATGCCTGGCATCAGCGCCTGCCGATCGCCGAGCACCAGCTGTTCTTCAGCTAAATGAACTGTACCGCGATAAAATGGCAGGCCCTTCTCGTCGACAAACGTTGTAGGGGAGAGGCGGGACAGGGAAGCCGTGACAAAGCCATAGCGCTGCGGCTCCAGGCCATCGATCGCAATCTTGACCGGCTGACCCACGGCGACATGGGCAATCTCGCTGGTCGGCAGGCGAATCTCGGCCACCAGCCCGTCAGCGAGTGGCACCAGCTCCAGGAGTACCTCGGCCGGTTCGACTACCGCACCTGGCCGCTCGATCGCGAGGCCATGGATGATGCCACGCAGGGGGGCCTTGATCGAGCCGCGCGCGAGGCGGTCTTGTGCCAGTTCGAGCTGGCGCTTCAGGTCGGCCAGCTCGATCCTGACCTCGGCCAGCTGATCACCTCGCTGCTCACGGGCAGCGGCGATCGTGCGAGCTAGCTGTCGCCGCGCTTCATCGATCCGCCCGGCAACATCGATCAGATCGGCATCCTGGCGTGCGAGGGCTGACTTGAGGGACAGGACCCCTCGTTCGCTCGCGAGCATGTCGTCGCCGATGGTCAGCCCTTTGCGCTGCAGACGCCGCTTGATGTCGAGATTGGCCAGTGCCAGCTTCAGCTCCTGCGCGCTCGCCGCGCGGCTGACAGATTGCTGCTGGTGCATGCGCTCCAGGCGGCCAATCTCGGCTGCAACCAGCTGCTGTTCAGCGCTTGCTGCCGCCTCGTGCAGCGGCATGATCTGCGCCTGATCTCGGCGCAGATCATTCACCGCGTCATTGGTGCCGCCGATCGCAGGCCCGCCCGCTGCGAAGGCTAGTGCTTGCAAGCGATCAGACTTGGCCTTGAGCGCGGCCTGGCGCAGCTGGAGCTGCGCCACGTCGGCCTCCACCTCAGGCATCGCGAGCCTCAGCAATGGCACGCCGGCCTCGACCAGCTGGCCTTCTTCGGCCAGCAGCTCCGCTACGATGCCCCGCTCGAAGGCCTGGATTACCTGGTTATGATGAACCGGCGCCAACCTGCCGACGGCAGTGCTGAAAACGTCGATCTTGACCAAGGTCGCGACCAGGACAGCAGCGGCGACCAGCAAGAAGGTGGCATAGCAGGTGGCGGCAGCCAATCGGGGCGGGCTGGCCTCTTCCAGCACAACCGCCTGGGATAGGAACTGGCTGCTGGCGGGATAGGTGAAGCGGCGGGCTGGTGCTTGGACCAGATCGGCCTCGGCCTGGCGCAATGGGATGGTCATGATCTGCTATCCGGCCGGCGTCGTCGCCACCATGCTGCGGTTGGCGACGATCCTGCCGGCATCAAGCAGCACGGTCCGGTGGGCGAGCTTGAAATGGCTTGGCCGATGGGTCGCCATCAGGATGGTCTTGTCGCCACGGCAACGCGTCAAGAATGCGAGCAATGCCTGATCGGCGGCGGCGTCGATTGCCCGGCCAGGCTCGTCCAGCAGGAGGACCGGACTATCGCGCAGATACGCACGAGCGAGCGACAGACGCTGAATGAAGCCGGGAGTCTGGCGAACAGCGGCATCGCCAACACGGGTTGCGAACCCCTCGGGCAGCTTCTCGATATCCGCCAGTAGGCCGGCGGCCACCGCCGCTTCAATCAATTGCTGATCGGAGGCATCCGGCGCCGCCAGCCGAAGATTCTGCGCCAGCGTGCCCATGAAGACGTGGGGGTGTTGCGGCGCATAGGCCACACTTTCGCGCAGCTCACGCTGATGCATTTGCCGGAGGTCTGCGCCATCCAGACGGATGCTTCCCGCTTGCGGCATGCAGAGACCAGCCGCGATCTTGAGCAGCGACGACTTGCCGGCGCCGCTCGGGCCGCCGAAGGCAATCATCTCGCCCGCTTCGATCTTGAGGTCGATTCCGACCAGAGCAGGTCGGCTGGCCCCTTCGAAGTAGAGCGCGACACCATCAAAGCTCAGCTGACCACGGCTACGACGAGGCGCTAGACGACGTGGCTTCTGCTCCGATTCGCCTGGAAGGCGCATCAGCTGATCGAGCCTGCGCGCCTCCCCCATCAGCTGCGTGACGCGCGGCAACAGGCCGATGGCCTGTTGCCAAGGCGCCAGAACGCGCCAAACCAGCGCCATGCCGCCGATCAGCGCGCCCACTGTCAGCTGACCCTCGATGGCTTGCAGGCTAGCTAACACTAGAACCGTCGCGCCGGCCGTCGTGACCGCGCTTTGGCCGACGATCTGCAATGTCTGCTGGAGCCTGGCACCCTGATAGCCCGCCAGTGCCGCTCCGGCGGAATAGTTTCGGAAGCGATCGTGCCAGATCGCCTGGGCGCTCAGCAGCCTGATCTCGCGTGCGGCGGCGACCATCTCCTCGAAGCAGCCATCCCGCAGCTGCCGCGCCTCGCCAGCGGCCGCCTGATGACGCGTCGCGGCCGCGGCCAGCGCACGAACCAGAATCGCATAGAGCAGCATCAAGCCCACCGGCACCAGCATGAGCCAGCCGACCAACCAGCTAATCGCGGTCAGAAAAATGACCGAGTAGGGCAGGCTGAAGGCGACCATGACCAAAGGGTCGGCGAAGTGATCGCGGGCGGCCTCGAACTGGCGCAAGCGACGCAGCTGGGCGGCCATGGGTGCCCGCTCGAGCGCCATCGGCGGCAGATCCAACAGCTTGCTGAGCACCGTGCAAGCAACCAGCCGCCCGATCCGGGTCGCGATAAAGGCCATGCTTCTGGCGCGCACGAAGCGGAACATCAGATCGGTCGCCATCAGCGTCGCCATGGCCGCAGTCAGTTGCACCAGCAGCGTCGGCGAGGCTGCCGGAATCACCTGATCGTAGAGCGCCATCACGAACATCGGCGTGATCAGGCCGGGCAGGCTGGTGAGGAAGCCCAGCACCGCCAGGAGGACCAGCTGGCGGCGAAAGCGGAGCAGCAGCTCGAGGCTCCAGCGATCCTGACGGCGGGTCTTGCTGGTCGCCCGCTCGGCCAGCGGCTCGAACCCATAGGCGACGCCCTTGAGCGCCGGCACCGGTGCCAGCTCCACCTCGCGCCTCAGCCTGGGATCGAACACACGCATCTGATCGGCGGTGCGTTCGAGCACCAGCATTGGGCCCTGCGTGCGCGCCACGAACAGACAGGGCAGATCCGGCTGGTCGAGCTCAATCAGGCGGCGGCGCGTGGCCTGGGCTCGAAAGCCCAGCAGCGCCAAGACGTTGCACAGATCGACGAGGCCCAGATCCTCGGCACAATGGGGCAGCGCCTCGATCAGCTGGCGCGGCTGCCCGCGCCAGCCGAGCGCCGCCAGCAGCGGAGCCAGGCAAGGGGCGAACAAAGCCTCTGCTGGCAGCTCATCGGGCTGCCCGGTCGCCACCAAGCGCACGAAGGCGTCGGGACTGGCCGGGCCAGCGGTCGACGCCAAAGCGGGGCTCAAGGTCATGACCAAGAGGGCACCGACATCTGGGGCGCGGACGCCGGCGCAACTATGGTTGGTGCTGCATCGCGCGGGCGCAGATGGCCATGATCGAGGACCAGCCGCCGGTCTGCCAGAGCCAGGATCGAAGGCCGTTGCGCAATCAGGATGATGGTGATCCGACCCTTGAGATCGCGCAGCAGCTCGACCATGCGCTGATCGCCGGCGTGATCGAGCCCATCGTTGGCGTCGTCGAAGATCATCAGCCGCGGCTGCCGCAGCAGGACGCGGGCAATGCCGATGCGCTGCAGCAGATCCTCGGGCGCATCGCAGCTGCCGGCCTGAACCGGTGTCTGCCAGCCATGGGCCAAGCGCGCCACGCCATCCTCGATGCCCAGACGGTTCAGCAAAGCCGCCTGGTCCACCGCCATGGCGCCACCTTGGAACAGCGTCAGATTGTCGAGCAAGGTGCCGTCGAAACGCACCGAACGCTCGCTGGCGACGCCAATCCGGCTACGCAGCCAGGCGCGATCCCAGATGTCGAGCGGCACGCCATCGAACAGGATCCGGCCTTGATCCGGCGTCACCAGCCCGGTGATGAGATTGACCAGCGTGGTCTTGCCCATGCCGTCCTGGCCGCTGATGCCGACGCATTCGCCGGCGCGGACATGCAGGCTCAGATCATTGAATACCGGCTGACGGCTGCGCTTGTAGGTAAGCCCCACGGCCTCCAACGTGAACTCGCCGGTCGGCTCCCGGCGAAACGTGCCGCGCTGCTCGGCCGGCAGGCTAAGGCCGGTCTTCAGACGCTGCCTGGCGACACGCACGCCTTGATATTGCGACCACAAGCCGAGCGCTTGCATCACCGGCTGCAGAGTCCGGCCGCAGAGCAAGGTGCACGCCGCCATTTCGCCCAAAGTGAGCTGGTTCGCGATCACCAGCCAGGCTGCGGCGGCAGCCACGGCAACGACATGGGCCTGGGCGAAGCTCTCGCTGATCCCGCGCAACAGCGTCGCGAGCGCCGCGCTGCGATGGACCGCTGGATCGACCCCGTTAAATAGGCGCTCGTAGCGGCGCTGCATCTGCTCCTCGAGAGCCAGCGCCTTGACGCTGTGAATCCCGGTCAGCAGCTCGATCAGGAAGTTGAGCCGACGTTCGTCCAGGAGGCTGCGGGTCGAAAGACTGCGATGGAGCGCCCGGCCCAGCAGCGCGCCGGTCGCGAGAAAGGCAGCCAGGAAGGCCAGCGGCACGCAGACCAGCACGCCGCCCAAAGCCGCGACCAGCAGCAAGGAAATCAGCACCAGCGGCAGCTCGACCAGCACCGAGGTCGCAGCGCCCGCATAGAACGCCTTGATCGTATCGATGGCGCTCAAGCGGCTGGCATGGACGCCCGGCCCGTCGCCATCGAGCGCCAGCAGCTGGCCATTGAGCAGCGATTGCGTGAGCAGGCAGCCGAGGCGATGCTCGTACCGCGCTGCTGCCCAGCCGATCAGGTCGGCGCGCAGCAGGCGCAAGGCGAGATCGACCAGCATGATGATCAGCAGCGTGACCGCGAGTGCGCCCAGCGTCGCAACCGCCCGATTGGGCAGAACGCGATCATAGATCTGCAGCACCACGATCGGCAGGCCAAGCGCCAGCAGCCCCGAGGCCGCGGAAGCCGCCATCGTGGCCGCCTTTGGCACGCCTGGCGCCGGTAGGTCGGTCAAAACCGTGCTGGCTGTCACGCTCCGCTCTCGCTCTCGCTCGGGCAGCGGCGCCATGAAGCACCGTCACCGCCACATCCTGCTCAGGGTTAAGCGAAATGCGTGAATATCCGGTTAAGCATGCTGGACAGCGCGCCCAGGCAGCTGCGGCAGGGCTGCCACGCTGCTGACGATGAACAACCTAAAGGCAATAATTTTAATTTGATAATTAACGATAAATTGATAACTTGGGCTTGTGAAACACCCTCACTCAGCGCCCGTCGAGCCGCAGCTCGCGGGCCGTCAGGTTGTGGAGGCGACAGGTGCAGTCAGAGGTGCCAATCGGGCGGAATGCCGCGACGGATCAGCCAATCCAGGTGCTGCTGATCCGGAGCAAGGCCGGCGATCTGCCTTGGCTGGCCAAGATCATCGCCACGCAGATGGCGCCGGTGCAGCTGACCCAGGTGGTCGGGCTGGACAACGCCTTGTGGCGCCTGAGCAGCGACCGGTTCGATTCGGTCTTCTTGGATCTCGAGCCAGGCGAGCCGGCGGCGATCCGCTTTTGCCGCGAGCAGATCGCGCAGATCTGCACGACTCCTGTCATCAACCTTCGCGATCAGAACGAGGTCGCTCAGGCGCGCTTGCCGCAGCGGCCAGCGCCGCAGCAGCGGCCGCCGGCACCAACCTATTTCGAGCCGCGTGGCCGGCCAACCCGGTTGCCATGGCAGCGTCGGCCGAGGCGGCCAGACGGGGCCAAGCCCCCCAGCATGTGACGCCGAGGCAGCCTAAGCCGTCGGCCGTCGGCCGTGGAACGCGTCGTCAAGCAGGGAGCGCAAGCCCGCCGGCGTGACCGGCGCCGGGTTGCCATAGGCATTCTGGGTGGCAAGCTCGGCGGCGCGCCCCAGGTCGTGCTCCGCCATGCCGAGCTCAGCCAGCCGCGTGGGCGCGCCCAGGCTAACCGCCAGGTCGAACAAGCCCGCGGCCGCCGCCGGCGCGCCCAGGGCGGCCACGATCCGCGCCATGGCCGCAGGTGCCGCTGGCGCATTGTAGGCCGTGGCGTGGGGCAGGATGACGCTGTGCACTTCAGCGTGGGGCAGGCCGAAGCTGCCGCCCAGGACATGGCAAAGCTTGTGATGCAGCGCCATCGGCACCGCCCCGAGCACGCTGCCGGCTAGCCAGGCGCCGTAGAGGGCCTCGCTGCGGGCCGCCAGGTCCTGTGGCGCTGCCACCACCTGCGGCAGACTGGTGGCAAGCGCCTGAAGCGCGGCATCCGCCTCGAGTGCCGCGATCGGATCGACGTCGGCGGCATAGAGGCCCTCGACCGCGTGGGCTAGCGCGTTCAGGCCGGAGGTGGCGGACAGCTTGGCGGGCAGGCTGAGGGTCAGCTCGGGGTCGTAGATCACGGTCCGGGGCCTTAGCCGCGGCTCGCGCCGGGTGACCTTGGCGCCCTGCGCGGTCATGCCGAGGATGTCGGTGACCTCGGAGCCGGCATAGGTGGTCGGGATGGCCAGGATCGGCAGGCCAAGCTCGAGGGCCAGGGCCTTGCCGAAGCCGATAGCCGAGCCGCCGCCCAGCGCGATGCAGCCATCGGCCTGCAGCTGGGTGGCAAGCGCCACCATCGCCTTCGCGCGTTCGACCGGAACATGCATCGCGACCTGATCGGAGCGGCCGACGACCTGGGTATCCGGCAGCCCGGCCAGCCGATCGGCGGCGGCGCCCTGGCTGGGGGTGTGGACCAGGAGCACCCGGGCGCAGCCGAGCCTGGCGATCTCGGCTGGGACCATCGCTAAAGAGCCAGGGCCCATCACGATCCGGGTCGGTGCTGGCTCGTGGACGAAGCGTCGCATGGGCTGTCGTCAGATCGCCTGGGGCACGAAATCGCTGGCTTCCTCTGGCGCCACCGTCTGCAGCAGAGCGACCGAGCGACGGACCCCTTCGAGCCGGCTCAGCATGACGTCCTCATGCTCGATCGAGAGCCAGCCATCATAGCCGACCATGCGCAGCCGGTAGCAGAAGGCGCGCCACCAGGCTTCGCCGTGGCCGTAGCCGAGCGTGATGTAGCTCCAGGCGCGCGCGGGGATATCGAGCAGCGAGCCGTTCTCCAGGAGGCTGGTGGTCGCTTGCACCGGGGCGTTGAGGAAAGTGTCCTTGGCATGGACATGGTAGATCGCCAGGCCCAAGGCATCGATCGCCGCTAGCGGATCGGCGCCCATCCAGAACAAATGGCTGGGGTCGAGATTGGCGCCGACCACCGGCCCGATCGCGGCGCGCAGCTTGAGCAGGCTCGGCACATTGTAGACCAGCTGGTTGCCATGCAGCTCAATCGCCAGCTGCCGGACGCCGTGCTCCTCGGCCAATCGCGCCAGATCCTGCCACCAGGGCAGCAGCCGCTCCTGCCACTGCCAGGCCAGGATCTCTTGGGTCTCGGGCGGCCAGGACGAGACGATCCAGTTCGGCGTGCGCTCGGCCGGGCCGCCGCCCGGCAGGCCGGACATCAGGCAGACCGTCTCGACGCCCAGCTCGCCGGCAAGGCGGACCGTGTCATGCAGGCAGGCGGTCTGGGCCGGACCGGTGACCGGATGCAGCTGATTGCCATTGGCGTTGAGCGCGATCAACGTGAGGCCGCGGCGCTCGAACGCCTGGCGAAAGGCGGTCCGAGCAGTGGCGCTAGCTAAGAGCTTCGTCAGATCGCAATGGGGGGCAGCCGACCAGTTACCGGCATTGACCTCGATCCCGGCGATGCCGAGTTCTGCCGCGGTTTCCAGCAGCTGCTCGAGGCTCAGCGAGGCAAGCGAGTCGGAGACCAGGCCGATCTTCATGGCGGGCTCATTGGCAATAGTGGCAACGATGGGCAGAGTTCGCATCAAGCCACAGCTGGCGCCTGAGGAGAAGCCGCTAGCCCGCCAAGCGTGGATAAAGGTCCTTGAGCCGCAGGTAGGTCTCGCGATAGAGGCCGAAAGCGTGGTCGTAGGCTTTGGCGTGGCCAGAATTGGGCGTGACCAGGAGGCCCGGCTGGACGAAGCGCTCGATCGCATCCCAGCCCTGGATCGCGCCGCAGCCGACGGCCGCGACGTAGGCAGCCCCCAGGCAGGCGCCCGGATGGCCACGCAGCAGCCGAACCGGCCGCTGCAGCACATCCGCCACGATCTGCATCCAGACCTGGCTGGCCGCACCGCCATCCGAGGCGAGCACGCGCTCCACCGGCAGGCCCAGCTCCTGGCAGAGCTCGACATGCTGGCGAAAGCCGAAGGCGATGCCCTCCAGGGCGGCCCGCCAGATATGGCCGATGCCGTGGTGCAGGCCGAGCCCGATCAGCGTGCCGCGCGCCGCCGGATCGTGCAGCGGGGTCTTCTCGCCGAGGAAATAGGGCAGCAGGATCAAGCCATCGGCGCCCGGCGGCAAAGCCGCGGCCAGCCGGTCGAGGCGCTGGAGAGGCGTCTCGCCGCTGGCCGCGGCTGCCTGCACTTCCTGAGGCGCCAGCTCAGCCACCAGCCAGTTCAGGACCGCGCCGGAGCTGGCCATGCAGCCATTGGGCATGAACAGGCCGGGCACCAGGTGATAGTCCAGAAACAGCCGCGGGTCGGGTCTGGGCGTGGTGGTCGCGAGCAGGATGTCGCCGGCCCCGCCGAACTTCAGCAGGCAGTCGCCGGGCCGGCGGATCCCAGCCACGAACGCGGAGGCAATGTGGTCGGCGGCACCCGCGACCACGGGCGTGCCGGGGGCGAGGCCCGTGGCCGCCGCGGCCGCCGCGCTCACCGCGCCGATGATCTCGTCGGCCCGGTGCAGCTGCGGCAGGACGTCCGGCCGGACATGGCCCAGCGCCACCAGATCAGGCGCGATCCGGCCATCAGCCAGATCGACGAAGCCGGCTTCCAGCGCCCAGTTGCGCTCGATCGAGCGGCATCCGGTCAGGCGCCAGTTGATGTAGTCATAGGCGCCGAACAGGGTCGCGATCCGCCGGAACCGGTCGGGCTCATGGCGCTCCAGCCAGCGCAGCTTCGGCGCCACCAGCTGCTGGTTGACGCCGTTGCCGGTGCGCCGGACGAAGTCGGCCGGATCGACCTCGGCGGCGAGCGCAGCCACCTCGGCGCCGGTCCGGCCGTCGCTCTGCTGGATGCTCCTGCGCAGCAGCTGGCCCTCGGCATCCAGCAGCACGACCGCCGGCAGCATGCCGGTGACCCCAACCGCCGCGATCGAGGAGCCGGGCAGGCCGGCGGTCTGCAGCAGCTCCGGAATCAGGGCGCAGACATTCGCCCACCACTGCTCCGGCGCCTGCTCGGCCCAGCCCGGCTGCTCGGCATGGAGCGTGACCGGGCGGCTGGCGAGCGCCAGGCTCCTGCCTTCGGTGTCGATCACGATGCCGATGGTCGAGGTCGTGCCGATGTCGAGCCCGAGGGTGAACGCCATGGAACGTTCTGCCCTGCCGCCTAGCGGAGCCGGCCGACCTGATCCATGAATCGCCGGACCCGGTCACCATCCACCGGGTTCCAGGTGATCCCGCCCTCCTTGAAGTGGGTGCCGATCACGCAGCCATCGGCGATCTGGAGAATGGCCGCGACATTGTCGATCGTGACCCCGGTATTGGCGAGCACCGGATGGCTCGGCAGCCGGTCCTTGACCCGCCGCAAGGCCGAGGCGTCGACCGCCTGGCCGGTCAGCGGCCCCGACACGCAGATGACGTCGGCCAGCGACGAGAACACCGCGCTCTCGGCCCGCTGCTCGATCGGCCGGCGGTCCAGGCTGTCGGCGAACTCCGCATTGATGTTGAACAGCAGCGCCAGATCGGGCCGGCCGAGCTGGGCGCGCAGGCGCACCGCCCCGGCGCAATCCGGCTGCCACAGGCCCATGTCGGAGGCGAACACGCCGGTGAAGATCTCGCGCACGAAGCCGGCCCCGGTTGCCCCCGCAATTGCCACGCTGGCATATGGGTCCCACAAATAGTTGATCCCGAATGGCACCTGCAGCAGCGGCTTGACCGCCATCACCACCGCGGTCATGGCGGCCAGCCCGGCCACTGGCGCCTGCAGCACATAGGGCCGGTCATGCTCGTTGCCGAACATGATCGCATCGACGCCGCCGGCCTGGAGCTGCCCGATATCGGCGGCAACGTCATCGATGAGCCGCTCCATGCCGCCCTTCGGATCATAGCCCGGGGCACCAGGCAGGGCGCCGATATGGGCCATCGCGATGATGGGCTTCGGCCGGTCGAAGGGCGGCTGGAGCGGCATGAGTTGGTCCAATCGATGGTCGGGCAGGCAACGCATCCGCTGCCTGCCCGAGCGACCGAGGCGTCGGCGGCTGGCGGGGCTTAGAGCCGGCTTTCGATCGCCGCCAGATCCAGCGACTGGTACTCCGCCGGCAGGGCATAGCCCGACGCATCCGCCTCGACCTTCGCCTTGTCGAACTGATTGGCGGCGGCGATGTAGTCGTTGCTCAGGACCTCGGCCGGAGCGATTGGCTTGGTGATCTGACCGATCCGGTGGATCGTGTCGAAGAACAGCTGCCATTGCGCCAGGTCGTGCCAGCCCCAGCCCTCGCGCTTGGCCCAGTCGCCGCGGAACACCTTGGCCAGCTGCATCATGGATTCAGTGGCGACCTCCGGCGTG
>CADEGR010000142.1:8223-11398 GCA_902826935.1 uncultured Alphaproteobacteria bacterium | reverse complement strand
ATCGGGTCTGGTGGCTGGTCAGCCCGCAGAACCCGCTCAAGGCGACCGCCGGCATGGCCGGCTTCGCCGAGCGCCTGGCTTCCGCGCGGCAGCAATCCGCTGGCCATCCAAGGTTGATCGCCTCGGATCTGGAGCAGCGTCTCGGCACCCGCTACACGGTCGACACCATGACCTGGCTGCGCCGGCGCGGCCGGGCTGATTTCGTCTGGCTGATCGGTGCCGACAACCTCGCCCAGCTGCCGCAATGGCACCGCTGGCTGCGCCTCTTGGCCCTTGTGCCCATTGCTGTTTTCGATCGCGAACCTTATTCTTATAGAGCGTTGGCTGGCCGCGTGGCGCGCCGGTTCGCAGGGAGGCGCTATCCAGAACGATTGGGGGCCTGCCTGCCGGGGGTCAAGCTGCCAGCTTGGGTGTATCTGCGCCTGCGTCGGTACCCCGTGTCGAGCACCGCGATCCGCCAGGAGCGGGCGACGGGCCGGTCAGGCGGCGCCAAGGAGGGTTAGTCATCATAGCCAGCAAGTCGGTCAAACGACCTTCTAGCGACCATCTGCTACATCTCGTCCAGACGGCTCTCTCCGACGTCAAAGCGATCGATCCGGTCATCATTGATCTGGCCGGCAAAACCAGCATCGCCGATGCCATGGTGATCGCTACCGGCAGCTCGCAACGACATCTCGCCTCGATGGCCGACCATCTGATGGAGCGGCTGAAGGCGGCTGGCCTGGTCGGGCTCTCGAGCGAAGGCCAGGGTCAGTCGGATTGGGTGCTGATCGATGCCGGCGACGTCGTGGTCCACCTGTTCAAGGACGAGACCCGCCGCTTCTACGATCTCGAGCGCCTGTGGGGCGTGAACCTGCCGGATGCCAAGCTGGCCATGACCGTCGGCGCCTGAGCGGCCGCCGGTCGAGGCGGTCGCGCTGATGCGTCTGGTGGTGGCGAGCGTTGGCCGCGAGCGGCAGGACTGCCTGGATCAGCTGGTCGGGACCTACCGGCAGCGCTGCCCCTGGCCGATCGAGCTGATCGAGGTTCCGGCGCAAAAGCACGGGCCCCAGGAGCGGCGCCTTGCTGACGAAGCCGCCAAGCTGCAACGGGCCCTGCCGGCCGGCGCTGTCCTGGTAGCCCTGGACGAACGGGGCGAAGCGCTCGGCAGCGTCGCCTTTGCCCAGCGTCTGCAGACCGCGTTCGGGCAAGGCCAGACTTGCCTGGCCTTCCTGATTGGCGGCGCCGATGGGCTGGCGCCGGAGCTGCTCGAAAAAGCGCGCTGGCGCCTGGCCTTCGGGCCGATGACCTGGCCGCATCGCCTGGTCCGGCTGATGCTGCTGGAGCAGCTCTACCGGGCCAGCACGATCCAAAGCAACCACCCCTACCATCGCGCCTGAGCAGGCGGGCGGGCGCCCGCCGCGCACCGCCCGCTAGTGGATCTGGTTCACGATCCCGACATGGCGGAAGCGGCTGGGCTGGATCAGCTTGGCCGAGGCGATCTTGACGCTGTGCAGGCGACCCTCGATCGAGCGTTCCCAGAACTCCAGGAACTTGTGCAGCACGGGGAATTTCGGGGCCAGGTCGAGCTCCTGCCAGACATAGGTCTGCAAGAGGCTGGGATGATCCGGGAGGTGGTAAAGAATTTCAGCGGTCGTCAAACGATAGTCTTTCACCATCAGCTCGAGGTCACGCATTGCTGGCCTCCTCCTGGCCCGTTGTCACCATGCGAACACGCAGATTCGGGATAGGGTTCCTGATGCTATCGCTGGCTACGCGTCCTTAGCCCAGCTTCATGCCAACTTCCTAATATACTGTATCCAAGCACGGCCCTTTGCAAAGTGGCGACGTTCACAGCCATGCTCGGATGCTCCAATGCGTGGTTTGCAAGCCGCATGCCATGGCGCCGGGCATGACAGGCGGCGCAATCTGCGGGACACTTGCGGGAGCGCTGCGCCGGCAGCAGCCCGCCTTGCCAGCAGGAGATGTCCATGCGCGATTTCCAACGCCCCGGCCGTTCGGCCGCTTTTGCCGAGCATGGCATGGCCGCGACCTCGCATCCGGCGGCGACGCTGGCGGCCCTCGACGTGCTGCGCGGCGGCGGCAATGCGGTCGATGCGGCGGTCGCGGCGGTGGCGGTGCAATGCGTGGTCGAGCCGGCCATGACCGGCATCGGCGGCGACTGCTTCGTCCTGGTGGCGCCACCGGAGGGCGGCGTGATCGCGCTGAACGGCTCGGGCCGGACGCCGTCCGGCCTGCGGCTGGAGCAGCTGCTCGATCAGGGCATGACCGAGCTGACGGCGGACAGCGTGCATTGCGTGACCGTGCCGGGCGCGATCGACGCCTGGGGCCGGCTGCTGGCGGCGCATGGCAGCAAGGATCTGGCGGAGCTGCTGCAGCCGGCGATCCGGGCCGCCGAGGACGGCTTCGTGGTGACGCCGCGGGTCGCCTGTGACTGGGCGGAGCTGGTGCCGACCCTGGAGCGCAGCGAGGGCGGCCGCCGGTTCTATCTGCCGGACGGCCGGGCGCCGGTGGCCGGCGATCGGCTGCGCCTGCCGGCGCTGGCCGCGACCTTGCGCCGGATCGGCAAGGACGGGCCGGCCGCGTTCTACCAGGGCGAGCTGGCGGCAGCCATGGCGAGCTTCCTGCAGAGCTGCGGCGGGCGCCATAGCGAGGCCGATTTCGCGGCCGCGGCCGGCGAGTTCGTGACGCCGATCCACAGCCACTATCGCGGCCTCGACATCTATGAATGCCCGCCCAATGGGCAGGGCGTGGTCGCCCTCCTGATGCTCAACATCCTGGCGGGCCTGCCGCTCGCCGATCTGCCGCCGGACGGCCCGGAGCGGCTGCATCTGGAGGCCGAGGCGACCCGCCTGGCGATGCGCGAGCGGGATGCCTGGCTGGCCGATCCGGCCCTGGCCGACGTGCCGCTTGCCCGATTCTTGGGCACGGCCGAGGCCGCAACGCTGCGGGCGATGATCGACCCGGCGCGCCGGCTGGCCCCGCTGCCGCCGCCTGCCTTGGAGCGGCCGCACCGGGATACGGTCTATCTGACCGTGGTCGATCGCGACCGCCGGGTGGTGTCGTTCATCAACTCGGTGTTCGAGGGCTTCGGCAGCGGCCTGGTCTGCCCGACCACCGGCGTCCTGTTCCACAATCGGGGCTACAGCTTCCGGCTCCAGCCGGGCCATCCCAA
>CADEGR010000142.1:0-8123 GCA_902826935.1 uncultured Alphaproteobacteria bacterium | reverse complement strand
GGCGGCCAGATCATCATGATCGACCACGAGCGGGGCGTGCTGATCGGCGGCTCCGATCCCCGCAAGGACGGCCTGGCGCTGGGCTACTGAGACCGCCCTACCAGGGCCACCAGCGCTTGTTGCTGGTCACGCGCCGGCGCGGCTCGGGCACCGGGCTGGATTCGACCACATGGCGCTGGCGGTCGAGCAGCCGGATCAGGATGTCCTCGCCGTCGTCGTCGAGGCCGTTGGCCTTGCGGGGCGCCGGCGCTGCTGCTGCGCGCACCACGGCGCGCACCTGGCCGTTGCCGTTCACATGACCCTTGCCGTTCACATGGCCGTTGCCGTTGGTGTGGCCATTGCCGTTGGTCTTGGCGGGCTGCGCCTTGCGCTGCACCGCGAGCTGATGGACCGCGCCCAGATTGCGCCCGATCTCATAGGCCTCGCGGGCGAACGCCTCGGCCATGTTGGGATCGTGCTCGGCGCAACCCTCGCTGGCTTCGAGCAGCTCCTTGGCGATCTCAAGCAACTTCGCGTCGACGGAATCATCGCTTGAGGTCATCATCGGGTTTCCTCCGGCCGCGTTGCCCAGCATTTTTTCGTGGCATCCGCCTGCCCGACCGCCGATGAAACAAACGGTCCATTTCGGATGCACCTGGTACGCCAGTCGTCTTCACATAGCGAAAGTTCGAGACTCTGTCGCCTACATATTGATCAGCCTGAACGGTTTTCCACAATATGTGCGCGGTTGTCTACAGGCTTGCCGCCCGATCGGTGCATAACTTGGCATGGGCGGGGCGGAAGTCCAGCCCGTGGCGCTACTGCACGAACTCCAAAAGCACGCCATTGGCGCTAGCGGCCGGCAGGCCGATGACGCCATTGGCCTGGCGCTGGAAGCGGATGCCGGCATCGGTCAGCCAGGCCGCCGTCTGCTCGATGTCGCGGACCTTGAGGGTCAAAACCGTGGCGCGCGGCACGGCCTCGTCGAGGATCGAGCGCAGCTCGGGATGGAGCATCTCCAGGTCGTCCGGGGTCGCGAACAGGAGCACGCCGCCACCGGTATGGACCGCCAGCGTGTCGTCGGTCTCGGTCAGGGCCGCCTCGCCGAACACCTTGGCCATCGCGTCGAACAGCTTGCCCGGGGTCTCGGCGGCGACCGTGATCGAGCTGATCGCGACGCTGCCATTGGGATGGCTCAGCCAGTCGGGCCGGCGCATCAGCTCGGGATTGAGCGCGGCGCAGGCGAACATCCGCAGGCCGCCGGTCGCCTCGTTGGGCACCATCACGTTCTTGAAGCGCAGCTCCAGATCCGGCTCCATCCGCCGGCCGAGCTCGGCGACCGCCGCGGGCTTCAAGGTCGCGGCCTGCCAGGCGGCGTAGGTCGCGTCCGCGTCGCGGGTGCCAAGGGCGATCGACATCAGCCCCTCGCCGCCCTCGAGGAAGCTGTCCAGCTGGTTGGTGAACTGCTTGGCGTCGACGATGCCCAGGAGCTCGACATAGTCGTGCTCGAACATGATGCAGTGATTGGCGGTGCCCCAGCCGACATGGCGGCCGCGCGGGGTCAGCCGGAAACCCAGCTTCTCGTAGGTCTCCCGGGCGGCGGCGAGATCGCGGACCCCGACGATGGTGTGATCGATTCCGGCGAGATGCTTCGCTGTCATTCGCCCGCTCCCCTTAGGCCGCTCAAACTCAAGATATCGCTTGCGCCCTGCGGCTGAAACCCCAAGAACAACGCAGCCGAGCCCGGCAGCGGAGGAACCCCATGGCCGCCAACACCATCGGCTTGATCTGCGCCATCCCGCAGGAGCTGGCCGCGCTGCGCCGGGCGCTCGACCATGACGAGCGCAGCCTGGCGGGCGGCTTCCATTTCGACCGCGGCCGGCTGCAGGGCCGGCCGGTGATCCTGGCCGAGGCCGGCATCGGCAAGGTCAACACCGCGACCGTGACGACCTTGCTGGCCAGCCGCTACGGCGCCGATCTGATCGTGTTCAGCGGCGTCGCCGGCGGCCTCGACCCGGCGCTCGCGATCGGCGACGTGGTGATCGCCACCCGCGCGATCCAGCATGATTGCGGCGTGATCGAGGATGGCCGGCTGCAGGCCTACCAGGCCGGCCACGTGCCGTTCTTCAATCCGACCGACGAGCTTGGCTATCCGGTCGAGCCGGGCCTGCTGGCGACGGTCAAGGCGCGGCTCGCGGACGTCCGGCTGCCGCCGCTCTCGGCCGCCGCAGGCGGGGCCGGCCGCTCGCCCAAGCTGGTGTTCGGCCCGATCCTGGCAGGCGATCAGTACATCCATTGCGAGCATACCCGGCAGCGGCTCCATGCCGAGTTTCAGGCCAAGGCGGTGGCAATGGAAGGTGGCGCGATGGCGCAGGTCGCCAGGCGCATGGGCGTGCCCTGGCTCGAGATCCGCGCCCTCTCCGATCTGGCCGGCGCCGACTCCCGCTTCGACTTCGCCCGCTTCGTCGACGAGGTCGCGCACAGCTCGGCGCAGATCCTCGGCCACCTCCTGCCGGTGCTCTAGGTTCGGTTGACCTGGCAGCGCAATGAGAGGCAGGCCGCGGCGACGGGGCGGCTAAGCGTCTCGCCCCTAGGGCACCGCCGCCGGCGGCTGCTCCGCGCCGACCTGGGCAGCGCTCTTCAGCAGGACCTGGGGCCGTCTGGCCGGGCCGATCAGCCTGAGCGTGGTCTCGCCCGCCTCGGGCAGGCGCAAGGTCAGATCGAGGGCGCCCAGGAGCAGATCGATGCTGCCGTCCAGGACGGCCGCGTGGTCGGCCAGCTCGCCGGCCAAGCCGCTGGCTTCGAGGATGCCGCGCTTCAGGCCGAGCCGGCCATCCAGCCGGAACGGCAGCCGGTCGGTCGGCAGCGCCGTCGCCGGCGCGCCGCTGCTGCCCGGCAAGGGCGGCGGCGCCAGCGCGCGGCGCAGCCTTGCGGCCTCGTAGCCGACCAGGTCGCCGCCGGCCAGCGCCACGCTCGCCTCGCCGGCGAGGCCGGTCATCACCTGGCGCGGCGTCACGCCGACCGATTCCGCCTTGACCTGCAGATCCAGGCCGCCCTCGAGCCCGGCCGGCACCTCCAGCCAGCGCGCCAGAGCCGCGGCATCGACCCGCTCCAGCTGGCCCTCGATGGTCCAGGCCGGCGGCTCGGCGCGGCCGTCCAGGCTGAGGCGGCCGGCGAGCTTGCCGTCCCACAATTCGGCCGCCAGGCGCGCCACCTCGAGCCGGCGATCGTCCAGCGTGGCGGCGAGCTCGAACTGGCTGCCGACCATGCCGCCCTTGGCGCTCAGCCGCAGCTGGCCATCGAGCGCGCCGAGCCAGGCCTGCGGCCAGGGCCGCTCCGACCAGCTGCCGAGCGCTCGCGGCGCCAGCGGATCCTCGACCGGCCGGTAGCCGGCGAGCGCCAGCACCTCGGCCAGGCTGGCCGGCTGCGGATTGCCGATGCTCGCCTCGATCAGGACATGGGCCCGCGGCTGGCGCTCGGTCCGGACCAGCCGGCCGGTCACGCTGGTCGGGCCGAAGGTGACGCTGCCGGCCAGGCTCGCCTCGCCGCCGCCCCGCCTCAGCCGGCCCGCCAGGCGCAAGGGTGCCGGCCCCTCGACCGCGACGAACAACGGCCGCCGGCCGATCCGGCGCAGGATGTCCTCGAGATCGGGATGGCTGCCTTCGACGATCAGGTCGTAGTCCGGCGCTCCGCCGGCGAAGGCGAGCAGCCCCTCCAGCTTGAGCTGGCCGGCCGCGCCCAGGCTCAGCGTGCTGGCCAGATCCAGCTTGTCGGCGCGCCCGCGCAGCTGGCTGCTCAGCCGGCCGTCGCCCAGGCGATCGAGCAGGCCCAGCTCCGGCCAGCCCAGCCGGCGCGCCACCTGGCCCGGCCGCGGGCTCGCGGCATCGACGTTCAGCTCCCGCCGGGCGGTGTCGGGATTGAGCGTGCCGGCGAGCGTCAGCCGGCTGTCCTCGAAGGCTTGCAGCGCCGCCTGGTCGAGGGTCAGCTGGCGGTTCTCGACGCGCGCCCGCAGCGCCAGATCGGCCAGCCGCCAGGCCTGCCAGCTGAAGCGCTCGAGCTTGAGGTCGAGGGTCGCATCGAGATCCCGAAAGGCGGCGCGCGCCAGCTCGAGCGGCCGCAGCGCGCCCGGCGCGCCATAGCTGTCGAGCGCCAGCCGATCGAGGGCGAGCGAGGCCTGCACGTGCGGCCGGGCGGCCAGATCGAGCACTGCCTGGCCGGTCGCGTGGCTGGCATCGAGGCGCAGGTCCAGCTGGTCGAGGCGCAGCCGGTCGTGGGCCAGACCCAGCTCACCGCTCAGGCTGAACGCCGCCAAGCCCTGCGCCGGGTCGGCCGGCAGCAGGCCCAGCCAGGCGAGCGACGCGCCCAGATCGTCGCCCACCGCCTGGAGCCGCCCGGTCAGCAGCTCGGGCTCGTCGGCTAGGCCGAGCCTGCCCGCCAGGCGCAGATCGGCCTGGCCCGGCAGCAGAACATGGCCCTCGCTGAGCTGGACCGGCTGGCCCGGCGCAAAGGTCAGGACCGCCCGCGCCTGGCGGACCACATCGTCCCGATAGGGCAGCTGGTCGATCTGCACGGCGACCACGCCGGGCAGCGTCTGCAGCCGACGGACCAGCGCAGTGTCCCGCCAGGCCGGCAGCGGCGGCAGCTCGGCCAGCGCCAGGCTCGGCAGCGCCAGATCGAGCTTGAACGGCGCCCCGGCGCCGAACGGCACCGACAGCTGGCCATTCACCGCCAGCTCGCCCAGACGCGCGCTCAGCGGCTCGAGCGCCACCCCTTCGGCATCCAGCCGCAGCCGGCCCCGGCCGTCGAACGCCGCGGCGGCCTCGCCGAAATCCTGCACCGCCGGCCAGGCCAGCGCGGCTGCCAGCGCGGTGCTGGCGGCGCGCAGCTCCGGGCCGCTCACCGCCACCGTGCCCGCCAGCTGCCAGCCCGCCGGCGCCTGCTCCAGGCTGCCATCGAGCTGCAGCTGCGCGCTCGGCGCGGCCGGCTCGCCCAGGCCGAGATCGAGCACCAGCCGCCGGCCGCCGCCGCTGCGCGCCGCACCCAGCTCACCGCGGAGCTGGACCGGCTGGCCGCGCAGGCGAAAGCTGCTCCGGGCGAGCAGGCCGCCCGCCGGCTCGCTGGCATTCAAGGTCAAGGCCAGCTCGTCCAGCCGGTAGGCCGGCCAGGCCCCTGCGGCCGGCAGCTCGACCCGGGCGCCGACCACGGTCACCTGGCGCAGGCGCTCGCTGCCGGCGAACGGCCGGGCCACCGGCAGCGCCGCGCGGCTGGCAAGCACGCCCGGCGCCAGGGTCACGACCGGCCGGATCAGGTCCAGACGGTCGAAGGCCAGCTGGCCGGTCAGCAGCGCCGGCAGGCTGACGCCGAGATCGAGCCGCTCGGCCGCCAGGCGGCTCGGCGGGCCTGCTACCGCCTCGGGCGCAGCCGCGGTCAGCCGGGTGGCATAGAGCGAGAGCACCGGCCGCGGCAGGAAGCGGACCGTGACCGCGCCGGTGATCTCGACCTCGGCGCCGGTCAGCGCGCGCGCCTTCGCCTCGATCTCGGGCCGATAGTCGTTCCAGCTGATCAGATGCGGCAGCAAGAGCAGGCCGGCCAGGATCGACAGCACGGCCAGGACCAGGATGACGAGCGTCGTGCGCAACGAACTCTCGATGATTGCCATGGGCTTAGCGCCTGCACCGAGCTATAGGCGGGCCGGCGCCGGAGGGCAACTGCCGCGGCCCGCGCGGCCCGGCGCAGCAAGCCGTCGGGCGGCGGCGCTCAGTCGGCGGCGGGGGTGCTCGCCGCCTGGTCGCCGCTGCCGGCGAGCAGCGGATCGAGCTGGCCCGCGGCGTCGAGCGCTGCCAGATCGTCCGAGCCGCCGATCGGCCGGCCGTCGATGAAGATCTGCGGCACGGTGTGGCGGCCCTCGGCGCGGGCCAGCATCTCGGCGCGCCGCTCGGGCGCCTGCCAGAGATCGATCTCCTCGAACGCCACCCCCTTAGCCTGCAGCAGGCGCTTGGCGCGGGCGCAATAGGGGCAAAGGGGCGTCGTGTAGATCAGCACATGCGCCATGCGAGCAGGCTCCTGGGGCCAGGCCGGCCACAACCCTCGGTAACGAGCATCAGCCTAACCCAGCCGCCCAGCCGGCACCAGCCGGCTCAGACCGGCCCGGCCATGGCGGGCTCGGCGGTCGCCGGCCCGCCTTCGGCCGCGGCCAGGGCATCCACGGACAGGGCGTCATGGCCGTCGCGCACCACCCGGGCCAGGCACAGCACATCGACCGCGCCAGCCCCCGCCGCCAGCAGCACATTGGCGCAGGCGGCGATGGTCGCGCCGGTGGTCAGCACGTCGTCCAGCAGCAGCACGCGCCGGCCGGCCAGCGCCGGCCGCCAGCGCGGCGGCACGCGAAAGGCGCTGCTGGTGACGTTCTGCAGCCGCTCCTGGCCGCCCAGGCCCTGCTGCGAGGGCGTCGCCCGGACCCGCTGCAGCAGGTCCGGGATCTGCCGGATCCCGGTTGCCTTGGCGACCGCATGGCCGAGCAGGGCCGCCTGGTTGTAGCCGCGCTTGAGCAGCCGCCAGCGATGCAGCGGCACCGGCGCGATCAGCTCGGCCTCGGCCAGCAGCTCGTCGCCGACCCGGACCAGCCAGGTGGCGAGCACCGGCGCGGCATCGGTCCGGTCGCCATGCTTGAAGCAAAGGATCATGCCGCGCGAGCCGGCATCGTAGCGCAAGGCGGCCCGCGCCCGCTCGAACCCGGGCGGGTGGGTGGCGCAGGCGGCGCATAACGGTGCGGCCGCGGCGGCGTGGGCCAGCGGATAGCCGCAGCAGCGGCAGAGCGGCGGTCCGAGGAAGGTCAGCCCGCGCCAGCACGGGGCGCACAAGCGCGCCTGCTGCTCGACGACCTGGCCGCAGCCGAGGCAGCGCGGCGGCAGCAGCAGATCCAGCCCGCGCCCCAGCTGGCGCAGCAGCAAGGCGCTAAGAGCCCGCGCACGGCCTTCTACTTTCTCAACCATAACGATAGTATAGCCAGCTCGCGGCCGGCTGGCGAGCCGGGTCAGCCGCCATTCAGCAGCGCCGTGACAGGCTGCGCGGCACCAATCGGGCGCGCCAGCGTTGTCTTGCAGACTGGCGGCGAACGGTTACAACACTCGACGGATGACCATGCCCCGACTGTTGATGATCCTGGCAACGGCGCTCCTGCTCTGGCAGCCCGGCGTGGGCACGGCGGCGGGGCCGGCGCGCAGCCTCGATCTGCGCCTCGGCATGAGCTATGCCGGCGTCCCGGTCGGCAAGCTGCGGATCCAGATCGCGCTGAGCGGCAGCCAGGCCAAGACGCAGCTGGACATGGAGAGCCGCGGCCTCGCGGCGATGCTGACCGGCTACCAGGGCTCGGCCACCGCCCAGACCCACCTCGCCGCCGATGGCGCCCCGCGCTCGCTCCGCTACGACACCTTCGAGGAGACCAAGCGCTACAATCGCAAGCGGGTGATCCGCTACGATCCGGCGACCGGCGGGGTGCTCGACGTCAAGAGCTGGAAGCGCGGCAAGCTCGGCCAGTCGAAGGTGCCGCCGCAGCTCTGGCAGGGCACCACCGATCCCTTGACCGCGCTGCTCGGCATGCGCCACTGGCTGCAGGCAGCCACCAAGGGCGGCCCGCGGGAGACCGCGCTCGAGGTGTTCGATGGCGGCACGCGCTACACCTTGCGCGCCGAGCTGCTCGAGCACACCGAGATCGAGCGTGGCGGCCGGTCCTTGCCGGTGTTCCATCTCAAGGTGCGGCTGGTGCCGATCGCCGGCTTCAATCCGCGGGACACGCTCGGCAACTGGGCATCGGAAGGCGAGGATCGCTGGATCGAGGTGCTGCTGCTCGATCGCGCGGAGCCGGTGCCGCTGCTGATCCGGACCAGGGGCGGCCGGCTTGCCTCGACCATCGAGCTGGAGAGCCTGTGCACCGGCAGCGGCGGCGACGACTGCGTCGACTACGGCAGCTAGCCAGCTAGCGCCGACCGTCCTCGAGCCGGCGCTGCCCCCGTCAGATCAGATCAGCCGACCCTGATCGGATCAGCCGGCGCGGTCGTCCCGCGCGGCCGCCTTGGCGTAGACGAACACCGGCTTGGCGGCCTGGCCGACCACCTCCTTGTTGATCACGATCTCCTCGACGCCGT
>CADEGR010000141.1 GCA_902826935.1 uncultured Alphaproteobacteria bacterium | reverse complement strand
GCGACGATCGCGTCAAACTCGGCAAGGGTCAGGCTGGCGACCGGCCGCGCACGATGGGCGCTGATGTCGAGATTGCGCTCGCGCATGACCGTGACGGCGTGCGGGGCCGCTGGCGCGCCCGCGAGCGCGCTGATCCCCGCACTCTCGACCTGAGCCCCGTTGCCCAGGAGCTGCCGCGCCAAGGCTTCGGCCATCGGGCTGCGGCAGGTATTGCCGGCGCACACGAACAACGTGCGTCCGGCCAAGCGCGGCCCAGGCATCGCTGCGTCAGGCGGCCAGCGGCGCTGCCTCGGCGAGCGCTGCTTCGATGGCGGCGCGATCCAGGCCTTGCTCGCCGATCACCACCAGCTGGCCAGCGACCTCGCCCCGCTGCCAGGGGCGGTCGAAGTACCATTGCAGGCGGTCGCCGACGGCTTGCAGGACCAGGCGCATGGGCTTGCCCTGGACCGCCAGGAAGCCCTTGACGCGCAAGATGGCGTGACGGGCGATCACGGCCTGGAGGCGCTGGGCGAAGGCGGCGGGGTCGGCGAGCGGCGGGAGCGTGACGTGGAAGCTCGCGAAATCGTCGTGCTCATGCGGCTCGCCGGCATCGTGATGGGATCTGCGCGAGTCGAGATCATCCTCGGCGGCAGCGCCCAGGCCCAGAAGCACGTCCAGCGGCAGGCGCGCCTCGGCGGCGCGCACGACGCGCACGCCTGGGCGCAGCTCGAGGGCAATGCGCGCCTCGATGCCTGGCCAGTCGGCGGCGGCGATCAGATCGGCCTTGTTGGCGACCACCAGGTCGGCCGCCCCCAGCTGCTCCTCGAACAGCTCCTCCAGCGGGGTCTCGTGATCGAGCTGCTCGTCGGCGGCGCGCTGGTCCTCGACCGCGCCGGGATCGGCGGCGAACAGGCCATCGCGCACGGCCGCGGCATCGACCACCGCGACCACGCCATCGACGGTCACGCGGGTCCGGATCTCGGGCCAGGCGAAGGCCTTGATCAAGGGCTTGGGCAGGGCCAGGCCCGAGGTCTCGATCACGATATGCTCTGGCGGCAGCGGCCGGGCGAGCAGGGCCTGCATGGTCGGCACGAAGTCGTCGGCGACCGTGCAGCAGATGCAGCCATTGGCCAGCTCGACGATGTCGTCCGCCGCGCAGCCGCTATCGCCGCAGCCGAGCAGCAGCTCGCGATCGATCCCGATATCGCCGAACTCGTTGATGATCAGCGCGATCCGGCGGCCGTCGTTCTGGCGCAGGAGGTTCTGGATCAGGCTGGTCTTGCCGGCGCCGAGGAAGCCGGTGAACACGGTGGTCGGGATCTTGCTGTGGCGCGCGGCGCTGGAAGGCGGCAAGGCGGTTCCTTTCGGAGTGCCCGGGCAGGCGGCAGGCCTGCTCATGGCTTGAGCTGCTGGGCCAGGCCAGCGGTGATCAGGAGGACCCGGTCGGCCTGGGCCGCCAGCAGCTGGTGCAGGTGGCCGGCATGGTCGACGAAGGCCCGGGCCATGGCGCCCATCGGCACGATGCCCTGGCCGACCTCGTTGCTGACCAGGACCACCGGGGCGGTGAGGCGCTCGCAGGTGGCGAGCAGATCGGCCGCAGCGTCCTCGACCGCGCGCTCGGCGACCATCAGGTTGGTCAGCCACAAGGTCAGGCAGTCGACCAGGAGCGCCCGGCCCGGGCCATCGGCGGCCCGCAGCGCCTCAGCCAGCTCGAGCGGCGCCTCGACGGTCGTCCAGGCCGGATCGCGGGCTTGACGGTGGCGGGCGATGCGCTCGGCCATCTCGCCGTCCTTGGCCTCGGCGGTCGCGATGTAGACGACCTCGCAGGCGGCTCCGGCCAGGAGCGCCTCGGCGTGGCGGCTCTTGCCCGAACGGGCGCCGCCCAGGATCAGGGTCAGGCGCGGCAGGCCGGGCAAAGGCGTGGCGGAGCTTGCAGGCATCGCCGCTTTTTGCGTCAGCTGCCGGTTGCTGGCAAGGGCCGCCACGCAGCGGCTGCCGGACCGTCTGCGCAAAGACGCGACAACGGCTGCCCGCGCCGCGACCACAGGCCGCTGCCTCGACTTGCCATCGCGCCCATGAAAGAAGACCCCGCCGCGTTGGCGGCGGGGTCAGTTGAGGAATCGCCCAAGAAGGGAAGCCGGTCGGCGCCGATCTTCAGACCCAGGACGGCCAGGCATGGCCCAAAGCGGAAACCAACCACCCCAAGCCTAGCAACTGGCGTGCCAACACCTGGGCATGGCTGGCGCTCGGTCTGGTCAGCCGCGCGGCCGGATCGCCGCCGCCTTGACCTCGTCGCCGACATAAGGCTCGAACTGGGTGAAGTTGAGCGCGAAGCGGCCCGCCACCTCGCGCGCCATCTGGTCGTAGGCGCGGTGATCGGACCAAGCCTCGCGCGGGCTCAGCACCCTGCAGGGCACGTCCGGACAGGCTTCGGGCATGGCCAGGCCGAATTCCGGATGGGCCTGCATCGGCACGGCCGTGAGCTTGCCGGACAGGGCGGCATCGACCATGGCGCGCGTGTAGCTGAGCTTCATACGCTCGCCGGTGCCGTAGGGCCCAGCGCTCCAGCCGGTGTTGACCAGCCAGCAATTGACCTGGTGGCGGCGCATGTAGTCGCCCAGCATGCGGGCGTAGACGGAGGGGTGGCGCGGCATGAAGGGCGCGCCGAAGCAGGTCGAGAAGGTCGCCTGCGGCTCCTTCAGCCCCTTCTCCGTGCCGGCGACCTTGGCGGTGTAGCCGGACAGGAAATGGTACATCGCCTGCTCGGGCGTCAGCCGGCTGATCGGCGGCAGGACGCCGAACGCATCCGCGGTCAGCATCACGATGTTGGTCGGATGGCCCGCGATGCCGCTCTGGCTGGCGTTGGCGATGAACTCGAGCGGATAGCACGAGCGGGTGTTCTCGGTCAGGCTGGCGTCGTCGAAGTCGGGCTCGCCGGTCACCGGATCGAGCACGACATTCTCCAGGATCGTGCCGAACCGGTGGGTGGCCGCGTGGATCTCGGGCTCGGCGCTGGCGCTGAGCTTGATCACCTTGGCATAGCAGCCGCCCTCGAAATTGAAGACGCCGCGCTCGCTCCAGCCATGCTCGTCATCGCCCAAAAGGATCCGCTTGGGATCGGCCGACAGCGTCGTCTTGCCGGTGCCGGACAGGCCGAAGAACACCGTGCTGGCGCCGTCCGGACCGACATTGACCGAGCAATGCATCGGCAGCACCGCCTGGTCCGGCAGCAGATGGTTCAAGACGCTGAAGATCGACTTCTTGATCTCGCCGGCATAGCTGGTGCCGACGATCAGGATGGTGCGGCCGACGAAGTCGACCAGGATCGCGGTCTCGGAGCTGGTGCCGTCGCTGGCCGGGTCGGCATGCAGGCTGGGCAGCTGCAGGACGGTGAAGTCCGGCACGAAGTCGGCCAGCTCCGCCAAGGGCGGGCGACGGAACATGTTGCGCGCGAACAGGCTGTGCCAGGCGGTTTCGGTGATCACCCGGACGTTCAGCCGGTGGGCCGGATCGGCGCCGGCATGGAGGTCCTGGACATAGAGCTCGCGCCCGGCGACGTGGGCGGCCGCCTTGGCCCACAGGCGCTCGGCCGCGGCGGCGGCCATGGGCTGGTTGACCTTGCCCCAGTGGATCTGGTCGCGAATCGCCGGGTGATCCTGGATGAACTTGTCGTTGGGCGAGCGCCCGGTGTGCTTGCCGGTCAGGGCATTGAAGGCGCCGCCTCTGGCCAGCTGGCCTTCCCGTTGCGCCACGGCCTGATGGACCAAGGCGGCCGCCGGCAGGTTCCATTGCACCCGGCGAGGCCTCGCCAGCGCCAGCGCGGCCAGGCCATGTCTGCTCACAACCGAACCAAGCTGCTGCAAGGAAGGTCTCCCTGATTTTCGGATGGAAACGTCGCAGTCGCCGAAAAGGTCCCCGGTCAGGCCGGGGCGCGGTGCCGGCTCAGCCGCTGCCCTCATCGGCCTGGGCCGCAGCACGGGCGCGGGCGACCAGCTGGATCAAGGCGGTCCGGGCCGCCCCGGGATCGGTCACCGGCGCATCGAAGGCGAGGCGCGCGGTGGCGCTGCCGGAACGCAGATCGAGCCCGTCGGGGTCGATCCCGGTCATCTGCCATGACCCGGCCGCCCGGCCGAGCAGGCGGGTGGCGTAGAGCTGGAGCGCCTCGCCATGGTCCTGGTTCATATGCTCGACGATGTCGGCCTCGCCGTCGCGCAGCGCCGGGGCCTCGGGGCCGATCAGGCGCTCGCCGGGCAGCCAGTGGATCCGGCCGAAGCCGGCCACCAGATGGCCCCGCTCGACCGCCATGCGCCACAGGCGAAAATCGCCGAAGCCGGCATAGAGCTTGGCCATCGGATGGCGCGCCAGATAGCGCGCCCGATGGCGCGGCTCGGCGGTCGTCTCGAGGCGGCCCTGCAGGGTCAGCCGGGCGCCGGCCAACGGATCCTCGTGGCCGGCGCTGCCATCGAGCAGCAAGGAGACGCGGGGCTCCTCGGCCAGATTCTTGGTATGGTCGGCCAGATCCGAGAGCAGCAGCAAGGGCGTGCCGTCGTGGTCGCTGGCGAGGAGGACCAGCGAGGCATAGGGTGCTCCGGCCGACTGGCGCATGATGGTCGCCAGAGCGCCTTGCGGCACCGCCCGCAGCAAGTAGCGCGCTTCTTGAATAGCCGCGTCAGGCACCGGCACCGTCATTCACTCTTAATCATTGCATGATCCAGGCTGCCGACCTTGCCGTAGAATCAGTTCCGACGTCAACGGATCTGGCCATAGCTGCGTATGATCGTCGCAGTTCTTCTTGAGATCAGCGGTCGATAGCCTAGATGAAATGGATGTGTTACTTCCTAGCGGAGCGAAATATTGGGCAGCAATGGGCCGGCACGGATGATCGAGCATGAGGCTGACGGGGTGGGGCTGCGCTGCCCCGGACCCCGGCTGCGGCTGGAGCTGGAGCCGCAGGAGGTAGCGCCCGGGCTGCTCGGCCTGCGCCTGGCGCTGCCGTTCGCGCTCGACCACGTCAATGTCTGGCTGCTGCGCGACGGGGCTGGCTGGCTGGTGATCGATACCGGCATCGCCGATGCCCGCACCCAGGCCCGCTGGCAGGCCCTGCGCGAGGGCTTCCTGCTCGGCCAGTCGATCGACCGGCTGCTGGTCACCCATTTCCATCCCGACCATCTGGGCCTGGCCGGCTGGCTCTGCGCCGAAGCGGGCGCCCAGCTCCTGGCGAGCCGGACCGAATGGCTGTTCGGGCAGAGCCTGACGCGCGATGTCAGCGCCGGCTTCGTCGAGGCGGGCCGCCAGTTCGACCGGCTGGCCGGCCTCGCCGAGCCCACGGTGGCCGAGCGGGCGGCGCGCGGCAATCTCTACCGCAGCCGGGTGGTCCTGCCGCCGCCCAGCTACCAGCGGCTGCAGGCCGGCCAGACCCTGATGATCGACGGCGATCCCTGGCAGGTCCTGATCGGCCGCGGCCATGCCCCGGAAATGGTCTGCCTCTATAGCGGGTCGCGCAATCTCCTGATCGCCGCCGACCAGATCCTGCCCAGGATCTCGCCTAATGTCAGCGTCTGGGGCTACGAGCCCGACGCCGATCCGCTCAGCGAGTTCATGGCGTCTCTGGCCGAGTTCCGGCGGCTGCCGGCGGACTGCCTGACCCTGCCGTCGCACGGCCAGGCGTTCTTCGGCCTGCACGCCCGGATCGACCAGCTGCGGGAGCATCACAATCAGCGGCTGGCCGAATGCCTGGATCTGTGCCGGGCGCCGGCGACCGCGGTCGAGGTCATGGGGGCCTTGTTCCCGCGCGGCCTGGACAGCCATCAGCTGACCTTCGCGCTGGGCGAGACGCTGGCCCATCTGAACTGCCTGATGCACCAGGGCCGGCTCGCCCGCGAGATCGACGCCGCTGGCCGCTGGCGCTTCCAGCGCAGCTGAGCCGGCCGCTCTGCCCGGTCAGGCGGTCGAGCGCGCCCCGGCAGCGACCGGCCCCAGCCGCTCCGACTGGTAGTCGTAGCCGAAATCGTGGCGCAGATGGCGCGCCGTGGTGCGCTGCAGGAAGGCCCGGTCCTCGGCGCTGAAATAGTCGAGCACCGGCCGCTTGGCGGTGCGCACCACGTTCTGGTAGGCGGGCTCGTTGGGATCGAGGCGCTGCTGCATCTGCTCCTTGCTGGCCTGCGCCACGACCCGCGCGATCAAGCCGTCGCTGACGCCCTCGATCCGCAGGAACCCGCAGATCTGGCGCAGGCCCGGCTCGGGCGCTGCCACCAGCTCCTCGTAGCGCACCAGCTCGCAGCGCGCCGGCTGCTTGGCGAGCACCGCACCCCATTCATTGGCAAAGCGCATCAGCTCCCAGAGGTCGCAGATATACGCCTTGGGATCGACCAGATTGCCGTGCAGGAAGGTCGTGAAGTCGGGCTCGCCGCTGGCGGCGTAGTACTTCTCGTAGACCGACACGAGGATCGAGCGGAAGTCGCGCACCAGGATCAGATAGCGCGCCCGGCCATTGAGCGCGAACACCGGCCGCAGGCGGAGCGCCGGGTGGGCGGTCGAATGGGTCGCGACGATCGACGGCACGCCCGGCCGCTGCGGCGGATGGCGGCTCGGATGGCCGATGATCTTGAAGCTGTTGATATGCTCCGGCGGCTCCAGCCCGTGCAGCTCGGCCAGGATCAGGCCCAGCATGTAGCGCAGCCAATGGGCGCCGGAGTTCTTGGTCGAGTAGATGATGCCATCGAAATCGCGGCGCAGCAGCGTGGTCGGGTTGAGCAGCCAGCGGCGCCGGATCGGCGAGCGGAACAGCTCCTCGTTGTGCCGGTCAAGCGCGGCCTGGGGCGATGCCATGCGACCTCCCATTCGGCCGCCAAGGCTGCGGCCCGCGGGTCAGGGAGCCTCGCGCTGCCGGCGCTGTCAAGCAGATTGCCCCGACCAGTCGCCGCGCCGGCCCGGCCCATGGGGCGAGGTCTTTGTGATGCAATTCAAGGTTTTACAGTAGAGTCTTATACTAAATTAGAGATTTCCTCTCGACAAACCGCCGCGGGATAGTCTATGCGATGATGTATCAATTAATAAACGCTTTGAGGTTGAGCGCTGCGCTGGCCCTCCGGGCCGGACTGTGGGTGATCGACCCTGGGGGAAGCATGCCGTGTCCTTGGCAGACCGATACCCGGATGATGCCTGGTCGCTGGAACCTGGCGACCTCGAGCCGGACCTCGAGGGCCCGGCGCGCCCGCAGCTAGCCGGCAGCGCGCCCGCTCAAGTGGCCACGCTCGCCGCCTATGACCGGCTGCCGGCGATGGTCCAGCTGCTCGATCAGGCTGGCTGCCTGCGCTATGTCAACCGCCATTGGCTGGATCGCCTCGGCTATCGGAGCGAGGCCGTGCTCGGCCAGCCCTTTGCCCGCTTCCTGGGCGGCGGCGAGGCCGATCCGGCCCGTCAGGCCGTGCTCCAGATGCTGGCGGCGGGCGCTGCCTGCCGCAGCTTGCCGTGCCTGCTGCTCGACCAGCATGGGCGGCCGCACCCGGCCCGGATCGCGCTGGAGCCGCTGCCCGACCAGCGGCACGGCGCGCCCTGGCTGCTGGCGGTGCTGACCGAGGCGGCCGGTGCTGCGCCGGCCGCGGCGATCGACCGCGCCGACGGACCGTTGCCGGCGACGCCGCCAAGCGCCTTGCCAGCGCCGGCCGAAGGTCAGCAGCGCGCCTTGCTGGGCGCCTTGGCGGCCAGCCACGAGCAGCTCGCCCTGGCCTTGCATGGTGCCGGCGCCGGCCTGTTCGACATCGATCTGGCCGCCGGCCGCGTGACCTACAACGACCGCGCGGCGACCATGCTGGGCCATGCGCCCGGCACGCTGCCGGATCGCCTTGCGGATCTCGGTGCGCGGATCCATCCGGCCGACCGGGCGGCGGTGCAGGCGGCGCAGGCGGCGCATCTGCAGGGCCAGAGCGAGTTCTTCTCGGTCGAGCATCGCCAGCGGCGCCAGGATGGCGGCTGGCTGTGGGTGGCAGCGCTCGGCCGGATCATGGCCTGGGACGCGGCCGGCCAGCCGCTGCGCCTGGTCGGCATCATGATCGACATCAGCGAGCGCAAGCGGAGCCAGCTCGCGATCGAGCATCGGGCCCTGCACGACCCGCTGACCGAGCTGCCCAACCGCGCCTATTTCTGGCGCGAGTTCGAGCGGCTGCGCGCGGCCGCGGGCCGGCGGCGCATGCGCTTCGCGCTGATGCTGATCGACGTCGACCGCTTCAAGCAGATCAATGACAGCTTCGGCCATCTGATCGGCGACGGCCTCCTGGTCGAGGTCGCGCGGCGGCTGCGCGCCAGCGTGCGCGTCTGCGATCTGGTGGCCCGCCTCGGCGGCGACGAGTTCGCGGTCCTGGCCGCACCCGCCTTCGACCCGGCGAGCGGCGCCCAGCTGGCCGAGCGGATCCTGGCGAGCTTTGCCGCGCCATGCCTGATCCAGGGCTGCGAGATCCAGGCCAATATCAGCATCGGCCTGTCGCTTTGCCCGGACCATGGCATCGATCCCGAGCAGCTGCAGCTGCATGCCGATGCCGCGCTCTATGCGGCCAAGGGTGCCGGCCGGGCGCGCTGGCGGGCCTATGACGGCCAGCAGCCCGCGAGCTGGCGGCAAGGCGTCGGCTGGCGGCCGCAGCCGAGCAGCCCGGCCGGCTGGTCCTGGGCCGGCTAGGCGTCCCGGCTTCGCCCTCGACCCTGTGCTGCGTCGCAACAAGGGGTTGATGGAATTGCATCCCGCGTGAGTAGAAGAATGCCCATCCGGCCATCGACGTCGGCGCTTCAGGCGCGCTCTGCGGCAAATCAGCCAACTGTTGAACTCGTCGCAAATTTTAGCAGAATTTGGCGGTTCCTGCCGGTGGTTCAACGCAACTCTTCTGGTTCATCCAGCCATTGAGCCATTTAACTTGTAGATTGTGTGGCATAGTTGCATCAGTCGTACCATAAGAACGGTCGGCTGAAATTTTTGGTGCATGATTCATCTGGCGGCTGCGTTCATAGTTACGAGCCAAACAAGTGTCGTGAAGGATTAGTTGGGGGACGTTACGATGCAGCTTGCTGCCGCAGTTCGCTCAGGGTGCCGGATCCGACATCGCGACTGGCCGCCCTACCACTACGCCGAACTGCGTCCGACACCGGACGGACATTACGAGCTTTGCCGAATTTCGCCGCATGGCGACATGCAGCAGATCAAGCTGACGCCGGACATCCAAGATGGCCGGGACTGGAAGATCCTGAACGTCCAGTCCGAGTAGCGTTGGTCTGAGTGCATCCCTGCGGCGCTGCCGCAGGCATAACAAGCCGGGTTGTCGCTTCGCGGCGGGCGCTGAGCATCGCGCCCGCCGATTTTGATTCTGGCCCCGCAGCTTTCAGGCCGGCGGCAAGCTGGTCTATGGTGGCCACGCGCGCCGGTCTCGCCGGTGCGGTGCCCAACCAGGATCTTGATCGCCAGGGAGAAGCGAAATGCCCGTCGACGTCGTCTACACCACCCAAGCGACCGCGACCGGTGGCCGCGATGGCCGCGCCCGGACCACCGATGGCAGCTTCGAGGTGAGCTTGAGCGTGCCCAAGGAGATGGGCGGGGGCGGCGGCGCCGGCAACAATCCCGAGCAGCTGTTCGCGGCCGGCTATGCCGCCTGCTTCCTGGGCGCGGTCAAGTTCGTCGCCAGCCAGGACAAGATCAAGGTGCCGGACGATGCCACGGTGACCGCCGATGTCGGCATCGGCCCGCGCTCCGAGGGCGGTTTCGGCCTCGATGTCGGCCTCAAGGTCGCCTTGCCCGGCATGGAGCGCGCCCTGGCCGAGGCGCTGGTGCAAAAGGCTCACCAGGTCTGCCCCTATTCCAACGCCACCCGCAACAACGTGCCGGTCCGGGTGGCGCTGGCCTGAGCCGCCGGCCGCATCCCGAGCCGACGTTAGCCGTCGCCGATCCGGCCGCCCGGCAAGGTGGCCGGATCGGCAAAAGAGCCCAGCCGCAGGCGCAACTCCCCCATGGCCGCCATTCCCAAAGCCAGCTTCCGGCCGAGCCTTTGGCCGACGCTCGCGACCCTGCTCGGCATCGCGCTTTTGGTCGGGCTCGGCAGCTGGCAGCTGCAGCGCCTCGGCTGGAAGGAAGCGCTGATCGCGGCGCGCGCCGCCAAGCTCGCGGCGCCGCCGGCGCCCTTGCCGGCCAATGCGCCCGACTGGCAGGCCTTCGATTTTCGCAAGGTCGAGGTCACCGGCAGCTTCCGGCATGATCTGGAGCAGCATTTTGGCGCGCGCGCCGAGGGCGGCCGGCTTGGCCACGCGATTCTGACGCCGCTGATCCGGCCCGATGGGCCGCCGCTGCTGGTCGATCGCGGCTGGGTGCCGGAGGACCGGAGCGAGCCGCAGACCCGGACGGACGGCCAGCTGGCCGGGCTGGTGACCATCCACGGCATCGCCCGCTATCGCGGCGCGGACCGGCCCGGCTGGTTCGCCGCAACCAACGATCCGGCGCGCAGCCGCTGGTTCACCTATGACCTGCCGGCGCTGCGCGCCCGGCTCGGTCTGGACCTGCTGCCGCTGGTGATCGAGGCGGATGCCACGCCCAATCCGGGCGGCCTGCCGCAAGGCGGCCAGACCGTGCCGGAGCTCGCCAACAACCACCTGCACTATGCGCTGACCTGGTATGCGCTGGCGGTGGCGCTGCTGGCGGTCTATGTCGCCTTCAGCCGCCGACCGCAGCCGGCAGCCGAGCCGGCACCGGCCGGGCGCGGCCGGCCGTTCGACTGATCGGCTGCTAGCCCTCGGCCGACGGGCCGGGCGCCGTGGTGATCAGGTTGCGATCGAGGGTCCACATGGCGCCGGTGGTCGGATCGACCAGGAAATAGCCGAGCCCGGCGTTGAACACGTTGCCCAGCAGGTACCACCAGCTGAGCGAGGTCGGCACCGCGACGACCTGTTCCCGCTGGCCCTCGGGCGTGATCTTGACCGTGTAGTCCTTGCTGCCGAAATAGCCGTCGCCGGTGTTGAGCGGGATCGTCGCCGGCGCCTCGCCCGAATACATCACGGCATTGTTCTCGTCGAAGACCGTGACGGTGGCCTTCTGCTCGCCGGTCTCGACCCTGAGCTCCTCCCGGCCGCCCTTCATGATCGAGGCGCAGGACGCCAGCAGCAGGCAGAGCGGCACAACAGCGAGGGCGGAGCGGCGCATGGGGCGGGTTGTCCGACTGTGATCTGGAGTATTTGTCGAAAATTACCATGGCGCTGCTGTTGCACGCAATCGCGGCCGAAGCTGTGCGCTCGATCACAGCCAGCGGGCGCACCGCTCGGCTAGGCTGCGCGCCTGGATCAACTGGTCGGATGGAGTCTCGATGTCGAAGATCTTGGTCGCCGCCGCCGCCGCGCTCCTCGCCACCGCCAGCCTCGCCGAGGCCAAGCTGGCCGGGAATGGCGAGAGCTTGAATGGCGAGAACCTCAACGGCATGAGCCTGAACGGCACCAGCCTCAACGGCACCAGCCTCAACGGCACCAGCCTCAACGGCACCAGCCTCAACGGCACCAGCCTGAACGGCACCAGCCTGAACGGCACCAGCCTGAACGGCACCA
>CADEGR010000140.1:10183-11615 GCA_902826935.1 uncultured Alphaproteobacteria bacterium | reverse complement strand
CCAGACCGTCGAGCCGGCCCTGTGCCGCGAGCCGGAGCGCCGCATCGGCGCGGTCGAGCCGCGCCAGCGCCTGCCAATCGAGGGTCGCCGCCAGCTGCTGCAGGCTCAGCTCGCCTTGCTGCAGCCCGTCGGCGGCGAGCGTCAGCTGGCCTTTGGGCTGGGCCAGCGGGCCGGCGGCGGTGGCATTGAGCTGAGCGGACCCCGCCAGCTTCTGACCGGCCAGGTCGCTGGCCAAGGCCAGATCGGGCAGGCTGGCAGCGGCGTCGAGCGCGAAGGTCTGGGCGTCGAGGTCAAGCTCACCTTGGCCCCGCAGCTGGCCGCCGGCAGCGGTCAGCTCGAGCTGCTCCACGGACAGCTGCTGCGATCCGGTCTGGACCGCGGCCAGAGCCAGATCCAGCCGCTCGCCGAGCAGCGGCCCGGTGCCCTGCGGGAGCAGGCCGGCGGCGGGCCAGACACCGCCGCGGATCGCCAGGCGCGGCTGGGCCTCGGCCTGCAGCGTCAGATCCAGCTCGGTGCGGGCCAGGCCGGGCGCCGCGGCGGTCAGACGGCCGGACCAGGCAGTGAGCGGCCCGGCGCCGGCCAGACTTAGATCGAGGCCGGTAACCTCCGGGCGGCCGGCGATCCCGGCGATCAGCCCGCCCTGCTCCTTGGCGGTCAGGTTCAGGGCGAGGCTGGCCGGCCGCAGGCCCAAGGTCGCCTGCAGACTGGCCTGGGCGGTCGGCTGGTCGACCCGGCGCAGGGCCAGATCGAGCGCCAGGCTCTGGCCATCCGGATTGGCAGCGATCCGACCGTCGGCGGTAAAGCTGGCAGGCTGGCCCAGCACCGGCTGCGCCAGCTCGAGTCGATCGATCGCCAGCCGCTCGAGGGTGATCAGCGGCAGATAGTCGGGCAGCTCAGGCAGACGGAACGGCTCGCTCGGCTCGGCTGCCGGCGCGCTTGGCGGCAGCCGCTCGAGCCGGACCCGGCCGGCCCGGACGCCGTCGATCTGCAGACGCCCGCGGAGCAGGGCACTGGGCGACCAGGCGAGCTTGGCATCCTCGACCGCGAGCCAGACGCCGGCCTGGTCGGCGAGCGTGACGCGCTCCAGCTCGACCACCACCGGCAGCAGGCCATGCAACCCAGCAACCGTGACCGGGGCCGCCTCGCTCGACAGCAGCCGGCTCAGCCCGCTTGCGATCAGGCGCTGGCCCGGTCCGGTCTGAGCCACGCCCAAGACGGCCGCCAGCAGCAGGCCCAGGCCAAGCAGGGCGAACAACACAAAGCGGCCGGTATGGGCAAGGATGCGGAGCATGGCCTCTGCTTGCTGCGCTGCAGCGGCGGGCGCCAAGGGCGGCGCGGGGTCACCTTATATAGGACAAGTGCCGCCAGCAGCCAGTTCCAGCAGGCGCTAGAGGCGGCGCAGCGCTTCCAGATCGCGGATCTTGTAGTAGCT
>CADEGR010000140.1:8184-10083 GCA_902826935.1 uncultured Alphaproteobacteria bacterium | reverse complement strand
CCAGCAGGCGCTAGAGGCGGCGCAGCGCTTCCAGATCGCGGATCTTGTAGTAGCTCCGCTCCCAGCTGATCCAGCCCTCGTCGCGCCAGTGGCCGAGATGCTTGTTGACGCTCTCGCGGGTCATGCCGACCATGTTGCCAAGCTGCTGCTGCGACAGCGCCATGTCGATCTGCAGGCCGTCGCCGACGTCCTTGCCGACGAACTCGGCGAGCCGCACCAGCCGGCGCGCCAGACGGGATTGCCCCTCCAGGAACGCGACGTCCTCGAGGAACTGGGTGGTCCGGCGCACGGTCTTGGCGAGGCCCGCCAGCATGCGCACGCTGGCGATCGGATGCTGCAGCAGAAACGGCACGAGGTCGCGCCGCTCCAGCACCAGCAGCTCGCAATCGTCGAGCACGACGGCATCGGCGGTCCGATCGCTCTCGTCGAGCACCGCGATCTCGCCGAAGATCTCGCCCGGCCCGATCAAGGCGATGACCAGCTCCCGGCCATCCTCCGAATGGGTGCAGACCTTGACCCGGCCGCGCCGGACCACGAACAAGGCCGTGCCGGGATCGCCCTTGCGGAACAGCACCGCGCCAGCACGCTGCCGGCTCCAGCGGGCATAGGCGATCAAGCGCTCCAGCTCATCCGCCGCCAGCCGCTCGAACAGCGCGAGCCCGGCCAGCAGCTTGCGCTTCTCGGCATCCGGCGGCATGGCACCAGGCTGATCCATGGCGGACATGATCCCATCGCCTCAATTTCTACCTTAACTATAGACATGTGACGCATGGCGGCCAAACGGGCAATCGACTTTGCTGGCCGTCAATCGACGGCTTTACCGTTACAGTTGAATACTTGGAAGAAAAAGCAATCTCTAGAACGCCTGGCCCAGGCTGATATAGATCTGGAAGGGGTCGTCGCTGTCGCGCTTGTTCAGCGGCACGCCGACATCGAACCGGATCGGGCCGATCGGGCTCAAATAGCGCAGGCCGCCGCCGACGCCGACCCGGAGCGGCTCGGAGAAGTCCGGGTAGGTCGCCTCGAAGGCAGCGCCGCTGTCGACGAACATGGCCGCCCCGATGGTCTCGGTGAAGCGGGTGCGCAGCTCGACCGACAGCTCTAGCAGCGAGCGGCCGCCGATCGGATCGTCCTGGGCGTCCAGCTCGCCTGCCTGCTGGAAGGCAAAGCCGCGCACCGAGCCGCCGCCACCGGCATAGAAGCGCTCGTCGGCCGGCAGATCGTCCCGCGCCGCGCCGAAGATCGAGCCGAGCGCGGTCCGCCCGGCCAGGACCAGCCAGGGCTGATCGGAGACCTTGAGATAATGGCGATAGGCCAGGGACACCTTGTCGAAGTAGAGGCCCTGGTTGAAGGTGTCGACGAACGGCTCGTTGCGCACCGTGAAGCGGCCGCCGCGGGTCGGATCGAGCAGATCGTCGCTGCGGTCGAGCGCGAAATCCGCCGGAAAGGACAACAGGCCGAAGGTCTCGGTATCGCCGTTCTGCTCGACCTCGGCGATCCGATAGCCGACGCCCAGGCCGGCCGACATGCCCTTGGCCAGCTCGCGCTGCAGGCCGATCGAGCCGCCGATCGAGTTGCTGCTAAAGGCATCGGTGTTCTCGTCGGCAATCCGAGCCCCCAGGACCAGCGCCTGGCCGCGCTTGAGGAAATCCGGCTCGCGGCCATCGGCGGTCAGCTTCAGGCCGAGCGGCGAGGCATCCAGCGCGAACCGGGCGAGCTCGCCGCCGCCCAGGAAGTTGCGATGCTCCCAGCCGATATTGCCGCCCGGCCCCTCGTCGCTGCGATAGCGCACGCCGACCTCGATCGAGCGGTGCTTGCGCTCGCTGACCACGACCGTGACCGGCAGCCGGCCGTCGGCGTTTGGAGTCTGGCCGAGCTCGATCCTGACCGTGCTGAACA
>CADEGR010000140.1:0-8084 GCA_902826935.1 uncultured Alphaproteobacteria bacterium | reverse complement strand
AGCAACGCGGTCTCGGCGTCGATCACGGTGCGGGCCTGCGCCGGCTCGCCGGCGACCAGGCCGAGGGCCGCCGGCTCGGGCAGCCGCAGCGCCGGCGGCGCCGCCGGCTGGCTCTCGATCCGGCCCTGGGCGAAGCGGTAGACCGGGCCCGGCGTGATCCGGAAGGTCACCCGCTCCGGCGTCGCCTGGCTGTCGATCGCGAGCGCGAGCGTGGCATCGTAGTAGCCGCGCGACTGCAGCGCCTGCAGCAGCGCCGGCCGATCGTCCTCGGCCCGACGGCGCAGCCGGCTGCCGCCGACCGGCTCGGTCAGCGCCAGGCGCCAGGTCTGCGAGACCTGCTGGAGCAGCGTGCGCAGCTCGCCCTCGACGCCGCGAAACCGGACCCGGTTCTCCTGCTCGGCGGCCGGATCAGCCGGCGCGTCGGCCGACGGCTCGGCGGTCGGCGCACGCCCTGCCGCCTGGCCAGCGGCAGGTGCCGCAGCACCTGACCAGGCTAGGCAGGTCAGCAGGCAGAAAGCGAAGGCGTGCTGGCGACAGCGCGGCCGCCCTGGTTCAGGCACCCGACCAGCGGCGCGGCTCGTGGTCGGCGCCGGCCGAGCGCCCGGCCGGGGGAGCACCCCCGCCAGCCTGCAGGCTCTGCTCCCAGCGCCAGGCGCTCGCCACGATCTGATCCAGATCGTCATAGCGCGGCATCCAGCCCAGCACCCGCCGGATCCGGGCATTGCTGGCGACCAGCGCCGGCGGATCGCCCGGCCGGCGCGGCCCTTCCTTGACCGGGATGTCGACCTTGGTGACCCGGCGCACCGCATCGACCACCTGGCGCACGCTCAGGCCATGGCCGTAGCCGCAGTTGCAGATCAAGGAGTCGCCGCCCGCCCGCAGATAGTCGAGCGCCTCGACATGGGCGCGGGCGAGGTCGACCACATGAATATAGTCGCGGATGCAGGTGCCGTCCGGGGTCGGGTAGTCGGTGCCGTTGATCATCAGATAAGGATGCAGGCCCAAGGCCGCCTCGCAGGCGACCTTGATCAGATGGCGGTTGTCCGGCGTGGCCTCGCCGATCCGGCCGTCCGGGTCGGCGCCGGCGACATTGAAGTAGCGCAGGATGGCGTAGCGCTGGTCGCCGCTGACGGCGATGTCCTGCAGCATCCGCTCGGTCATCATCTTGGAGGCGCCATAGGGATTGATCGGCGCCGGCGGCAGGCTCTCGTCGAGCAGCGCCGCCCCGGGCTCGCCGTAGACCGCGGCGGTCGAGGAGAAGACCACGGCGCCGACCGCGTGCTGGGCCGCCAGCTCGAACAGGTTCAGCGCGTTGCAGACATTGTTGCGGTAGTACCTGACCGGCTCGCGGACCGATTCGCCGACCCAGATATTGGCCGCGAAATGCATCACCGCGTCGAACTTCTGGCGCTCGAATACCGCGGCCAGCGCCGTCCGGTCGGCGAGGTCGCCGACCACCAGCTCGGTGTTCTGGACCGCCCAGGCAAAGCCGGTCGACAGATTGTCGTAGACGATGACCCGGTGGCCGGCCTCGAGCAGCGCCATGACGACATGGCTGCCGATATAGCCAGCACCACCGGTTACCAGAATGTTCATGCCACCGCCGGCCATCAGCGCCCCTTACGATGCTTCTTGCGGTTGCCGCGCGCGGGCCGGCCAGTTGCTTGGCCGGTGGCGCGCGCGGACCCGCCCGAGCCGCCTGCCGCTCAGCGGGCGAGGCCGACCATAGCGCGGCCACCGGTGCGGAGAAAGCGGTAGCGGTCTTCTTCAAGGGCGACGCAGGTCAGGCAGCCGGTCCAGCAGGCGCCGGTATCGATGCCGATCCGGTTCATGCGCACCATCGGGCCAGCCTCGACGGTATGGCCATGCACCACGATCTTGCCGAGGTCGGCGGTGCAGCTCAAGAACGGCTCGCGGATCCACAACAGGTCGTCCGGCGATTGCTTGTCGAGCGGCACGGTCGGCCGCACGCCGGCATGGACGAACAGATAGTCGCCGATCTCGTAGGTCAGCTCGAGGCTCTTCAGGAACTCGACATGCTCGGCCGGCACCCGCTCCTTGAGATCGGCCTGCAGCTCCCGGAAATAGCCGATATCGTCGTGGATCGTGCCGATCCGCACGCCGTAGCTCTGCAAGGTGGCATCGCCGCCGTAGCGCAGCCAGCTGGCGCCGATGGTCGGATCGACCATGAACGACAGGAACCAGGCATCATGGTTGCCGACCAGATGCACCGAGTGGAAATCCGGGAGCGGGTCCTCGATCATCATGTCGAGCACGTCGCTGCTCTCCAGGCCCCGATCGACGTAGTCGCCGACATAGACCAGCACCTTCTCGGTGCCGGGCGTCAGCTGGTCGCTGTCGGCCAGGATCAGATGGTGCATCTCGTCGAGCAGGTCCGAGCGGCCATGCACGTCACCGATCGCGTAGACGCACAAGCCCGGCGGCACGCAGGACGGCAAGCCCTGGACCAGCGGCCGAGAGGCGGCTTCGAGCTCGACGGGACGTTTGAACAGGGTGCGTAGCAAGTCTCGAACTTCGTCAGTCGGGCGGCGGCGTGGCCTGGACCGGGGATCGGTCAACCATGATGTAGCACGCGCATTGGCAAAAAAACGTTTACCTAGCTAGCTCTCACAGTCTTTTTATCGGCTCCGGCGGGCCAGGGGAAGACGATGCAAGGCGCAGGCCAGCCTAGCGCAAAGGTTGAGTCTTTCAACCAAGAACTCAGCCTCGCCGGTCGATTGCCCAAGCCTTGACCAAGCCAGGCCAAGCGTGCCTTAACGGCCAGCAAGCGTAGCGCCGCCGCAATACTGTTGCAACGATGTCGCAGCTCGGTCAACAAACGCGCCAGTAGGGTTTGCCGCTGTCCGTGCTGGAGCTATAACCCGCCAACTGACCCATGCGTTGCCCCGATGCCCGGGCTGGCATCTTGCGTGAGGAGACGCTCTGTGACCCCTCGGATGGTTCGACTCCTGCTCGTCAGCTCGACGGCATTATCAGTCTGCGCGATTGACCTGGCGCTGGCCCAAGAGCCCGAGCCCAATGTCACTGTGGAGACCCGGCCGCGGCCGGAATACGATCCGCTCGGCATCCGCGCCGGCGCCTTCTTGATCCGGCCCCAGGTCGAGGTGCTGGGCAGCTATTCCGACAACGTGGCCCTCGAGGAGGACGACGAGCAGTCCGACTTCGTGGCCCAGGTCCAGCCGGAGGTCACTGCCCAGTCGCAATGGTCGCGCCACGCGCTGGCGATCACCGCCGCAGCGGACATTGCCCGCCATCTCGAGGAAGACAGCGAAGATTTCGAGGACGTGTCCTTGAGCGGCGAGGGCCGCCTCGACGTGACCCGGCAGGCGGCCGCCACCGCCGAGGCGCTGATCGAGCGGGGCCACGAGGGCCGCGACGATCCCGAGGACATCGGCGATGGCGACATCGTGCCGACCCTGCGCTATGGCGGCGCCCTGGGCTTCACCCAGGAGTTCAACCGGGTCAATGTCGGGATCCGCGGCCAGGCCTTCCGGACCACCTTCGACGATGCGGCGCAGGAGGACCTGGACGGCAACGTCTATGACTTGTTCCTGCGTGGCGGCTACCTGCTCTCGCCGCGCATCAACACCTTCGTCGAGCTGCGCTACAACGTCGATGACCGCGACGACCAGTTCGACGACAACGGCATCGAGCGTGGCTCGCACGGCTACGAGGCGCGCCTCGGCACCGCGGTCGATCTGACCGCGCTCCTGTTCGGCGAAGCCTTCGTCGGCTATCGCGTCCAGCAGTTCGAGGATGACGCCTTCGATGACGCGACCGGCGTGTCGTTCGGCGCCAACCTTGCCTGGAACATCACCCAGCTGACCACGATCACGCTCGAGGGCACCCGTGACTTCGAGCCGACGGCCCAGGGCGGCGCGTCCAGCAACCAGGTCACCACGGTCGGCGTGACGGTCGACCACGAGCTGCTGCGCAACGTGCTCCTGAACGGCAATGCCCAGTACAGCAACGACGAGTTCCAGGATGACGACCGCACCGATGACACGATCATCGCGGGCGGCGGCATCACCTACCTGCTCAATCGCAACCTGTCGTTGGAAGGCCAGTACCGCTTCGCCAATCGCGACTCCACCGAGGCCGGCGAAGACTTTACGGAGAACCGCTTCACGGTTGGTTTCGTTGCGCGTCTGTAAGGCGTTGCGCTACGATCGGCGGCGCCAAGGATCCGCAGCAAGCCGGACCAGGCCGCGACGGGTGTCGGCGGCGGGGTGACCCGCGGCCTCCCGTGATTTTGAGGGCGGCAGGTTTGATTTGCGCAGATTCTGGGTTGGGCAGCGGAGATAGGCTATTATGATCGGATCTCGTCCTCTTGCCGTCATGGCGCTGGCCCTCAGCCTGCTTGGCCTGGCCGGCTGCTCGTTCTCGTCCGATGCGCCGCCGCCGACGAGCACCGCCGGGGCGGCCGGCGGTGCCACCAACCCGCAGGCCGTGCAGGACGTCGCCGCTGGCTACACCCTTGGTCCGGGCGACCGCGTCCGGGTCACGGTGTTCCGCCATGAGGATCTATCGGGTGAATTCGAGCTCGACGGCTCGGGCGACTTCGCGCTGCCGTTGATCGGCGAGATCAAGGCCGGCGGCAAGACCTCGCGGCAGCTTGAGAGCGATATCGAGCAGTCGCTCAAGGATGGCGGCTATCTGGTCAATCCCCAGGTCGGCCTGGAGGTTCTGAACTACCGGCCGTTCTACATCATCGGCGAGGTCAACCAACCCGGCAGCTACCCCTATGTCAACGGCATGACGGTGGTGAATGCCGTGGCCCTGGCGGGCGGCTACAGCTACCGGGCCAGCCAGACCAGCATCACGATCACGCGGGGCGGCGCCGAGGGCCAGCGCTTCTCGGCTGGCCCCACCACCCAGGTGCTGCCGGGCGACATCATCAACGTGCCGGAGCGCTTCTTCTAGCGAGCGGCGTCTGCCGGCAACCCTGCGCAGGCCGGGCCGCGAGGTGCCGGCCTGTCGCTTTTAGGGACCCTGGAGGGGCATGGCCACGAGCGGCGCGCCAGCAGAGCCGGGCGAAGCCATGGCACCACCCGCCGCCTCGGTGGCCGGCGGTCTCGCGGTCTATCTGGACCGCCGGGTGATCGCGATCCTGTTTCTCGGCTTCGCCGCCGGCCTGCCGCTGCTGCTGGTGATCAAGACGCTCTCGGCCTGGCTGACCGAGAGCGGCATCGACAAGGGCACGATCGGCCTGTTCGGCTATGTGATCGCCCCCTACAGCGTGAAGTTTCTGTGGGCGCCGGTGATCGATCAGCTGCCAGCACCTTGGCTGGCTGGCCGGCTGGGCCGGCGCCGGGGCTGGCTCTTGCTGACCCAGCTGGCGCTGATCGCCGCGATCTTCGGCCTGGGCCAGACCCAGCCCGGCGAGAATCTGCTGCTGACCGCCCTGTTTGCCGGCCTGGTCGCCTTCTGCTCGGCCAGCCAGGACATCGTGATCGACGCTTACCGGATCGAAAGCCTGCCGGAGGAGCTGCTGGCGGCCGGCTCGGCCAACTATGTCACCGGCTATCGGATCGGCATGTGGCTGGCTGGGGCCGGGGCGCTCTACCTCGCCGATGTGGCCGGCTGGAGCACCGCCTATGCCGTCATGGCGCTGACCATGCTGGTGGGGGTCGGCACCACCTTGCTCTGCGCCGAGCCGCCCCCGCCCGATCAGGCCGCGGCACCGCCACCGGCGGAGGTGGCATCGCAGGCCGGCCGGCAATACGGCCAATGGCTGGCGCCGCTGCTCGGTCTGTTCCTGGCGCTGGTGGTGGGCGGCGAGTTCGGCATCTGGCCGGGCGTTGCGGCGGGGCTGGCGCTCGCGGCTGGCCTGCTCGCCGTGAGCGCCCTGTTCGGCGCCGCACCGGCCTTTCGCCAGGGCGTGGTCGCGCCGTTTCGCGACTTTCTCGAGCGCAACGGCGCCGGCTTGGCGGCCACGATCCTGGCCTTCATCTCGCTGTACAAGGCGAGCGACGTGCTGCTGACCTTGATGGCCAACCCGTTCTATCTCGAGGTTGGGTTCAGCAAGAGCCAGATCGCCTGGGTGTCCGGCACGTTCGGCTTCTTCGTGACCTTCCTGGGCGCCTATCTGGCCGGCATCCTGATCTACCGGAAAGGCATCCTGCCTGGCTTGTGGATCGCCGGCGTGCTGATGATGGCCTCCAACCTGATGTTCGCGCTGCAGGCCCATGTCGGCGCCGACTACGCCTTGTTCCACGCCACGATCCTGATCGAGAACCTGTCGGGCGGCATGGGCACGGCCGCCTTCGTCGCCTACCTCGCCTCGCTCTGCAACCGGCACTATACAGCCGTCCAATATGCGCTCTTGACCTCGTTCATGAACCTGCTCGCCAAGTTCGTCTTCGTGCCCACCAGCGGCTTCCTGGCCGAGGGCGTGGGCTGGATCAACTTCTTCCTGCTCTCGACGCTGGCCGGCGTGCCGGCATTGCTGCTGCTGTGGTGGCTGGCCCGGCATCCGGCCGTGCCGGTGGCGGTCGATCTGCCGGAGGCACCGGCCCGGACCTCGCCTTGACCCTGCGCCGGACTAGCCGGTAAGTTGCAATAGGGTGCGCCGGGATGGTCTGCAGCACGCCATGGGGCGCTGCGGCAGATCCTTTGATTTCGACAGATGTGATCGGCAATGCGGGCTGGCCGCCGCCATGCGGTCGCTTAGGCCCGCCGCTAGCCTGCGGAGATGATGGCGGATGCGGTCAGGCGCCAGAGGCCACTTGCTGCGGGTTCGGTCCTCAGGCGGCGCCCGCCGCCGCCGGCGGGGCCTGCTCGGTCTGGCATGGCTGCTGGTCTGGCTGCTGGCCTGGCCGGCGGTCGCCAAGTCCGCTCCGACCTTCGAGCTGTCCGAGCCCGACCGGCTGCAGCAGACCGGGGCGCTGATCGCTGCCAGCCTGACCGAGTTCCAGGAGCCGGCCGCGAGCTGCGTCGTCCAGGTGGTGCTGGATGCCAGCGGTGCCGCGCTGCTGCGCCCGGCCAGCCTGCGCGCCTACGGCGAGGCCGTGATCCAGGGCTTCCAGGCGACCGCCTTCGGCAAAGGGTGCCGCTACCAGCTGCGGGACCTGACGGGCGCGGCCACGCCGGCCCAAGGCCTGGCCGACCTGACTGCGGCGCTGGGCCGCACCGAGCCTGACAGCGTGCTGGTCCAGACCGCCTTCTACCAGACCGGCGAGGGCGTCATGGCATTCGCCAAGCTGGAGCGCCTGGACGGCAGCTTCATCGCGTCCAGCGGCCGGATCGACCTGCCGGTCCGGCGCTTGCCGCACGGCGCCCCGCCGCCGGCCGAGCAGGCCAGGCCGGCACCGGCGCCGCCGACCTCGCCGCTGCAGCCGGCGAGCCCGAGCCTGGCCGAGCCGCTGCCCTGGCCGACGACCACGCTGCGCCTGAACGGCGCCAGCCTGCCGATCGAGGTCCTGGCACCAGATCTCGCGCGCGCCTTCCTGCGCAGCCAGGTTGGTGCTGCCGGCGACCTGGGCATCGAGCTGGTCGAGAGTGCCACCCCGGACAAGCCGCGCGAGCGCCGGCTGCGCCTGGCCAGGCCTGCGAGCGGCGGCCAGCCGGTCCCGCAGATCGAGCTCTATCGCAGCGACAGCACGGCTGCCCTTGCCGCCCTGCTGGAAGGCGATGCCGATATCGCGCTCACCACCCGCGCGATCACCGACGCTGAAGCTGCGGCCTTTGCCGAGCGCCATCAGACCGACATGACCTTGCCCACCGCCGAGCATGTGATCGGGCTCGACGCGCTCGAGATCAGGGTCGCGGCGGGCAACCGCCTGGCGGTGGTCAGCCGCGGCACGCTGGCCGAGATCTATGGCCGTGCCGCGATCGCCTGGGATCAGGCGACGCTGACCGGCTCCGGCCTGGCCGGCCCGATCAGCAGCCTGGCACTGCGGGCGGACGCGGCCGACCACGACAGCTTCGCCCCCCTGGTCATGGCCGGCACCCCGCCGCCGCCGAGCCGACCCTTCGCCGAGGCCCCCGCCCTTGCCGCCCCGATCGCCCAGGATCAGCGCAGCATCCGCCCTGCCAGCATCCACCACCCCCGCCCCCACCCC
>CADEGR010000139.1:11498-11699 GCA_902826935.1 uncultured Alphaproteobacteria bacterium | reverse complement strand
GTCAATGCTGATTGTCAACATGACCTAGTCCATCCGGCCGCCGACACCCACCCGGACCTGGCCGCCCAGCGTCACATTGCCTGGCCCGCTGCCGCCCCGCACCGGCCCGGTCATGTCGATCACCTGCAGGCCGCCGCCCGCCTTGCTCACGGCGAACTGGCGGCCCTCGAAGCCCGTGCAGCCCTCGCCGCTGCGACCGAA
>CADEGR010000139.1:0-11488 GCA_902826935.1 uncultured Alphaproteobacteria bacterium | reverse complement strand
CCGTCATCGGCGTTGAAGCTGCTGACGTCGTCCTGCAGGCGGTCGAGATAGGCGTAGCGCACATCCAGGACCAGGCGGTCCGCCGCGTCCTGGACCACGTCGACCTTGGTGATCGCATCGAAATAGGGCCGATTGCAGCGGCCGTAGTCCTCGCTGGCATGCTGCGCGTAGTAGCTTGAAATGACGCGCTGGGTCACCGCGCCTGGGGCAAAACCAGTGTCCGGCAGGTCCGCGGGCAGGCTGACGCAGCCGCTGACGAGGGTCAGCAGAACGACACCAAGGCAGGCTCGCAACGACATGGGGCTCTCCGCTCGGATGGCCTGATCCGGCCCAGCACGACCCGCCTGGCCGGTTGGCCGACAGCCAAGCCCGGTTGGCCAACGACCGGCCCGGCCAGCCTCCGACCATGCGCCAGGCAAAGGCTACAACCATTGCCGCGCCATGTGATATCCCCGCCGGCCACGGGAAACCGTGGCTGCGCCAAAACCTGCGTCTGGCGGCGCGGCTGAGCCATAGCTGCTCGGCGCTGGCCTCACCAGACCAGATCGAGCCGCGCCAAGCTACGGAAATGGTAGCGGTCGGCATAATGGGGCCGCCCGGCCAGGCGCAGACCCGGCAGCCGGCGCAGCAGCACCGGCAGGACCACCTGCAGCTCCAGCCGGGCCAGGGGCGCGCCCAGGCAGAAATGCAGGCCCGCGCCAAACGCCAGATGGCCGCGGCCGCCGCGCTCCGGATCCAGCCGCTCCGGTGCCGCGAAGCGGGCCGGATCATGGTTTGCCGCCCCCAGCAGCAGCCCCACCACCTCGCCGCGCCGGAAAACCTGGCCGCCCAGTTCGAGATCGGCCAGGACATGGCGCTTGAACAGATGCAGCGGTGGATCGAAGCGAAGCAGCTCCTCGACCAAGGCTTCGATGCGCGCCGGCGTGCTCAGCCAAGCTGCCGGATCCAGCTCAGCCGCCAACAGCGCCTTCACGCCATTGCCGATGGCATGGACGGTCGCCTCGTGGCCGGCATTAAGCAGGAGGATGCAGGTGCTGATCAGCTCGTCGGTCGACAGCCGGTCGCCGGCCGCCTCGGCCGCGATCAGATGGCTGATCAGGTCATCTTCCGGCCGCTGGCGGCGCTCCTCGACATAGCCCCGCATGAAGCCGGCAAAAGCGCTCGCGGCCGCGGCCGCCTGCTCCTCGATCGCACGGTCGCGCTGGAACTGGTACATGGCGACCATGGCATGCGACCAGCGCAGCAGCTGATCCGCCATGGCGGCCGGCACGCCCAGCAGCAGGGCGATCATCGTCACCGGGATGACCTCGCCATAGGCCGCCAGCAGCTCGACCTCGTGCTGCTCGGCAAAGCCGTCGATCAGCTGGTGGGCCAATTGCTCGATCCGGCCGCGCAGCGCCTCGATCCGCCGAGACACGAAGGCGCGATTGACCAAACCGCGCAATCGAGTATGCGCGGGCGGCTCCAGCTCCAGCATCGAGCAGGCTTCGAGCTCGTAAAATGGCCGCAAATGCTCCGGGACCGGCGGCAGCGCGGTGGCTGCGGCCCCGTCCTCAGATGACAGCGCCCGGCCAAACCGGCGATCGCGCAGGATCTGGTTGACCTCGCCAAACCCGGGAAAGCACCAGTGGCCATAGTCCTCCCAGTAGAAGCACGGCCCGTGCGCGCGCATCCGATGGTACGCCGGATAGGGATCCTGCACGAACGTGGCGGCACCGGGCGAGCAGCGCACCCTCCGGTCCGCCAGATGCTGGTCGGGCTGGTCCGCCATGGTTGTATCCGCCAGGCCACAGTCGCCGATCGGTTTGTGCAGTGCGGCATCCCGCATTGCAGCAAAAGCCGTAGCTGGAGTTATCAAGCCGTAACCTATCCCGATCTACTATGGGGAGCGTAGAGGACTTGAGGGCTGCCATGCTGAATCGTCGCCGCTTGCTGCAGACCGCCGGGGCCGCCGTAACGGCCGCGACCTTGGGCAGCGGCTATGCCTGGGGCATCGAGCCGCATTGGGTCGACTACGTCGTCCGGCCGATGCCGGTGCGCAATCTGCCGCACGGCCTGGTCGGCAAGACCCTGGTCCAGCTCAGCGACATCCATGTCGGGCCGCAGGTCGACCCGGACTATCTGCGCGGCGTGTTCCGGCAGGTCCAGGCGCTGCAGCCGGACATCGTGACCGTGACCGGCGACTTCATCACCTATGATTCTGACGTGCTGCGCCAGGCCGCGAGCGTCTATGCCGACTTGCCCCAGGGCCGGCTCGCGACGGTCGGCATCTGGGGCAACCATGATTACGGGCCCAGCTGGGACTGCTGCAACTTCGCCGAAAGCCTGGAGCAGATCCTGGCCCGCTCCGGCCTGACCCTTCTGCGCAATGGCGCGATCGACGTCGACGGCCTGCGCCTGATCGGCCTGGATGACCGCTGGGGCCCGAACTTCGATCCGGGGCCGATCCTCGCCACCTGCCAGAGCGGCGAGCCGGCGGTGGTCCTCAGCCACAACCCCGACAATGCCGACAGCCCCGTCTGGGGCGCCTTCGATGGTTGGATCCTGTCCGGCCACACCCATGGCGGCCAATGCCGCCCGCCATTCCTGCCGGCCCCCTATCTGTCGGTCGAGAACCGGCGCTACTCGGCGGGCGAATTTGACGTCGGCGGCGGCCGCCGGCTGTACATCAACCGCGGCCTTGGCCACAAGGCGCGGGTGCGCTTCAATGTCCGCCCCGAAGTCACGATCTTCCGCCTGACCCAGGACGTTTAGCAGCGCGAGGTGCAGCGCCGCGCCCGCCATGCGATCACGGGCCGGAGGCGCAAGCATCCTCCCGCAGCGGCCCCCTCTTGGCCGAGGGCCGTCGGCGCTGCATGAGGCGGGCAACGGCAAAGCAAGCCAGGGCAGCTGCCATCAAGACCGGAATCGCGAGATGGGCGAGGCTCAGCCCGGCCGCATCCGCCAGCAGGCCAAGCAGCGCCGGCAGGATCAGGATCGCCAGCCCGACCGCCAGCATCGAGCGGGCGCTTGCGGCGGCCATCTGGGCGCCCGCAGCACCGATCGCAAAGCTGATGGTCAGCGGATAGAGCGGCGCGATACCGAGGCCCAGCACCGCCAGACCGGCCGCCATCGCCAGCCCCTCAAGGTTCCAGTAGAGCAGGAAGCCGAGCAGCGCCAGCAGCAGCGCGCCCGCGAACAGTTGCGGGGGTGCCACCACGCGGATGAGGCCGCTGCCGACCGTTCGGCCGAGCAGCATGGCGGCCGGAAAGGCGACGGCTGCCAGCGCCGCCAGCGCCGGCGACAGACCGCCCGCCTTGGCCAGGAAGGTCGGCGCCCAGAGCAGGATGCAATATTCGATGCCGACGGCCAGCGCGAGCAGGGTCCAATAGGCCCAGTAGGCCGCCGGCAGGCGGGCGTTGCCGGTCTCGGGCGGCGGTGCTGGCTCGGCCACTCGAGCGTTGCCAAAGCCGAGCAGAATCAGGCCGCCCGCCAGCGCCCCTGCCAGGACCGCGCCGCGCCAGCCGACCCCGAGCGCCAGGCCGAGTGCTGTGGCCAGCGGCGCCAGCATGCCAAAGGCGTAGGAGATCGCGGTGGCCTCGGCATAGACCACATCCCGGTGCTGTGCATGCGCTTCCGCCAGCACCGCCGGCAAGAGCGAGGGAATGAGGCTGCCCGCGGCGCCGATCAGGCCGCAGGCGGTGATGCTGGCCCAGGCCGCCTCCGCCAGGCATAGGCCGATTGCGCCCGCGATGACCCCGAAGCTCGCCAGCCAGAGCGCAGGTCTACGGCCGATCCAGCGCAGCAGCCGCTCGCCGGTCGAGCCGATCAGGATCATGCCGGCCGCGATGGCGCTGGCATGCAGCCCGGCGGCGCGGTAGCTGAGCTCGAGCTCGGCTTGCAGGAACGGCAGGATGTTGCCCTGCAGGTTGAGCTGATAGGTGAAGAAGCCGAGCAGCAGGTACATGTACCAGGTGACGGCGCCGCGCCGCAGCCGAGGCTGGTCGCGGCGGGCCAGGCCCGCAGGTGCCGTCATGCGCAGCCATCCCCTTGCGCCCAAGCGCCGCGCCTCCGAGCGCGGCCGCCGCCAAGCGCAGCATAGCCGAGGCGGCTCGGGACCGCCAAGCAAGCATGGGCCGCCACCGGCTACGCCCGATGGCATGCTGGATTGCAGATTCCGCTTGCCCACGCCCCGGCCGAGCGGGGATCCTCGCGCCTGACCACCGAGGAGCCCAAGATGAGCCGCCAGATCGTGCTCGTGGACCCGCTGCCCCGCACGCTCGACCTGATCATGACGCCAGCGGTCCGGCGTCGGCTGGAGGCGCTTGGCGAGCTGGTCATCTCGGAAGACCGGCCTATGCCGGACGAGCAGATCGAAGCGCTGCTGCCGGAGACCATCCTGATCTTCGGCCAGACCGCCCTGCCCCGCGCCCGGCTCGAGCGGGCCGCCAAGCTGCAAGCGGTGTTCAATGTCGAGACCAACTTCCTGCCTAACATCGACTACGAGTATTGCCAGGAGCGCGGTATCTGGGTGCTGACACCCGGCGCCGCCTTTGCACCGCCGGTCGCCGAGGCGGCGCTTGGCATGGCGATCGATCTGGCGCGCGGCATCACCGCCGCCGATCGGGCCTTTCGCGCGGGTGCCGAGCGCTACGGCCTGGCCGGCAATGACGACGTTTTCCGGCTGGCTGGCGCATCGGTCGGGATCATCGGCTTTGGCGACCTTGGCCGCACACTCAGGGCCCTGCTGCAACCCTTTCGCAATGTCGTCCGGGTGTATGATCCCTGGCTGCCCGAGCAGGTGATCACCGCCCAGGACTGCCAGCGCGCGCCTTTGGACGAGCTGCTCAGCCAGAGCCGGGTGATCTTCATGTTGGCCAGCGTGACCAGCGAGAACCAGGCCATGCTGGCCGCTCGCGAGTTCGCGCTGATGCCCCGGGGTGCGGCCTTCCTGCTGCTGAGCCGGGCTGCCGTCGTCGATTTCCCGGCAATGCTGGCCGCGGTCCAGGCCGGTCATATCAAGGCGGCCGTTGATGTCTTTCCGGAGGAGCCGGTCGCCGCCGACGACCCGCTGCGCAGCCTGCCCGGGCTGCTCCTGTCGGCCCACCGCACCGGCGGCACGCGCGATGCCTTCTTCGAGATCGGAGCGTTGGCGGTGGCCGATGCCGAGCTGATCCTGCGCGGCCTGCCGCCGCAGCTGTGCCGCCGGGCCGATGCCGCGACCTCCCGCCGGTTGCGCTCCAAGCCGGTCGAGATCTCCTAGCTCCGACCGCAAACGGCGCCTTGCTTGCGCCTGCGCCTCACAGCCATCCGGCAACGGGCGCCCGGCGCTGATCGACTGCGCGAAAGTTGTCTCACGATTGCGACAACACCGATTGAACGCCGTCACGAAATATGGTGACGGCTTAGGACATCATTAACTCCGCCCTCACTATTAATGCAAGTCACGCGGATCGCGAACGGTCCGATGCGGGCGTGTCGGCGGCAAAGCTGCGCGGGTGGCGGCCCAGGTCGTCGATATGCGCCAAAGCGTGATGGTGCTCGGGTCCATTCTGCGGTGTGAGAGATAGATGGAACTGCTGATGTGGGAAGACGGCACGCCAGCGATGATGGCGCGAGGGCAGTTCAGCTACAGCTCAAGGCGGCGCACCCGGGTCGAGGAGCTGCAGGCGCAGCTGGCGCGCCTGGCCGACTGCATGCGAATCGCGGTGATCTTCGGTGGCGACAAACGCGCACCTGGCGCGGTCATCAACCCGACCCACAATCCGCGCAGCTGGAAAAGCTATGAATCGGTCGCCCACGACATTGCGGCAGCACTTGGTCGGATCGGCTTCCGCCATGTCACGACCCTGCCCGATGACATGCGTCTGGGTGAACGGCTGCAACGCGAAGGCATTCATCTTGCCTGGCTGAACACCGGGGGCGTGCAGGGCATCGCCTCGGTGGGGCATGCGCCTGCCCTGCTCGAGATGCTGGGCGTGCCCTATGTCGGGCACAATCCCTTGAGCGCCGCGACCTTGGACAACAAGAACGTCCTAAAGCGCGACCTGGTGCTGGCGGGCATCCCGACCGCATCCTTCATGGTCTGGCAGCGCCTGCGCGGACCTCTAGATCCAAACCATAACCCGACCTTCCGGGCCGTATTTGGCGATGATCAAGGCCCGTTCGTCGTCAAGCCGGTGTCCGGTCGGGCGTCGCTCAACGTGCTCTATGTCGAGAGCGTTGATCAGCTTGATGATGCGGTTGACGAGGTGCACGCAGCGACCGAAGCGCCGCTCCTGATCGAGCGCTATCTCAGCGGCCGTGAATACTGCATCGCGGTCTGCGGCGAGATCGTGGCGCGGCAGGGCCAGCTGGTCCGCTGCGAGCAACCTTTCGCCTTCGCCGCGGTGGAGCGCGTGCTCGATCGCGATGAGCATATCTTCACCTCCATGGACCATCGACCGATCACGGTGGATCGTCTGCGGCTGCTCGATCCGGCCACGGAGGCGGGCGAGATTGACGAGCTCAATCAGCTCGCGCGCCGGATCTACTGCGAGTTCGAGGTCGAGACCTTGATCCGGCTGGATGTCCGCGCCGATCAGCAAGGTCGCATGTTTGTTCTGGAGGCCAACCCCAAGCCAGACCTGGCCGCGCCGACTGGCGAGCGCACGAGCATTGTCGCGCGCGGCCTGCGGGCTGAGGGCATGACCTATGACGATCTGATCCTGTCGTTGCTGGCCGACCGGATCGACATCCTGTTCACGGAACGACGCAGCATGGTCAGCCATCTTGGCGCGCTGCTGCAGCAGCGCGCTGGATCGGCCCCCCGGCCCGGGGCCAGCGATGGCTAAGATTGCAGTCGGCGCGCGCATCGCCAATGCCTTGGTGATGGCGTGCGTCGCCGGGGCGTCATTCTTGTTGCTGCTCTATGTGGGCTACGGCGAAGCCAGCCGTACCTACGAGCAATTTCATGTCGAGAAGCTGACCGCCCAGGCCAAGGTGTTGGTCAACGCCGTCGATACCTTCTTGAAGCGTGACCTGCCGCTCCATCAATATGTTGGTTTCAAGCCCCGGGCAGAGCGACTGCTGTCATCCGACAAGACGATCGTGTCGATGGCGGTCTTCAATGATCGGCACGAGCTCATTTTCGCCGCTGGCGACAGCCGGATCGGCGAGCTGCCGGCTGGCCATGCCTATGGCGCTACCTTTGGCGGTCAGGACGTCGAGGTGCGCCGGACGAGCGGCAATCTGCAGGTCGTCCTGCCTCTCACTGGCAGCCATGGCACAGTTGGCAGCTTTGCCATCACCATGCCCAGCAGTCTGATCGCCGATCAGGTCAGCTTGGCGCTGCGTCATCTGGCACCTTTGGCCACTGGCCTCGCGATTGCCTTTGCGCTGTTTGTCGGCGTTTGCAGCCAATGGCTCAGTCGGCAGCGCTGGCCGATCCTGCAGCTCACCTATGCCGGCCTGTTCCTGGTGTTCGCCAGCTTGATTGTCTACAGCCTGCTGCCGCTCTACACCAAAGGAGCTCAGATCAAGACGATGGCGCTCGCGGACTCCTTGGGTCAGCGGATGCTCGATGTGGTCGGCCTGAATCTGGACACGGCCAGAATCCCTGGCCTGCACGATGCCTTCACCGAGTATCGCCGCCTCAATCCGGATATCGCGGCGGCAGCCATGGTGGTCGATGGTACTATTCTGATCCATACCGACCCCACCAAGATTGGCCAGCCCTGGCAGGGCAGCCAGGGCAACTATGAATATCTAATTGACATCAGCTCGCCGGGCAGCAGCAAGGAAGTCAATATTGCGGTCGTGCTGCCCGAGCACATCGTCTATTGGCGCACCTTGCGCAGCGTCAAGAACTTCGCAGCGGTTTTTATCGCATCCGCGTTTCTGGCCAGCTTGTTCATGCAGCTGGCCGGTTCGGCCTATCGCCGCCAGGAGAGGGCTGCCGCGAGCAACGCGAACCTCGCCGATGAGCGGCGCATCCTCGGGTACGTCAAACCGGTGTTCTACGTCACGATGTGCGTAGAGCATCTCTCCTATGCATTCTTGGCTAAGCACATCGATACCGTGGTCCAAGCCGCGGGCTTTCCAGCAGAGCTGACCTCCACCATCTTTGCGATCTACTATCTCTGCTTTGCTCTGGCGCTGGTGCCAGCAGGTCATATCGCTCAACGCCTGTCGCCGAAGCTGCTCATGCTCGCTGGCTTGGCGCTCACCGCCATAGCCTTGCTGTTGATGAACCTTGGAGGGATCGGCGCTCTGATCCTGGCGCGTGCTGCGGCGGGCCTCGGCCAAGCGACCTTGTTCATTGGCGTCCAATCTTACATCCTGGCAGTCGTTGCCCCAACCAAGAAAACTCAAGGTGCCGCCATCATCGTTTATGGCTTTCAAGGCGGCATGATTTCGGGCATGGCCATTGGCTCGCTGCTCGTTAGCGACATTGGCTCCTATGGCGTCTTCGCGGTTGGGGCGGTCGTGACACTTCTGACCGCCGCTTATACTTTCCTGATCCTGCCAGCCATCAAACCGATTGCTACGTCCTCGATCAAGGGTCTTGGCACCGGCGTGGTCGGATTGGCCCGCCAGTCTTTCAGCCTGTTGCGTGATCGCGATTTGCTGCTGACCATCGGCTTCATTGGTGTCCCAGCCAAGGCCGTCCTCACGGGTGCAATCCTATTCGCGCTGCCGCTCCTGCTGGCTCAGCAGGGCTATCGACAGGAGGACATCGGGCAGCTCCTGATGCTGTACGCAGGTGGGGTCCTTGTGGCGAATGGCGTCATTTCCCAATGGGTTGACGGCAATGGTGACGCACGCTTGGTCCTCGTGGCGGGCACGGTGATCAGCGGTATCGGCCTCTGCCTGATCAGTCAGCTGGGCGCTCTATCGTCCGACGACGGCACCATCGGCTCAGCTGTGGAGGTCCTGCTCATTCTGCTGGGAGTCATGCTGTTGGGCTGCGCGCATGGTTTGATCAACGCGCCCATCATCAGCCATGTCGCCGGCATGGATCTTGGCCACCGGATTGGTGTCAGCTCGCTCACCGCGAGCTACCGGTTTATCGAACGGCTGGGCCATATCGCGGGCCCGATCCTGATCGGTCAGCTGTTTCTGCTGGGTGGCGAGCGCGCTGTCATTCTGGCCTGGATCGGCGTGGTCCTGATGCTCTTCGGCGGCCTGTTCTTTTGGTTGAGCCAAACTAGCGCAAGCCGCGCTTATCACCCAAGATCGCACGATCAAGCTGTAACGCTCGCAATCGATGATCTCGTCAGCCTGCTGCTCGACCCGCCGCACCAAGTTCTCGTCTTGGGCGCTACCACACCTGAGACGGCTCTAGCATCTGACCCAATCCAAGCAGCCATGCTGCAACATCTAGAGCGCCATGGCAAACTGATCGACGCCTCGGCCATTGCCAGCCAAGCAGATGGCTTTATGAGCGGTCACCAAGACGTCTCCGCCTTGGTTGCTGACCGCCGGCGCGCACTACGCTTCAAGCAGTTTCTCGAGCAGGTCGATCACGCAATTCCGTTGGAACGACAACTTCTCGTGATCGCTGGTTGCCCCGAGCTGCATCTAGCTACCGCTGATGTGAGACGCTGGCTGCAGCGGCGACCCAACAGCAGACTGATCCTAGTGACCTCGGCCGAAGCCTGGCTTGCACAACTGCGCGGCTGGCTGACATTGTCAAGTCTTGACGTCGGCCTAGGCTACGAACGGCCCGGCGCTGAGCAGCTGTTAACGAAACTGAAACTGCATTTTGCCGAAGATGGCCCATGCCAACCACTCATCTGGATGAATGTCGCAACATGCGATGGAGTAGGTCCAGGCGGTCATGCCGACACCGCCTGGACCGAAACCAATCCTACTGGAAGGCCCGTAAACCAACCTATCTCGTGGAGAGCAGGCAGATGAGATTCTCGACTCTGAGCGTGCGTCAACGACTGGTCCACTATGCCGCTGCCGCGGCTCTCCTATGCGGTCTGTGCTTTGGCAACACCGGCAGCGCCGCGGTCAGCGTAGCCAGCCCGTCCTATAGTCGTTGGTTTCAGCATGTCGAAAACATCACCGGCGCTTGGTCTTTCTCGGAAGTGACCAATGATGCCTTTCAGGTAAAGATCACCAGCACTGCCAACATTACCGGCGAGGCCAAGCACGTTCTAGTTCTCTATCAAAAACGCTCCTCGGCCTACGACATCGCAATCAGTAAAATATTAGATGTATTTGCCAGCAAAAACATAAATATTGACTTTCTGGTTTATAATTTTGACAATGACGATGGTCGAGGCGCAGCTGTGCTTGATCTGGTTGAGCAGGATAGTTTTGATCTGATTTTCTCGATGGGGTCTGAGTCGACCGCTTGGCTACACCAGTACTATCGCAATGGCAAGACCCCCGTCGTTACTGTTTGCTCTAAAGACCCTGTCGCCCTCGGGCACATCGATAGCTACGACGAGGGATCCGGAACAAACTTTGCGTTCACGTCGCTGAATATGCCAACTGATATTCAGTTGACCTACTTATTGGATTTTATGCCTGGACTTAAGAATCTAGGTATTCTGGTCGATCGGAAGAATATCAGCGCGGTTCGAACTCAGGCAAAACCGATGCAAGATGCGGCAACTGCGAAAGGTGTCAACGCGATCTACTTGGCGGTTCAGGATCCTGGCAAAGCTGGCGAGGAGCTCGCCTCTCTGATCGATGGAGCGCTTGTGGAGATGCGCAAGACCGATCCAGATCTCAATCACAGCATGTTCTGGATCACCGGAAGCACCTCTGTCTTTCTGGAGATCGCGACGATCAACAAGCATGCCGGCGAAACTCCGGTCCTGAGCGCGGTCCCAGAGGTCGTCAGGGAGGGCGACGACAGCGCCGTCATGTCAGTCGGTATCAGCTTCGAGAGCAACGGCTATCTCGCTGCAGTCTATGGCTATGATGTCCTGATGGGCAAAGCCAAGGCTGGCGATCTCAAAGTGGGTGTTGTCTCACCACCAGATATTGCAATCAACTTCCGACGTGCACGCACCACAGGCGTTGAGGTACCATTCAGCTTCTTCGAAAGCGCAAATTACGTGTACGATTATGAAGGCAAAGCGGTTCGGCTCCGAGGCAGAGACCTGACCCGCAACGCTGGTAGTTGATGCTGATATCTGATGGTATCATTCTGCGTCTCCTTTGTGCATGGCCGCGATGGTTGGCGCGGCCATGGCTGCTGACGATACGCTCCTCGAGGATCTCGGCCAGCATCGCTTGATGGCAGCGGCGGCGACGGAGAGCGGGCAAGAGGCATTATCTTGACCAGGTTGCGGAGGTTCACCTGGCGGCTGTGGCTGAAGGACAACAGGTCGGAATCCTCGCCGACCTGGCAGGCCGCTTCCTGCCTGAGGCCGCGCACGGCGAAGTGGGTGAGCGGCAAGCCCTAGAACTCCGGACGCACCAGCTCGGGTGTCTTGCTGCGCTAGGCGCTCCGCCGGCCGAGGGCTCCCAAAAACCTCGGAGTTTGTAGTAGAATCTGGCGTATCGG
>CADEGR010000138.1 GCA_902826935.1 uncultured Alphaproteobacteria bacterium | reverse complement strand
CGACGAAGTAGTCCTGGGCGGCATCGCCGCTGAGGTTGAGGAACGGCAAGACGGCAATCGACGGGCGGTCCGGCAAAGCGAGCGTCGGCGCAGGCAGCGGTCGTGCCAGCGCTGGATCCGCAGCGTCGCTTTCGACGACCTCGCCTACAAACCGGTAGCCCTTGCGCGCCACCGTGCGCACCAGGCGCTGGGCCTCGCCGGTATCGCCGACCGCCATGCGCACCGCATTGATGTGACTGGTCAGGGTGGACTCCGACACGATTCGCCCACCCCACACCGCATCGATCAGGTCGTCCTTGCTGACCACATGCGCGCGGTGCTGCAGCAGATGCGCCAGCAGGTCGAAGGCCCGTGGCCGGATCGCAATCGATCTGGATCCGCAGGTGAGCTCCCGCCGATCCGGATCCAGCACGTAGTTTTCGAAGGCGAGCTGCAAGCGGGCGCTCTCCCCGAAGCCCGGCATGCGTCGACCGCGCACCGCCGGCGAAGCCTTTGATATGACGGCAAAGCCGCCGGGCAGGAGCCGCCGGCATGATGCCATCGTCGAGCGATAGTAGTCTGAATGCGGAGGTTTTTGGATAGAAACTCAAGCCAATCTGGACGCCGCCGCAAAGTCTCGCCGCAGCGCATCGGCAATGCTCCGTCCATCAAATCGCCATGGAGGAGCAAGCCATGAAGATCGTCGTCATCGGCGGGACCGGCCTCATCGGCCGCAAGGTCGTGTCGAACCTGCGGGAGAAGGGCCACGAGCTCGTCGCGGCAGCGCCCAACACGGGCGTCAACACCCTGACCGGCGAAGGGCTCGCCCCAGCGCTGGCGGGCGCCGAGGTCGTCATCGACCTGGCCAACGCGCCGTCGTTCGCGGACGATGCGGTCATGGCGTTCTTCAAGACATCGGGCGACCATTTGCTCGCCGCGGAAGCGGCAGCCGGCGTGCGGCACCACGTCGCCCTCTCGGTCGTCGGCGCCGATCGCCTGCCGGACAGCGGATATCTTCGGGCGAAGGTCGTTCAGGAGAACCTGATCAAGGCGTCCGGCATTCCCTATACGATCATACGCTCGACGCAGTTCTTCGAGTTCATCCCCGGCATCGTGCAAGCCTCGACCGATGACGGCCAAGTCCGGCTGTCGCCGGCCCATTTGCAGCCGGTATCGTCCGATGACGTCGCTGCCCTGGTGGCCAGGACCGCCACCATGGCGCCGCGCAACGGCATCATCGAGCTGGCCGGACCCGAGCGCATCAGCCTCGATGATCTGGCCCGGCGCTACCTCGCCGCCAAGCATGATCCCCGGAAGGTGGTCGCAGACGTCCATGCCCGCTATTTCGGCACGGAGCTGAACGACAAGTCCCTGACGCCAGGCGACCATCCGCAGATCGGGTCCACGTCGTTCGCGGACTGGCTCGGCCGCTCGCTGGCGGGCGTCGCTGCGTCGGCCCGTGCCCAACAGCCGATCACATGAGGAGTGCTCACATGCTCAAGCGCCTGCTTTGCGCCGTTGCTTTCGCGACCCTTGCCGTGGCTCCGGCGCTGGCCCAGGACCCTGCTGGCCAGAACGCCAAGGTGACCCTGGTCTTCGATCAGGTCCTCCCCAACGCGCCCGGCAAGAGCATGCGGGGCGTGCTCGTCGAATACGGGCCTGGCGGGTCCTCGCCCGCGCATACCCATCCGAGCTCCGCCTTCATCTACGCGACCGTCCTGGAGGGGGCGATCCGCAGCCAGGTCAACGATGGGCCCGTGACCACGTTTCGCGCCGGCGAGAACTTTTCCGAGAATCCAGGCGACCGTCATGGCGTGAGCGCGAACGCGAGCGATACGGAACCGGCGCGACTGCTGGCGGTCTTCGTCGTCGATACCAACCAGACAGAGCTCACCTATCCCATGAGCAAATAAGCCCCGCCCCAACTCGCCCGCGCCGGCGCCCGCCGGCGCGGCCGTTTTCCCTTGCTCGGGCTAAACACAGTCCTCCTGATCGGGAGGTAAGCCGCCATGGCGCCGATGTCCCTCGACGCGCTCCTGGCATCACCCCTCGTGCAACTGGATCTGGTCGGCCTCGCCGGCATTGTCGTCTGGCACCTGATCCCGCCCCTTCGCGCGACCACGCGGCTGGTAGTGCAGATCGCGTTCTTCGTGGTCATGACCGCCATTCTGGTCGGCAACGACATCGCGCCGCACCGGTTCGAAGGCGTTGGCGCCGAAGCCGCCAGCACGCTTCTCGTCCTCTCCGCGAAGCTGCTCTGGTGGGTGCATCTGGCATGGGCGATCATCGGCTTCGTGCGCATCTACCTGGTCTTCGAGGGCTGGGCGCAGGTGGCCCGCCTTCTGCAGGACCTCGTGATAGGGGTCGTCTATCTCGGCACGGCTCTGTCGATCCTGGCCTTCGTTTTCGGCGTGCCGATCGGCACGCTGGTCGCCACCTCCGGCGTGGTCGCCATCATTCTTGGACTAGCCCTCCAGAACACGCTCGGTGACGTCTTCTCGGGCATCGCCCTCACGCTTGGCCGGCCCTATGTCATTGGCGACTGGATTCAGCTGAGCGACGGAACAGAGGGCCGCATCGTCGAGAGCAATTGGCGCTCGACGCATGTCCTGACCAGCATGAACAACGTGGTCGTGCTGCCGAACAGCTTGCTCGCCAAGCTCGGCCTGACGAACGTCAGCCGGCCCGACGAAACGCATGTGCAAACCTTGGTCGTGCGCGTCGCGCCGACGCGCATGCCGGCCATCGTCGTGGACGTCATGCGTTCTGTTTTGCTGCGCTGCAATGCCATCGTCACGGAGCCGCCGCCGATCGTGGCGCTCAAGGGCCTGGACGCGACCGCGCTCGAGATCGAACTGCTCTATCGGGTAGCAAGTCCGGCGCTGCGCGCGTCGGCGCGCAACGAAGTGCTCGATCTTGTGTACCGTCACTGCAAACCGGCTGGCCTGCTGTTGGCAATGCCACCGGAATCTGCCGTTGCCATGCTGGACTTGCCGACCGAGGAGACCGCGACCCCGCCGCGCGTGACGCCGCTGGAGCTCGTGACAGCGATCCCGATGTTTGCCGCGCTGACGATGGACGAAAAGCGATCGCTCGCCGCCGCGACGTCGGTGCGTGATTTCCGCAAGGGCGACGTGATTGTCCGGCAAGGCGAATTGCTGACCACGCTGATGATGGTTCGGGCGGGCGTGATCGTCATGCGGCACGAGAACGAAGACACTGGACGGCTGGCGCCGGGCGATGTCTTGGGCGAGGCAGGGTTGCTCGCGGGTATCGGCGAAGCCCACACCCTGGCAGCCTTGACGCGCGTGACCGTCTACGAGATCGACCAGCAAGCGTTTGCCCCGCTGCTCAAGAATCGCCCGGCCATGGCGGAAGACCTCGCTCTCACCTTGGCCAGACGCGGCCAACAGATCCAGGCAGGTCCGGCCCAGGGTCCGCACCATGAGCGGAGCGTGCGCACCTTCCTGAAGGCAATCCAGACGATGTTCCACCATTAGAGCGTCGCCCGAAGCGCGTCGGCGGGCGCATGGACAGGCGCACATCGGCCGCTCTAGGATGAAACGCTGATCGTCGTCACGCGAGGTCAAGGGTGCCGTATCGATTAGCGCCGTCGCCCGAGCAGGCCATGTCGTTCGGGCCGTTCCATCTGGTCCCGGCACAGCAGCTCCTCCTGGAGGGCGACCAACCGGTCCGGCTCGGCAGCCGCGCCCTCGACATCCTCATCGCCCTGGTCGAGAACGCCGGCGAGCTGGTCAGCAAGGATGATCTCGTCGCCCGGGTCTGGCCCGGCACCTTCGTCGAGGACGCCAACCTCCGGGTCCATGTGGCGGCGCTGCGGCGGGCGCTGGGTGACGGCCATTCGGGCCGACGCTACATCGCCAACGTCCCCGGCCGGGGCTACCGTTTTGTGGCGCCGGTCATCGTCGAGGTGGACGGCGCTCAGCCGGCGGCGCCGGCCGAACACCAGCCCACGCGCCATCTTCCGGCTCAGCTCGGCCGCATGGTCGGGCGCAGCGATGTCGTGGCCGCGCTGGTGGCGCAATTGGCCGAGCGGCGCTTCATCACGATCGTCGGCCCAGGCGGCATCGGCAAGACCACGGTCGCCCTCGCGGCGGCCCATCAGCTGGCCGGGGCCTATCAAGACGGCGCCTATTTTGTCGATCTGGCGCCGCTTGCCGACGCAAGTCTCCTGGTGAGCACGCTCGCTTCAGCGCTCGGCCTGGCGATTCGCTCCGACAGTCCGCTCCCCAGCCTGGTCGGTGGCCTCCAGGACAAGGAGGTGCTGCTCGTGCTCGATAGCTGCGAGCATATGATCGAAGCGGCGGCCGAATTGGCCGAGGCCGCGTTCAAGGGCGCGCCGCGGCTGCATGTCCTGGCCACCAGCCGGGAGCCGCTGCGGGTCGAGGGCGAGCGGGTGCAGCGCTTGCCGCCGCTGGCGCTGCCGGCGGCTTCCGCAGGGCTGACGGCGGCCGAGGCGCTGGCCTATCCGGCGATCCAGCTGTTCGTCGAGCGGGCCGCGGCCTGCCTCGGTGGCTTCGAGCTCAGCGATGCGGATGCGCCGATCGTCGCCGAGATCTGCCGCCGGCTCGATGGCATGGCGCTGGCGATCGAGCTGGCGGCGGGGCGGCTCGATGCCTTCGGCGTCGCCGGCCTCGCGGCCGTGCTGGATGACCGCTTCCGCTTGCTGATGCGCGGCCGGCGGACGGCGATGCCGCGGCATCAGACGCTTAGCGCCACCCTCGACTGGAGCTACGAGCTGCTGGCCGAGCCCGAGCGGCTGATCTTTCGGCGCTTGGCGGTGTTTGCCGGCGCCTTCGCGCTGGCGGCGGCAAGCGGGGTCGTCGGCGATGAAGATCTCGACGCCGCGGAGGTGGTCGACGGCATTGCGGCTCTGGTCGCGAAGTCGCTGGTCGCCGCGGAGGTCGGCGCGAAAGTGCGCTACCGGCTGCTCGATACGACGCGCGCCTATGCCCGCCGGAAGCTTGAGGCAAGCGGCGAGCTGGATCGGCTGACCCGGCGTCATGCGGACTTCCACAAGCAGCTGTTCGAGCGCGCTGCGGCGGAATGGGAGACCCGGCCGACCCATGACTGGCTGGCTGCCTATGCCGACCAGATCGGCAATCTGCGGGCGGCGCTGGATTGGGCCAATGCGCCGAGCGGCGATCCAGAGGTCGGGGTGGCGCTTACGGTCGCCGCGACGCCGCTGCTGATGCAGCTCTCCCTGGTCGACGAATGTCGCCGCCGCACCGAACAGGCGCTTGCGGTGCTTGATCGGCAAGCGAGCCCGGAGGATCGCAGCCGGATGCAGCTGCAGGCCGCGCTGGCCTGGTCGCTCATGTACACGACGGCCACCGCCCGCGAGAAGGGCGCTGCCTGGAGCCTGGTGCTGGAGCTTGCGGAGCGCCTGCATGACATCGACTACCGGCTGCGCGCGGCCTGGGGGCTCTGGGCCAGTCGGATCAACAATGGCGAATTCGCGGTGGCCCTGCAGCTGGCCAAGCAATTCTGCAGCCTCGCGGCGCGGTCCAACAATCCGGCTGATCGGCAGGTCGGCGATCGCATGATGGGCGCCGCCTTGCATTTTCTTGGCGACCAGGTGGGCGCACGGCGGCACATCGAGCACATGCTGGCCCGCTATGTCGCCCCGGCGCACCGATCCCACGTCGTCCGCTTCCAGTTCGACCAGCGGCTGACGGCGCAGATCACGCTGGCCCGCGTGCTCTGGCTGCAGGGGCTCGGGGATCAGGCCATGCGCACGCTCGATCGCATGGTCGAGGCAGCGCTGGCGCTCGATCACACCCTTTCGCTCTGCAACGCGCTGGCCCAGGCGGCCTGCCCGGTGGCGCTCCTGGCTGGCGACTGGGCGGCTGCGGAGCGCTTCACCACGCTGCTGCTCGAGCGCACCGCGCGCCATGGCCTCGAGGTCTGGCGCGTCTATGGCAGCGGGTTCCAGGGTCAGCTCGAAATCGCGCAGGGCGATCCGGACAGCGGCTTGCGGCGTCTGTCTGCGGTCGTCGCCGAACTGCGCGACGCCGGCTTCGTGCAGTATCAGACCGCCTTCCTTGGCGCGCTCGCCGCGGGCTTGATCGACATTGGCGATTGGGCTCGGGCAGCTGCCACGGTCGAGGAGGCGCAAGCGCAGATCCGACGCACCGAGGAGGGCTGGTTCGCGGCCGAGTTGTTGCGCCTCAAGGCGGAGATCGCCCTCCAGCAAGGCCGCCCGAACGTCGGATCGGCGGCCGAAGACGACCTTCGTGCCGCGCTCGCTTCGGCGCGGCGGCAGGGCGCGCTCGCCTGGGAGCTGCGAGCGGCCACCAGCTTGGCCCGCTGGCGGCGTGATCAGGGGCGGCTGGGCGAAGCGCGCGCGCTGCTGGCGCCGGTCTACGATCGGTTCACCGAAGGGTTTCAGACCCTCGACCTGCTGCGGGCAAAGGCGTTGCTGGACGAGCTGTCCGCCTAGCTTGTCACTTCTTCGCAAGGCGCCGGGCTCAAGCACCCGACACAGATTTGCACCGCTTCACAGCCCTTAACTCGCGATCCTGCCGCGGCTCGCCGATCCTGCTGGCGAGGGCAAGGCGTCGGTATCGACCGCGACGCCCGCTGCGACCGATCAGACGACCAGAGAGGGAACCCGCCTGTGAGCACCATCACGACGCGCGACGGAACCGAGATCTTCTACAAGGATTGGGGCAAGGGACAGCCCATCGTGTTCCATCACGGCTGGCCGCTCAGCGCCGATGACTGGGACACCCAGATGCTGTTCTTCGTCGAGCGCGGCTATCGCGTGATCGCCCATGACCGGCGCGGCCACGGGCGCTCGAGCCAGACCGCGACCGGCAACGAGATGGACACCTATGCCGCCGACGTCGCCGCGCTCGCGGCGGCGCTGGATCTGCGCGATGCCGTCCATATCGGTCACTCGACCGGCGGCGGCGAGGTCGCGCGCTACGTCGCGCGGCATGGCCGGGAACGGGTGGCCAAGGCGGTCCTGATCAGCGCCGTGCCGCCGATCATGGTCAAGTCGGAGCGCAATCCAGGCGGCCTGCCGATCGAGGTCTTCGACGGCTTTCGCGCTGCGCAGGCGGCGAATCGTGCGCAGTTCTTCCTCGAGATCGCGAGCGGGCCCTTCTACGGCTTCAACCGGCCGGGCGCCCAGGTTGCGCAAGGCGTCATCCAGAACTGGTGGCGGCAAGGCATGATGGGCGGCACCAAGGCGCATTACGACTGCATCAAGGCCTTCTCGGAGACCGACTTCACCGAAGATCTGAAGGCCATCGACGTGCCGGTCCTGATCATGCACGGCGACGACGATCAGATCGTCCCGATCGCCGATGCGGCGCTCCTGTCGGCCAAGCTGGTCAAGCATGGCACGCTCAAGGTGTACAAGGGCCTGCCGCACGGCATGTGCACGACCCATCCCGAGATCATCAATCCGGATCTGCTGGCCTTCATCCAAGCCTAGGCAGGTTGGCGCTGGCGCCAGCCTCGCCGGTGGCGCCAGGCAGCCCAGCCAACCCACGAAGCAAGGCTGGAGCGGATGGACATACTCATGGTGCTGAGCTCGCACGATCAGCTGGGCGATGGCGAGCGCCGGACCGGCTTCGGCTTGGCGGGGTTTGCCGCGGCCTACTACGCCTTCAAGGATGCCGGCGCCGAGATCACCTTGGCCTCGCCGCAGGGTGGGCAGCCGCCGATCAATCCTGCCGGCGACCCGCCGACCATCGGGGCCGATCCGGTGGCCCGGTTCAAGCAGGATTGGGACGCCCGGACCGCGCTCGCGGACACGCTCCGGCTCGATCAGGTCCATCCGGCTGATTTCGATGGCGCGTGCTATCCAGAGGGTCCCGGCACGTTGTGGGACTTGGCCCAGGATCAGCATTCCATCCTGCTCATCGCTGCGTTCCATGGCGCCACCAAGCCCCTTGCCCTGATCGGCCACGCCCCGGCGGCCCTGCTGAGCGTCGCGGATGCCCAAGGCCGCTCGGTGCTGGCCGGCAGAAACGTGACCGGCATGCCGCGTTCCGAGGAGGCCGCCATGGGCCTCGCCGGCCGTTTGCCCTTCGCTCTGGCGGACGCATTGACGCGACGCGGCGGCCGCTACAGCCAGGGACCAGACTTCGGCAGCTACGTGGTCCGCGATGGCGCATTCATCACCGGCCAGAACGCCGCCTCGTCAGCGGCTGCCGCCCGAGCGCTGCTCGAAGCGCTGGGCACTGCAGAAATCGCTCCCCAATCCGGCGAACCGTCGTGACCGACCGCCGGCTTCAATTGCTCACACCCATGGTTGACGGCTGATCGTCATCAATCCCCAGCCTCAGCTGCGCGCGTTCTTCCCGGACCAGAAGCTGGGGCGCGGCGCGTCGAGCACTTCATCGTCGCCGGCCGGAGCCGCGGCCGCCAGGCGTCGCATGAAGGGACGATCGGCCATCATCGCCAGCACCGCCCTTCGCTAGCCGGCGAGTTCGCGCGCGGCTACAACGAGGCCGCTGGCTGAAGCCATCCGCCAGGAGTGCGCAACGTGAGCGACGGCTTGGATCATCTCAAAGGCTGGATCGGCCGCACCGAAACCGCGACCGACCTGGTGACCGCGGGTCCGCTTGCCGGCCTTGCGGCCATCCTCGATCACGACGCCCCGCCCTGGCCGCCGGGCGAGGTTCCGCCGCTCGGCCATTGGCTCTGGTTCCTGCCGAAAACGCTGCAGCGCGACATCGGTCCGGATGGCCATGCGCGCCGGGGCGGGTTCCTGCCGCCGGTCGAGCTGCCGCGCCGGATGTGGGCCGGCGGCGCCCTCGACATCGTGGCACCGCTGAAGGTCGGCGAGCGGATCACGCGCCGATCGACCATCGTCGACGTGACGCCCAAAGCGGGCCGCAGCGGGCAGATGGTGTTCGTGCAGGTCGCGCACGAGGTGTCGAATGCCGCCGGACCGGTGCTCTCCGAAGTGCACGACATCGTCTATCGCGCGGCGCCCCGGCCCGGCGATCCAGACGTCCAGCCGGATCGGCCGACCGAAGCGGCGCTCTGGCAGCGGACGATCGTGCCGGACATCGTCCTGCTATTCCGCTTCTCGGCGCTGACCTTCAACGGCCACCGGATCCACTATGATCGCGACTATTGCCGCAGGGTCGAAGGCTATCCCGGCCTGGTGGTCCATGGGCCGCTGCTGGCCGTGCTGCTGGTCGACCTGTTCCTGCGCGCAAACCCTGGCAGGACGATCACCAGCTTCCGTTTCCGGGCCAAGCGGCCGGTCTTCGACCGCCACCCGTTCACGGTCTGCGGCGCGCCGGCGAGCGGCGGCGCCGCGCTATGGGTCCTCGATCATGACGGCCAGGTCGCGATGGCGGCGGCGGTGGTGGCTCGCTGATGGCCCGACGTTGAACAGGCAAGGAGAATCGGATTGATGCCCAAAGGCGCGCTCGACGGCATCCGCGTGCTCGATCTGACCCGGATCCTGGCCGGGCCGAGCGCCACCCAGATGCTGGGCGACCTTGGCGCCGACATCATCAAGGTCGAGCGGCCCGGGATCGGCGACGATACCCGCCGCTGGGGACCGCCCTACCTCGCCGGCCGCGACGGCAAGGCGACCGGGGAGAGCGCCTACTATCTCTCCGCCAACCGCAACAAGCGCTCGATCACGGTCGATCTGGCATCGGACGGTGGCCGGGAGCTTCTTTACCGGCTGCTGGCGCAATGCGACGTCCTGGTCGAGAACTTCAAGACCGGCGATCTGGACCGCTACGGCCTCGGCTGGGATGAGGTCGCGCAGCGCTGTCCGCGGCTGGTCTACTGCTCGATCACCGGCTTTGGCCAGACGGGACCCTATGCCGAGCGCGCCGGCTACGATTTCCTGGCGCAAGGCATGGGCGGCATCATGAGCCTGACCGGCGAGCCAGAGGGCGAGCCGGTCAAGGTCGGGATCGGCAACGCCGATTTGGTGACCGGCCTCTACGCAGCGGTCGCGATCCTAGCAGCGCTCCGCCACCGCGATCGGACCGGCGACGGTCAACGGCTCGATCTGGCGCTTCTGGATTGTCAGCTCGCGCTGATGACCTACGAGGCCCAAAACTATCTGCTTTCCGGCGCGCCGCCGGTCCGGCGCGGCAACGGCCATCCCAACATCGTGCCCTACCAGGTCTTCGCCGCCGCTGACGGCCATCTGATCCTGGCAGTCGGCAACGACACCCAATTCGCCCGGTTCTGCGCCTTCGCCGGGCTGGCCGAGCTCGCGCGCGATCCCCGGTTCGCGACCAACAGCGCGCGGGCCGCGAACCGCGAGGACCTGATCCCGATCATCGCGGCAGCGATCGCGCGCCGCCCGCGCGCCTACTGGCTGGACGGACTGGCCCCCCTGGGCGTGCCGGCGGGCCCGGTCAACAGCTTGCCGGAGACCCTGGCCGACCCGCAAATCGTGGCGCGCGACATGGTCGTCACGGTCCCGCATGCGGCGACCGACCGCGTGCCTTTGCTCGCGAGCCCGATGAAGCTGTCGGCCACGCCCAGCGACGTCCGCCGCGCCCCGCCGACGCTCGGCCAGCATACCGAGGAGGTGCTGGCCGAGCTGCTCGGTCTCGATGGGCCGGCGGCCGAGGATCTCCGCCGGCGCGGCATCATCTGACCGCGCGCAGGGCCGCCTGAGGTAGCCGCGTGGGCGATTCAGTAAGAGCGCGGCAAGCCCAGCACATGCTCGGCGAGATGGCTGAGGATCAGGTTGGTCGAGATCGGCGCCACCTGATAGAGCCGGGTCTCGCGGAACTTGCGCTCGACATCGAACTCTTCGGCAAACCCGAAACCGCCATGGGTCTGGAGGCAGGCCTCGCCCGCCGCCCACGCAGCATCCGCTGCCAGCAGCTTCGCCATGTTCGCCTCGGCGCCGCATGCCTGGCCGGCATCGAACCGGGCGGTCGCCTGCTTGACCACCTGCTCGGCCGCCCGCATCTGCGCATAGGCTCGGGCGATCGGGAACTGAACGCCTTGGTTCTGGCCGATCGGCCGGCCGAACACGACCCGCTCCTTGGCATAGGCCACCGCCTTGGCCAGGAACCACTTGGCATCGCCGACGCACTCGGCGGCAATCAGGATGCGTTCCGCATTCATGCCGGACAGGATGGAGCGGAAGCCCTGCCCCTCCTCGCCAACGAGGTTCTCGGCCGGGACCCGGACCTGGTCGAAGAACACTTCCGTGGTCGCGTGGTTCATCATGGTCCGGATTGGCCGGATCGACAGCCCGCGGCCCAGCACGGCGCGCATGTCGAGCAGGAACACCGACAGCCCGTCGGTGCGCTCGGCGACCTGCTCGCGCGGCGTCGTCCGCGCCAGCAGCAGCATGAGATCGGAGTGCTCGGCGCGCGAGGTCCAGATCTTCTGGCCGTTGACCACGTAGTGGTCGCCATCCCGGACCGCGGTGGTCCTGAGGGAGGTCGTGTCGGTGCCGGAGCTGGGCTCGGTCACCCCGAAAGCCTGGAGACGCAGAGCACCGGTGGCGATCTGCGGCAGCCAGCGCGACTTTTGCCGATCGCTGCCATGCCTGAGCAGCGCGCCCATGATGTACATCTGGGCATGGCAGGCGGCACCGTTGCAGCCGGCTCGCTGGATCTCCTCGAGGATCGCCGCCGCAGCCGCCAGCGGCAGGCCCGCCCCGCCATACGCCTCCGGGATCAGGGCCGCGAGGAAGCCGGCCTTGGTCAAGGCCGCGACGAATGCCGTGGGATAGGCCGCCTCACGGTCCAGCTGACGCCAGTACTCGCCGGGAAACTCGGCGCAGAGCCTGGCCACCGAGGCTCGAATGTCCGGATAGTCGTCTGCAGCCGACCAATCCATCGCGGTTCATCCAGGTCGTAGCCAACGCCGTCGCGAGGCATGTCAGATCGTGCGGCCGCCGTCCACTGCCAGCATGCCCCGAAGACAAGCTCCGCCCCGT
>CADEGR010000137.1:3167-11982 GCA_902826935.1 uncultured Alphaproteobacteria bacterium | reverse complement strand
AGCACAACCTTGCCAAGGTTGGGGTCGAGGGTTCGAATCCCTTCGCCCGCTCCAGCGCTCGATCAGTCCGACCGACAGCAGACCGTGACGTCACCGCGAGAAGCGCGGCTTGGCGCGATGCTGCTGATTGGGACATCTAGCGCCCCGACGTGATGGCCGGGGCGCTAGCCAAGTAGCGGGACGATAGGGCTAGGCGGCCGACCCTGGCTGCAGGCTGGCCAGGAAGTCCGCCGCGTGGCCGTGGCCAGCACGCCAGGCTGGGGCATCCGCCGGCAGCTCTTGGAGGATCTGCACGCCAACCGAGCATTGGCCATTCGGCAACAGGCGATAGACGCCGGCCGGATGGGCGAGGCGGCGAATACGCAGCGCATTGATGTCGACCACGTCGCGGGTCCGATCGGCGTCGCTCAGCGTGCCGAACTCGTCATCCACGACGAAGCGCAGGCCCTCCGCTTCGGCCGCGCGCTTGAGGATCAGGAGGTCCTGGAAGGTCTGGCGGCGCGCGCCGACCGAACCGCCCAGATCCTCGCCGCGGCCGACCCGCTGCAACACCGTGACCACCCAATGGTCCACGCTCAAGCTGCGGGCCAGGGCCGGCATGCCCAGCAGGCGCTCCCGCCGGCGCGGCATCAGGATCGAGGCGATGGTCAGGATCGGCCGCAAAGCCAGGTAGCCCGCCGCCCTGCTGATACCGGCGAGCGCAGCGTTGAAGGCGCCGGCCTTGCCGCGGCACTTGTCGTGGGTCGCCGCATCGGCGGCATCCAGGCTGATCGCGATCTTCTGCGGCGCCAGGGCGGCGAGCGCCTCGGCGCGGGCGGCGAGGTGGGTGCCATTGGTGACCAGGCTGGTCGGCAGGCCCAGCTCGAGGCCCACCTGCAAAATCGCCTGGGTGTAGGCAAAGGCGCCGTCGAGCAGAGGCTCGTAGCCCTGGATGCACAAGGCGCCGATCGGCGAGCGCTCGGCGACCTGGCGGATGAAGGTCACATAGTCGGCCGGCGCGAGGTCCGGCCGCTTCGCCTCTTCCTTGCGCTGATCAATAAAGCAATAAGGACAGGCAAGATCACAGCCCTGAACTGCCGGCACAACGAAGGTCAGGATTGGTTTATCAAGTGTAAATGGCAAATGCTCCGGCAGCGCTGCGTAAGCCCCCATTCGCTTTAATCCTGGCTGGAGTTGGCATAGCATAAGGCAAGGGGGCACGCTCCCGCTGCGCCGCCGACCTCGTCGACGCCGCTGGTGATCCTGACGTTAAGCCCAAACCTCTGCACCTGATTCGGCGGTCAACATAGCAAAAAGTTGAACGTACTCAAGGGTGGTAATAGACTGATTTCCCTACCGAATCGTTAACTGTTGCCGTTGAGGCACAGGGCAGGACTTTCAATCTAAAGGCGAGCTAGGGTCGCCCGCCAGGCGATCCGTCCGCAAGAATTCCGGCAGGCGCAGCACCCGAAATCCCAGCCGCGCAAGATAGGCGAGAGCGATCGCCCAGTCTTGACTGTCCGGCGCGTGCTCGCCAGCCAGCTTGCGTAGTCGATGGCGAGCCGCCCAATAGACGATCCGCTGCGCTTCATCGTAAACCGCACCAGGCGACTCCAGTTCCGCCCAGCGCAAGGTGGACGACCATTCGCGCGGTTCTTGGCGATGATCGCCCGGCACTGCCGCGGCTGCGAAATAGCGGACATCTTGCAAGTCATCGGGACCGGTCGGCGCGCGCCAGCCATCCTTGCGGAACAGCACGCTCAAGGTTGCATCCGCCATCGATTCCACGCTGCGACCATACAGATCGTAGAACGCCTTTTGCCGGCCGAAGGCGTAGGGCAGCGTGCTCGGCAGGACATATTCGGCGCTCACGCCGATGTCCTTGGTGCGCACCTTGCGGGCATAGTCGTCTTCATCGGCGTAGAGCCGGTCGAACTCGTCGTGGCGCAGATTCTGCACGACCACGACCGAGCGCGCGCACAGCCATTTCCAGCGCCGTTCCCGACGGCCTTCCTCGGGAATCTTCAAGCCGCGCAGGAAGGCGTCATGGATGGCGCTCGACGAGGTCGCCTCTGCCGTACCGTCCTCGAGCCGATCGAGCACGGAATCGAAGCTCGCAAAGGAGCGAAACTGCGATTTCAGATGCTCGAAGTTCGAGAACTCGCGCCAGGCCTCATCGTCCTCGACCTCGCGGCTGCCGATGTCGACCACCCAGATGAACATGATGGCGTGGTCGTGGAAGTAATCGTGCAGATATTTCAGATAGTTCCAAAATGCCCGCATGGCCTCGATGCGGCTGGCACCGACCGAGCTCTGATGCCGGCTGAGCACGATCACGGCGTCGGCCTGCTCGTACAGCGTGAAGATGGTGTTGAAGTCGCTCTGCGCCTGGCCGGCTGCCAGCTCCTCGAGCCGCGGCGGCAGCAGCAGCGCCTGGCTCTGGTTGCTCGGAAACAGCGCCGCCAGCAGCTGCTCCCGCAGGCGCGCTGGTTGACGGCAGGGGAACGGCCGGTAGCCGTCTTCGGTCAAGCCGCGGCCCTTGCCCTTGGCCCCGAACTGCCAGCGGCCGAGGAACAGCTCGATCAGCGCTGCGGCATCGTCGCGGGTGATCTTGACCCGACCGCTCAGCTTGGGATGGAGCGACTTGACCTCGCGCGGACCGGTCAGCCAGTCGAGCCGCATGCGGCGGATGCTGTTGCGGTTCTTGCCGCCCTCCTGGCCGCCATTCTCGACCCAGGCGTCATAGAACTCGCGCAAGAATTCCCCGGGTGCCCGGACCAGCTCGGGCGGGATGTCCCCGGCCTGCTCGATTTGGGTCAGGAGCCGGGTAATCTTGTCGGCGCGTGCGCGCGGCTTGGCCGGCGTGGCCTTATTGCCGAACGTGGCTGCCCCCGCTGAACGCGCCATGGCCGTTCTCCTTGGCCTTTTGGGCAGCCTAGACCTCCGTTGCGCGAATGGCAACATGGCCGTATCAACCTGCGGAACATGAAGCCTAGATTGATCAGCACCTCTACGGCATGGCGTTGAGATTGACAAATTGAATGACCTGCGTCACATTAAACGCAGGATCGTTGATTGTGACAACCGATGAAGCCGATCGGATCAGCTGGAAAGGAGGATCCGATCATGACCAAGTTCCTGCCGTTCAATCGCGCTGCCGCCGATGGCGGCCCTGGGATGCTCGGCGTGCTCCTGCTGGAGGCCAGCTTCTGGGGCGGCTTGGTGATCCTGCTGTGGCTCGCCTACCTGGCGTTCAGCGCGCCCGATGGTGCCGCCGGGCGGGTCGTCGGCGAGAACTGGCTGACCATGGGTCTGGCGCTCGCCGCGAGCCTGGTCGCCTGGCAGCAAAAACGCCAGCCGTGGCGCAAGGATGCCAAGCAGGACCAGATGCAGGTGCTGAGCGCGCAGGATCGGCTCAGCCTGGCCGAGCTGCTGCGGGCCTACGGTGTCCGCCAGCATGGCGCCTATTTCCTATACCTGCCGATGCCGGTGCGGCTCGAGGACCGCGAGGCGTGGGCATGGCTCGAGGTTCTAGAGGCACAGGAGCTGCTGGGTTGGCGCTCCTGGCGGATTCGCGCCGAGCATGTCGCGATGGCCGTCCGCCAGAGCCATCCGGAGCTGTTCGAAGGGGCCCCCACCCACTTCGAGGTGTTCCGGATCGAACGACGGCTCCTCGGCGAGGTCCTAGGTGATGCAGCCGCCTAATCGGTCTCCCCAAGGCTGCGATGGTCCCGGTCACCTAGGACAGATTGGAAGGCTGCGGCACAAACGGCTCGTCCCCAACACCTCTTGTCATTGAGCCGGCCGCAGCCTTCTCTATCTTTCTGACAGCCGCCCGGACCAGGTCTCCTGCAGCGACCTGCGGGCATCCTGCGGCCAAGGGATCGTGTCTCGATGCTGCTTTCGCCGGCCGCCCCGCCACCGCGGCGGGTCGCTCCGCTCGACGCTGCCGCCCAGCGGCGCCACAAGCTGCGCAACCTGCTCCAATCCGCCCTGCTGCTGGCCGGCATCGGCCTGCTCGTGCTGGTCTGCGGCTGGATCCTGTTCGGCCCGAGCGGCCTCGTGTTCCTGGGCGTGGCGCTGGGCTCGCTGCTGCTGCTCAGCCCGAGCGTCGCGCCGGCCATGGTGCTGCGCATGTACCGCGCCACGCCGCTCCAGCCCCAGCAGCTGCCGGAGCTGTTCCGGATCCTGGATGCCCTCTGCCGTCGGGCCGGCCTGCCGCGCCGGCCGCAGCTCTACTACGTGCCGAGCGCCATGCTCAATGCCTTTGCCGTCGGCCACCGCGATTCCGCGATCATCGGCCTCACCGACGGCCTGCTGCGCCAGCTTGAGCTGCGCGAGCTCGCCGCCGTCCTGGCCCACGAGCTCAGCCATGTCCGCAACAACGATCTCTGGCTGATGAGCCTGGCCGATCTGGCCGCGCGGCTGACCCGGACCATGTCGCTGATCGGCATGGTGCTGACCTTCTTGAGCCTGCCCTACTGGCTGGCTGCCGATGGCCAGGTGTCGTTCTGGCTGCTGCTGCTCCTGCTGTTCGCACCGCAGCTCACCACCCTGCTCCAGCTGGCCCTGTCGCGCGCCCGCGAGTTCGACGCCGATCTCGATGCGGCCGGCCTGACCGGCGATCCGGGCGGGCTGATCGCGGCATTGCGCAAGCTGGACCGGCAGCAGCGGGGCTTCTGGGAGCAGATCCTGCTGCCTGGCCGCCGGCAGCCGCAGCCGTCCTTGCTGCGCAGCCATCCGCCGACCGAGGAGCGGGTCGCCCGGCTGCAGGCGCTCCGGGCGGTGCCGCCGGCCCATGAGCCGATGCTGTCCGCGTTGCGCCTGGGCGCCGGGACGCCACCAGACTGGCCAGCGGTGCGGCGGCCGCCGCGGGCGCGGCTGTCCGGCTACTGGTACTGAGGCTCGTCCGCGGGAACCCGAGCGCGGCCGGCGCCGTTGGCGAGCATCGCAACGAACTTGGGCGAGCGGGCGCCAGATGCGGTTGACCCTGGAGTGTTGCCGGCCCCGTGGCCAGCTGGTGCTGGCGGCTGCGGCATCGGTCGGATTGCTGACGGCAGCCCCGGCCGGCGCCGTCGAAGCGGCGGCCGCGCAGCCTCTGGCGCGCATGGCCTGCTATGCCGAGCTGACCGCCAAGGGCGCGCTCGCCGAGTCCGGCGAGGCGCTGCAGACCGCCGGCGCCTGCGGCATCGCCGATCCGGTCCGGCTGACCGGGCTCGATCTGGGCGCGCATCGTCTGACGCTGTCGGCCGGCCCGGTGCTGAGCTGCGACTTTGCCCTGGCGCTCACCGGCTGGCTGGCCGATGTGGTGGGGCCGCTCGCCTGGTACCATTTGCGGGCGGTGCCGACCGAGCTGCGCACCGGACCAGGCTACGCCTGCCGCAACCGCAATCACCAGGCGGAGGCACCGCTCAGCGAGCACGCCTTCGGCCGGGCGCTCGACATCATCGGCGTCACCCTGGCCGATGGCACCAAGATCAATTTCGTCGATGGTGGCGGCGCCTATCCGGGCGCTGGCCAGTTCCTCGCCGCCATGCGCCAGGCCGCCTGCGGCGTGTTCAGCACGGTGCTCGGGCCGGGCGCCGATGCCGAACACGCCGACCACCTGCATGTCGATCTCGCCGAACGGGCGCAAGCGCAGAGCATGCATCTCTGCCAGTGAACGACGCATGACCGGCCGCGGCTGGGCTCAGCTAACGCGTCTGGATCAGCTGCCAGATGCGCAGCATTTGCTGGCCGTATCGCTGCTCGAACACCGGCTGCGCCCCTGGAAAGCCGACGTCTGGCGGCTGCCGGGTCACGAGATAGCCATGCGGATGGGCCCGCAGCCAGGCGCCGGCCTGCTCGCCTTCGATCCGGGTGACCGGACCGGGCAGGCGGCTGAGGAAGCCGAGCTCGCCGCGGTAGAGGCCGATGAAGGCCAGATCCCGACCGGACTGGTTGGCGCGCAGGAAGCCGGCGGCCGGGTAGAGGTCGCGCGCTCCGAACAGCGGTCCGCGCGCTGCCAGATGGCTTGCGGTGAACAGGATCATGGTGGTCAGCGCCAAGGCGACCAGCTGGCCGGAGGCGGTGCGGCGGCCGAACCACGCACAAGCCAGGATCGCCAGCGCCGCAGCGGCGCCGGGCCAGCTGGGCAGGGTGGCCAGCCAGTGGTCCGCCGGCCAGCTCGGCAGCCAGCTGGCCAGGATTCGATCGAGCTGGGGAGCCAGGACGGTGGCGCAGGCCAGCAGGAGGACCGGCGTCACCGGCAGCCACAGATCGCGCGCCCGGCCGGCGGGTGCATCCGCGACCAGGCGGCCGACCAGCAGGGCCGCCGCGGGCAGGGCCGGCAGCAGGTAATGCAGCTGCTTGCCGCTGACCAGGGAGAAGATCAGCAAGGACGGCAGCAGCCAGCACCAGGCCAGGCGCTCGCCCGCGTCCAGCCCGGCGCGCCAGCGGGCGGCCGCACGCCGCCACAGCTGGGGCCAGAGCAGCCACGGAAACAGGAGGCCGGGCAAGGTCACCAGATAGAACCACCACGGCCGGGCATGGGCGATCGAATCCGCCAGCCGGTCGGCGGTCTGGTGCCACAGGATCGCTTGGCCATAGGCGTGGCCCCCGGCCTCGGCGGCCGGCAAGGCCCAGGCCAGTGCCAGCCCGGCACCCAGGGCCAGCCCACCCGCCAAGCCGAGATACCACCGGCGCCAGCTGCCGACTGCCGGCGCCGTCGACGTGCCGAGCCAGAGCGGCGCCAGGAGGGCCACCGGCAGCATATGCGCGACCGCCGCCGGACCCTTGCCCAGGATGCCAAGGCCGATGGCCAGGCCATAGACCAGCCACCAGGCCGATCGGCCGGTTCGCCAGAGCCGCGCCAGCGCCAAGACCGCGAGCAGGGTGGCGGCGGTCAGCAGCGCGTCGAACATGGTGAGGCTGCCGAACAGCATGAAGATCGCGCTGCCGAGCAAGGCGAGGCCCGCGGCGCCGGCCGCCACCGGCCGCTCGGGCCAGAGCAGCCGGCCCAGCGCCACGGTCTGGAACACTGCCAGCAGGGCCATGGCCGGGCCGACCAGGCGAGCCGCCAGCTCGCCCGGGCCGGTCAGTGCCCAGACCAGCTTGATCAGCCAGAACAGCAGCGGCGGCTTGTCGCTGTAGGGCGCAAAGTTGAGGCTCGGCACCAGCCAGGCGTCGCGCTGCCACATCTCCCAGGCGACGGTCAGATAGCGGGTCTCGTCGACCGGCAGCAGCGGCCGCGTGGCCAGCGCGATCGCGATCAGACCGCACCACAGCGCGCTTGCCAGCGCCAGCGCGCTGCCGGGCCGCAACATCGCAGGCCCCCTCAGGAGCCGGCGGGCGCCACGTCGCGCGAGCGCAGGTTCTCCAGCCCGATGAAGTAGAGATTGCGGATATAGATCACGAGCCCGGTCGCCTGGCCGACGATGAACACCGGGTCTTCCCGCCACAAGGCGTAGGCCAAGAGCGTGATGCCCCCGGCCAGGCTGAAGTACCAAAAGGCCACCGGAATCACGCTGCGGCGCAGCCGTTCGCTCGAGAGCCACTGGATCACGAAGCGCATCGTGAACAGGCCCTGGCCGAGGAAACCCACCAGCAGCCACCACCGATCGACTGTCATCTGCCTACAATCCGCTCTCGAGCTCGGTGCCCTCGATCGGCTCGGGGCAGCGCCGTTGCAGCCACCAGACCCCTGCCAGATCGACAATTCCGGCAGCCAGCCGATCGAGCACGCCGTAGTGCGACCGGCCATGGCGGCGCGGCCGGTGGCCGACCTCCATGCTGCGCACCGTGTAGCCTTCCCGCAGCATCAGCACCGGCAGGAAGCGGTGCATGTGGTTGAAGTAAGGCAGGCGCAGGAAAGCGTCGCGCGCCATCACCTTCAGGCCGCAGCCGGCATCGAGCGCGCCATCTTTCAGCAGCCGGCGCCGGACCTGGTTGGCGACTTGGGAAGCGAACCGGCGCAGCCAGTCGTCCTGCCGCCGCTGCCGCCAGCCGATCACCATCCCGCAGCGCTCCTCCGCGGTGGCCGCCTGGAAGGTCGCAAGCAGCCGGCCGATATCGGCCGGATCATTCTGCCCATCGCCATCCAGGGTGATCAAGATCGTGCCTCGGGCCGCGAGAGCGGCACTGCGCAAAGCGGCACTCTGGCCGAAGCGCTTGCCATGGCGGACCACCCGCAGCTGCGGGCAGTCCTGGCGCGCCGCCGCCAGCTCGGCTGCGCTGCCATCGGTGCTGGCATCGTCGACATAGATGATCTCGGCCGGCGGCTGGTCGGCCAGCGTCTGACTGATTTCGCGCAGCAGGGGCTGGATATTGCCTTGCTCGTTATGGATTGGCACCAGGATCGACAGCACCGGCGCCGGTAGCGCCCGCGCCACCGGAGCCACGCTTAGCGCGGGCGAGTGGGCCGCGGCCGTGCCATTATCGGCCAGCCGTCTTGTCGCGGAAACCGATGCCACCTCTTCATCCATCGCTTGCACAGGACCGCGCAGCCTGCGCCGCGAACCTTACACCATCCTGACAATGCCAACCCGATAGGAGGCGCCAATATCCGCCATCGCCGGGCGATGGCAAGGTTCGCCAAGCGATGGCGAGGCAACTGTGGCGAAACGGCCACGGATCGACCAGCACTGTGGCAATGTTCGGCTGGGCCGCATTTGGCGTTGCCAAGCCGTCCAGTGGCCGGTGCGCCTGCGAGCGATGGAAGTGCATGGGCATCGTCGCCGATCGCAATCGCGCCCAGAAGCATGTTGCGCGGGCTCGGGTCATTCTGTCTCGGCCGAGTGCCTGAACGTTGCGGAGATCGCGCGTCCGGCCGCGCTCAGCCGGCCGGCGGTCTGGCGCT
>CADEGR010000137.1:0-3067 GCA_902826935.1 uncultured Alphaproteobacteria bacterium | reverse complement strand
GGCGCCGCCGGCCCATGCGCTGGTGCTCTCGATCGACGAGAAAGCCAGATTCAGGCCTCCGCCCGCACCTAGCCGGGCCTGCCGCTCCAAGCCCGGCAAGGCCGGCACGTTCACCCATGACTATGTCCGCCACGGCACCACCACGCTTTTGCAGCCCTCAACGTCCTGGACGGCACCGTGCTCGGCAGGTGCATGCAGCGCCATCGGCATCAAGAATTCATCCGCTTCCTCAATGCCATCGAGCGCGCCGTGCCCGCCGGCAAGGTGATCCACGTCATCCTCGACAACTACGCCGCCCATAAGCACGACAAGGTCCGCCAGTGGCTCATCCGACATCCCCGCTGGGTGTTCCACTTCACGCCGTCCTCCTGCTCCTGGCTGAACCCGGTCGAGACCTTCCTCTCAACGCTGATCAGGCGCCGCCTGAGGCGTGGCGTGTTCCGCTCGATCGTTGTAACGGGCCGACGAATACCGCGGTGGTTCAAGCAGGGTGGCGGGCTTGGTAGTTCCAAGGTAGCAAATCGTCGAGGCGGTTGATCTTGTGATCGGGCAGCCTGGCGAGCAGATCGGCGAGATAGGCTTCGGGCTCGATGCCATTGAGCTTGGCGGTCTCGATGATGGTCATGATGGCGGCAGCATTTTCGGCGGCGCGATCCGACCCTGCGAACAACCAGTTCTTGCGGCCAATGCTCAACGGCCGGATGGCGCGCTCGGCGGCATTGTTGTCGATGGCGACCCGGGCGTCCTCCAGGAACAGGGTGAAGGCGGACCACCTGGAGAGACCATAGCGGATCGCCTTGGCGAGGTCAGACTTGCCGGACAGCCTGAGGAGCTGATCCTCCAGCCATGCCTTGAGCTTGGCGACTAAGGGTTCGCTTTGCGCGGCGCGCACCGACCGACGTCGCTCGAGTGGCGCGCCGTTGATCGAGCGCTCGATGTCATAGAGCTGGCCGATGCGATCGAGCGCTTCCTTGGCGATTGGCGAGCTGGTTGATTGGTGGAAGTCGTAGAACTTCCGTCGCCAGTGGGCCCAGCATGCGGCTTCCTTGACCTGCACCTTCCGAGTTTTGGGATCGGGCAGATAGAGCGGGTTGAAGCCAGGAAAGCCGTCGGCCTGCAGGATGCCGGCGAAGTCCTTTAGATAACGCCTGGGATGCTCGCCCTTCCGGTCGGGGCTGTAGAAGTAGATGGCGGCCGGCGGATCGGTGCCCTGGTGCGGGCGATCATCGCGCACCACCACCCACATATAGCCGTCCTTGGCCTTCTTCAGCCTGGGCTCGAGTACGGGGATGATGGTGTCGTCGCAGTGCAGCCGGCTCGAGGCAAGGACCGATCGTTCGATCAGCTCGGCCACAGGACGGAGCTCGGCAATCGCTGCGCCGACCCAGCCGATCACGGTCGAACGCGGCAGCTCGATGCCCAGCCGGGCGAAGATCTCGCGCTGACGGTAGAGCGGCAAGTGATCGTCGAACTTCGCGACCAAGATGTGGCTCAGAAGCCGGGCGCTCGCCAGGCCGCGCCGGATCGGGCTCGCGGGTGCCGGCTCCTGGACGATGCTCTCGCAGGACCGGCAGCTCTTCTTGAGCCTGGCGATCTGCAGCACCTTCAGCCTGGCGCTGACATAGTCCAGGATCTCATTGAGGTCCTCGCCGAGCAGCCGCAGCGCGCCGCCGCAATGGGGGCAGCGCTCGCCGGGATCGAGCACGGTGCGCTCGCGCGGGAGCTCCGCCGGCAGCTTCTGGCGGCCACGGCTGGATCGACCTTCCTTGGTCTCGAGCTGTTCGGCGGTCTCGTTGCTCTTCGCCTGATCGGCGGCAGCGCTGGTCTTGAGATCCTCCAGCGCCAGCTCCAGCTGGTCGATCTGGCGCTGGACCCTCTCCGAGGAGCGGCCGAACTGCGCGCGCTTGAGCTTGTCCAGGGTCAGCTGGAGACGCTCGATCACCAGATCCCGTGCCTGAAGCTCGGCCTTGGCCGCATCGAGCTCGCCCGCCTGCGCGGCGATGATCGCCCGCAAGGCGGTCACGTCGTCGGGCAGCCGATCGAGGACCAAGGACATGCCGCGATTCTAACCGCGGGCAGCTCAAATAACAGTTCTATCTTGTTGAAAAGGCGAGATCCTATGCTACCCGATCCGGCGGCGAGCTCCAGGCTGGCCGCCGCCAGTCGATGCCCTCCCACAGCATCGCCAGCTGGGCCGAGGTCAGACGGGCGACACCGTCGGCTGGCGATGGCCAGGGAAAGCGGCCGCGCTGCAGGACCTTGTAGTAGAGACAGAAACCTTGCTGGTCCCAGTAGAGGATCTTGATCCGGTCACCCTTGCGCCCACGGAAGGCAAAGACCGCCCCTGAGCAGGGGTTCTGCCGCAACACCTGCTCGGCTGCAGCCGCCAGGCCCTGGATGCCTTTGCGCATGTCGGTCACGCCGCTCGCCACATAGACGCGCACGCCGGTGCCCGGGCCGATCATGCCGTCTCCACCGCCGCGACCAGGCGTCGGATCTCGGCACAGGGCAGATCGGAAGGCACACGAAGTTCGCGCCCGCAGCGCAAAATGATCGCCACCTGCGCACTACCGGCCAGCCCATCAGGCTCGCTCGCAGCCTTCGGCGCTACGCAAATCGTCACCGGCAGGAAGTCGATCAGCGTCGCACCCGCGGCATGAAGCTCGCCGCAACGAGCCTGCCGGCGCCATTGGTAGATCTGCGATCGGCAGACCTCCCGTCGCGCCGCTACGGCCGCCACCGAGGCACCCGGCAGTTCCGTCTCCCGCAGGATCTCGAGCTTATCCTCGACCGACCACCGCCGCCGGCGCTCGACCCCCGTCAAAATTTCCATCCGGCCCAATGTCGCTGTCCTTAAGGACGTCCCTACTCACGTCGTTAAGGACGTAGCCTACCTGACCGACACGCCACGGAAAGGCGGCCTTCAGCGGCCCGTTACCGATCGTTGATCTCCAGGCCGCCATCAACCGCTACCTCGACGAGCACAACGCCCCAAGCCATTCTCCTGGATCACGTCTGCCAGCAAGAGCATCGAAAAGTTGAATCTTGTGACCGCGTCGCTGCGCTA
>CADEGR010000136.1 GCA_902826935.1 uncultured Alphaproteobacteria bacterium | reverse complement strand
AGAGCCTGTCCGAGAAGTTTGGTCTGAAGATCAAGCAGTTGTCAGCCGTCGTGCCAGAAGCTGGATGATGGCGACGACGACCATGGCGGTGGATGTTTCGATCAGCCGCTCGAAATCCTTGGCAAGGCGACGGTTGCGTCCGAGCCAGCCGAAGGTCCGCTCGATCACCCAGCGTCTTGGGATCACCGCGAAGCCTTGGGTCTGGTCTGATCGCTTGACGATCTCCAGCCGCAACCCCGCATTGGCGGCGATACCGGCGGCGATCGGCCCCTGATAACCGCCGTCGGCGAACAGGCAAGTCAGCCATGGGAACCGCCGTTTGACCCATCGGCAAGCCAAGGCCAGGCCGTCGCGGTCTTGAATGCTGGCTGGGTGGATGGCCAGATTGAGAGGCAGGCCGAGCGTATCGGTAACGAGGTGGCGCTTGCGGCCGTTGATCTTCTTGCCGGCGTCGTAGCCACGCAACCCGCCGGATTCGGTGGTTTTCACGCTCTGGCTATCGACCACGCCGGCCGTTGGCGACGCCTCTTTGCCAGCCTGCTCGCGTGCATCCATCACTAAGATCATCCAGATCTTGTGCCATATGCCGTCCTGCCAGAAACGCCGGAAGTAGCCGTAGACCGTGCTGCGTGGCGGCAACTCGCGGGGCAGCAGCCGCCATTGGCAGCCAGTGCGGACGAGATACAAGATCGCGTTCAGCACCTCGCGCAGATCAGTGGTTCGTCGCCGACCGCCGCGTCGTGCTCGCGGCAGTAGTGGCTTGATCAACGCGAACTCCGCATCGGTCACGTCGCTTGCGTAGCGCTGGTTCAGCCGCTCATAGTGGGTTCGAGCGATCGCAGTCCACATCGGCTATGGCTCCTTGGTTCCTGGCAGAACCCCGTTGCCATAACAGACTGCTTTCGCTCAACTTCTTCTCGGACAGGCTCTCAGACGCTGTGCTTTTGGTGCGCTGTACACGTGGTGCGCTGTACACGCCAAATGCGTCGGCCAATACGGGAATTGCTGCCTGCGGGATTGCCAGGCGGGAAGCGCTTGATTGCCTGGCAGAAGCTTATGACCTTGCCGCCGGTTGTTCGGCAGAGGACGGCCGATCGCCTGCCATGGCGGGGCGTTTGACTTGGGCGGGCCGCTGATCGACTGGATCCGGACGATGCGATGGCAACCCGACTGGCATTCTCGACAAGAAGATGGCCGCCAACAATTTGACCTCGGCGCAGTCGGTCGCGCTCGCGCAAGCGCGTGATCGCCTCAGATCCAGAGATCGATCGGCCGCACCGGGCCGGCAAAGTGGACCCGGCTGGCCAATTGCGCGTGATAGGCGGCCAAGCCTGGGGCAGCGTTCCCCGAGGCGGCCGCGTCATCGTCGGTCGCCGTGGCTTGGCGCATGCCGCGCGGCGGGTTGTGCCGGGCGTGCTCAGCCAGCTCGCTCGCCTCATCCAGGAGTGCGTGGACCTGAAAGGCGCTGGTCCGATCGAGCGGCGGGCTGTAGGCCGCGACCGGCCAGCCGCCCCAAGCCTCGAGCGGTCCGAACGGCCGATCGCTCCGCCGCGCGACCGGCTGGCTCGCCGGCGCTGCAGCCGCACGGCCTGGCTGATCGACCGGGCGGAGCATCGACGGCCGGGCGGATCTGGGATCCTAGTCGGTCAGGCCGGCGCCATCACGTCGAGAGATCGAGCAAACGCCCGCGCAAGGGGTCGGCTTGGCCGCGGCGCTGGCGGCGCCGGTCGCGACGGGCGGCTTCGGCGATCGCTTCCGGCGTCTGCGCGCCCGGTTGCGTCCGGCCATAGGTCGGCATCTGGCTGGCCGGCCGCCGGCCATCCTGGAGGCGCTCGACCAAGCCATTCGGCCGTAGGACGATCATTCGCCATGCTCCTTTTTGCTGCGCCGCGCGGCCCGATCGCATCAAGCACCCAGCGCCAACTTTGCCTTCGCCAACATGGTCAATAGCGCGGAAAGGTTAAGGCGCGATTACCATGAAGTATAACAAGCTGCCGGCGCGCCGGGCGCGCCACGGCGCTGCGGCGATAGCCCGCTATGCCATTGCGGCGCGGCGCCAGGTGGCGGTGCCGGCCGCGACGGCTGTGTTGCGGCCGCAACAATGACCGGCTTAGCGGACTGCCAACAATTTAAAGCAAATGATTTGCTTCGCCGATAAAGCTTTTGATTTTTCGTCGAAAAGTACCACAGTCACAAACTGTCACAAAAATTGCGATCGGCCTGTTGCCGGAAAGCTATTGACACTATTGGGCGGGTGCCAAATGTTGGTCCAACAACCTCAAGCAATCTGCTAACTCACGTCGCGACCGCTCCTTGGCCGGCGACTTTTGGATATTGGGAGATGAGCGTGAGCGGCATTTTGGTCACCGGGTCCGAGAGCTTGGTTGGCGGCGTGCTCTGCCGGCTGCTGGCCGATTGCGGCTACCGGGTCGAGCGGCTCGATCTGCGGGCGGCTCATTTGGCCGAGCGGGGCGATATTCGCGACGAGGAGCTGGTCCGGCAGCGCATCCGCGGCTGCAGCGGGGTGGTCAATCTGGCGGCGGTCTCGCGCGTCGCCGCCGGCGAGCGCGATCCGGAGCTGTGCTGGCAGACCAATGTGATCGGCACCGAGGTCGTCATGCGCGCGGCGGCGGCGCAGCCGGTCCGGCCGTGGGTGCTCCAGGCCAGCAGCTGCGAGGTCTATGGCAGCGTCGAGGGGCTGCCGGTGCGCGAGGACGCGCCGATGCGGCCGATGAACCTGCTCGGCCGCTCGAAGGCGGCGGCAGAGCGGGTCACGCTCGCCTGGCGGCGCAGCGGCATCGACACTGCCGTCGCGCGCCTTGCCAATGTCTATGGCAGCGTCAGCGACCATGGCGACCGGGTCGCCCCGGCCTTTGCCAGGGCGGCCGCCGAGGGCGGCGTGATCCGGGTCTGCGGCCGCGAGCAGAGCTTCGACTTCACCCATGTCGACGATATCGCGGTCGGCCTCCTGGCGATGATCGAAAGCCTGCAGGAAGGCGAGATCCTGCCGCCGATCCACCTGGTCACCGGCGTGCCGACCACGCTCGGGCAGCTGGCTGAGATCGCGGCCGGACTGAGCTGCGGCTCCAAGATCGTCGAGGTCGGCAGCAACCGGCTGAGCAATGCCCGGTTCGTCGGCGACCCGGCCCGCAGCCGCGAGCTGCTCGGCTGGTGGCCGCACATTTCCGTCGAAGCCGGCATGGGCCGCCTGGTCGAGGCCTTCCGCCAGCAATTGCGCCAGGCGCCCTCGCCCGAGGTCAACGTCGCCTGAGCTGACCAGCGGTCCCTTGCGACCTCGCTCCGGCGGTTCGGCCGGAGCGCTTAAGCTGCCCCGCCCGGCCGCCCGGATCACTCCGGCGGCCGGGTCGCTCGCGTTGACTGCGGACCAATCGGCCACAGCTTTCTGGCGGTTCGTGTCGAACGCGCCACAGCTGTTGCTGGTTAGCAAGATCAGCTATCGGCCCAAATCACACGAGAGTTAAGCAGGCGCCGCCCTCAGTCAAAATGGCGGACACCGCCCTCGTTGGTCAATCAACGTCATTCATTCTTAATAAAACCTGGCATGATCTCGCGGCTTGATTTGCCATGCTGCGGTCGCGGGAGCTGGCGCCAGACGCGGCTGGCGACATGCCAACGCAAGCTTAACGCGCGATAATCTTACAACAAGCTTGCCGGATGTGCTGCGGCGGACCGTCGCAAGCATGTAATGCACCCTTGGGTGCGATTTGACTTTGTGGAAAATTATTCAAAATCTCAAGGCAAGGAGGTAGGCTGACCTCCAAGAAAACACTTGGAGCGCCGAGATCGAGTCGGGAAGCAGGATGGGATTGCGCCCCCGTTCCGAGATCGTGCGAGTTGAAGGACATCCCATGACGAACGCCCAGCAGGCGGTAGCGCGCCCTGCGTCTGGATTCGCACATCGTGTGCTCGGCCGAGAGCTGATCGAATCGGCCGTGATGGCCTTCGATCTCGTGCTCGCCTTCGGCTGCTCGCTGGTCGCCTTCCTGATCTACTACGTGCCCCGCTACGGCGGCGCCGAGCTGCTGCCGCGCTATTTGCTGCTGGGCCTCCTGGGCGGCGTGTTCCTGCTTCAGATCGGCCGTCTGCGCGGCTGGTATCAGGTCAAGCATTTGGCGTCGGTCAGCGGCAATCTGGCACCCTTGTGGCTCGCCTGGTCGTTCGCCGCGCTTCTGGTCGCGACCGCGATCTTCCTGCTCAAGCTCGGCGACGAGTTCTCGCGCGGCTGGTTCGTCGCCTGGTGGCTGCTCGGCATGCCGGCGCTCGGCCTCGGCCGGCTGGCCGCGGCCTCGGCGATCACCAGCCTGCAGCAGCATGGTGCGCTCTGCCGCCGGACCGCGATCATCGGCACCGGCGAGCGCGCATTGCAGCTCTATCGCGAGCTGCAGAGCGACGAGCTGGCCGGGCAGTATGCGGTGGTCGGGGTCTACGCCGATGGCAGCGCGGCCGGCGCCCAAGGCCTGCCGATCGACGGCAAGGTCGAGGATCTGGCCGGCTATGTCCGCGAGCACCAGCTTGAGCTGGTGATCGTGGCCGCCGAGCCGCGCAGCACCGAGAGCTTCCGCGAGCTGGTCGAGCGGGTGCGCGAGCTGCCGGTCGATGTCTGGCTGCTGAGCGATCCGATCGCCGTGCCGCTGGCCAAGCCGGCGCTCGACTTCATCGGCAGCCATCCGTTCCTGACGGTCGCTGAGAAGCCGCTCAAGAACTGGGATCTGATCGCCAAGCGGGTGCTCGACATCGCGATGTCCGGCAGCCTGCTGCTGCTGCTGGCACCGCTGTTCGCCCTGGTCGCCCTGGCGATCAAGCTCGACAGCCGCGGCCCGGTGTTCTTTCGCCAGAAGCGCTTCGGCTTCGGCGGCCGCTCGATCGAGGTGCTGAAGTTCCGCTCGATGCGCACCGATCTGCAGGACGCCACGGGCGCGCAGCGCACCGTCCAGGGCGATCCGCGGGTGACGGGGGTCGGCCGGTTCATTCGCAAGACCAGCATCGACGAGCTGCCGCAGCTGATCAACGTCCTGCGCGGCGACATGTCGATGGTCGGGCCGCGGGCCCATCCGATCGCCATGAAGGTCGGCGATGAATATTACCACCAGGCGGTTCGGCGCTATGCCGCCCGCCACCGCGTGCAGCCCGGCATCACGGGCTGGGCCCAGGTCAACGGCTCGCGCGGCGAGATCTCGACCATGCAGCAGGCGCTCCGCCGGGTCGAGCTCGACCTCTACTATATCGAGCACTGGTCGTTGATCTTCGACCTGAAGATCCTGATCAAGACGGTCACCACCGTCCTGAGCGCCCGCAACGCCTACTAGGCGCGCCGCCCGCGCGGGCGGCGTCCTGCCCGCGCCTCCTCGCTGCCGCCGTCGCGCCGTTCTGAGCCCTCGGCCAAGAACGAAAAACTAGGTGGCGACAGCAATTCTTTAACAACCTATGCTAGATAGTTGGAGCGCCTATGTCAGGGGCGGCGTCGGCCTTAGCGAAATTGGTAGATCAGCCGCTCGAACGGTCTGGGCGGGCCAGCGGCGCCGGTGAGATGAATGCGATGGGTCCCATAGATGACATCAAGCGCGAGGCTGGCCTGGTGCCGATCGAAGGCTACGGCTTCGCGGTCGATGCCGGCACGCTCGCGCAGCATCTGACCCTGATCGAGCAGGCGGTCGTCCGGCAGCGGTGCCTGACCCTGTTCGATCTCAATCTCCACAGCCTTTATTTCTATTTGCAGGATCCGGCCTTCCGCGCCGCCTACGCGGCCGCCGTGGTCAAGATCGACAGCATCCCGATCGTCATGATGATGCGCGCGCTCGGGCGGCCGGTGGAGCGCGAGCATCGGGTCACGGGCGTCGATTTCGTCTGGCCGCTGTTGGAGCTTGCGGCCCGCCAGCGCTGGCGCGTGTTCTGCCTTGGCAACTACCAGGCAACGCTGGATGCCGCCCTGCCGATCGTGCGCCAGCGCCTGCCCGGCATCGCGATCGATGGCCATCACGGCTTCTTCGACCAGGCGCCAGGCTCCGCCGGCAGCCTCGAGCTGATCGCGCAGATCAACCGTTGCCAGCCCCAGATCGTGACCGTCGGCTTGAGCTCGCCGCTCGAGCAGCGCTGGGTCGCGGCGCACCGTCATCTGATCGACGCGCCCGTGGTCCTGACCTGGGGTGCGTGCATGGAGTATGTTGCCGGCGCGGTGCGCACGCCGCCCCGCTGGATGGGCCGCTGGGGCCTGGAATGGGCGTTCCGCCTGCTCGAGGATCCGAAGCGCTTCGGTCATCGCTATCTGGTCGAGCCCTGGCTGCTGCTGCTGCTCCTGGTCCGGCACAATCTGACGCGCCGCCGGCCGCTCGGCTCGCTGCGGCCGGTCGATCGGGGCTGAGGCCGCAGGCGGCATGGCGACCGGCGTGAACCTGGGCGAGCCATGCCTGGCTGCGCCGCCTGGCCGGTGGGCTGCCTTATTGGCACGGGTGCCGCGCTCGCTGCGCAAATACACCGTGGCCATCGGTGGCCAGGGCGTCCTCAGCGCGTTCAATTTCGGCCTGAACATCGTCCTGGTGCGCAGCCTGCTGCCCGGCGACTATGGCATCTTCGCGCTCGCGATCGTGGTCGGCACGGTCGGCATCGGCCTGAACAACGCCCTCGCGGCGGCCCCGCTCTCGGTCTACACCCCAGGGCTCGGCCGGGCGGCCCCGCGGCGCGCGCTCGAGGCAACCTTCTCGGCGGTCAGCGTGCTGATGGCCGTGGCGCTCGGCCTGCTGGTCTTCGCCTTGGCCAGCCTGCTGCTCCGTGAGCTGCCGGTGGCGCTCGCCTTCGCCAGCTTCGTCACCGCCTGGACCTGGCGCTTCTACAGCCGCAGCGTCGCTTTTGCGCGACGCTCGCCGGAGGTGGCGCTGCTGGGCGATCTGGCCTTCGTGGCGGTGAGCGGCGCCGGCTTGGCGCTGGCCTGGCTGGCTGGCTTCGCCGCCACCTCGGTCGCGGTCCCCTTGTGCGTCCTGGCCTTGGCCAATCTGGCGGCCAGCGGCCTGGAGCTGGGCGTGCTCGGCATCCCGCGCCGGCCGGCGCTGCGCCGCCGGACCTTGCAGCGCTATGGCCGAATCTGGCCGCAGGTGCGCTGGAGCCTGCTCGGCGTGGTCACGACCAGCCTGCAGGATCAAGCGCACAGCCTGATCGTGACCGGCCTGGCTGGCCCGGCCGCCTTCGCGCCCCTGGCGGCCGGCCAGGTGATCTTCGGCCCGATCCGGGTCGCCTTGCAGGCCTGGCAGATGGTGATGCGGCCGGAGCTCGCGGTCGCGATCGCGGCGCGCAACCGGAGCGCGGTCCGGCGCGCGCTGCTGGTCTCGACCGGCGGCCTGGCGGCGCTGACCGGCGGCATCGGCCTCGCGGTGTTCCTGTTCTGGCCGCAGGTCCATGGCTTCCTCTATGCCGCCAACTATGCCGACCAGCCGATGGCCCTGGTGGTCGGCTTGTGGGGCTTGATCACCATCGTCGCGGCCGCGACGACCGCGCCTAGCGGCGTGCTCCAGGCGCTCAAGCAGTTCCGCATCCTGGCGATTGCGACCGTGATCGGCAGCGCGCTCAGCCTCGGCGCCGTGACCGTCCTGCTGCTCCTGTTCCAGCCGGCGGTCTCGCTCCTGGGCGTGCTGGCGGCCGCGATGTTCACGCTCGCCTTTTGCCTGCTGGTCAGCCTGCGCCGGATCACGCAGCCATGGTGAAGGTCACCCTTGGCATCTGCACCTGCCGCCGGCCGGAGGGGCTGATCCGGCTGCTCGAGGCCGTGGCCGGGCTCGACACCGAGGCCGACCTGTCGGTCGTGGTGGTCGACAATGACGCCGATGGTGCCGGCAAGGCCGTGTGCGAGCGTCTGGCGGCGAGCTATCGCTGGCCGCTGAGCGCGGTGATCGAGCCGGAGCGCGGCATCTCGTTCGCGCGCAATCGCGCGATTGCCCTGGCGCTGGAGCAGGCGCCCGACTTCATCGCGATGCTCGACGACGACGAGTGGCCGGCACCCGGCTGGCTCAACGCCCTGCTGCAGGTCCAGGCCGAGACCGGGGCGGCCGTGATCGCCGGGCCGGTGCTGCCGGAATTCAGCCGGCCGCCGCCCGAGTGGATGCGCCGGGAGGGGCTGTTCGGCACGGCGCAGCAGCCTGACCGGAGCGAGGGCGTGTTCCACGCCGCGGGCAACTTCATGGCCCGGCCCGAGTGCTTCCAAGCCCTGCTGCCGACCCCGTTCGATCCGGCCTTCGCCCTGTCCGGCGGCGAGGACATGGTGTTCTTCCGCCAGCTCGCCTTGCACGGCTACCGGATGGTCTGGGCGGCCGAGGCCAAGGTGTTCGAGATCGTGCCGGAAAGCCGGATGAGCTTCGAGTGGCTGAAGCGCCGCCAGTTCCGGCACGGCAACCTCAATGTGATCGTGCAGCGCATGTTCGCCCCCGGCCTTGGCCCGGAGCTGGTCCGCCTGGCCAAGACGGCGGCACTGTTGGCCATCGGCGGCGGCTGGTTCGTGGCGAGCCTCCCCTTCGCCGAGGGCCGGCGGCGCGCCTTGCTGATGCTGTGCGTGGCGTTCGGCAAGATCAAAGCCCATGTCGGCCAGCGCCATCTCGAATACACTCAGATTCACGGGCGCTGATCGGGCAAGGGCCCGGCAGCTGCCAGTCCCAGGAGATCGCAAGCTTGGCTCCCGTTCTGTTCAGCATCGTGATCCCGACCTTCAACCGTGCCCATACGGTCGGTCGGGCGATCCGTTCCTGCCTGCTCCAGACCTGCCAGGACTTCGAGATCATCGTGGTCGACGACGCCAAGTCGACCGACGATATCCGCGCCGCGCTCGCCCCCTATGACGACCCGCGCATCCGCCTCGAGACCGGCTGCGTCGGCCTGGCCGCGACCGCGCGCAACCGCGGCATCCAGCTGGCCCGTGGCAAGTACGTCGCGCTCCTGGATTCCGATGACGAGTTCCTGCCGCGCAAGCTCGAGGTCAACCTGCAGCATCTGCAGGCGGCGCCGAGCAGCCAGGTGTTCTATTCCCAGACCTATGTTGATCGGGGCGTCGGCAAGCTCTGGGTCAAGCCCAGCCGCGGCATCCTGCCGGACGAGGACATCTGGCACTATCTGTTCAAGGTCAAAGGCTGGATCCACACCAGCACGGTCGCGCTCGACGCCCAGCTGGCCAAGTCGACGCCCTATCGCGAGGATCTCAAATTCGGCGACGACACCCAGTTCGCGGTCGATCTGTGGCTGAAGGGCGCCCGGTTCACCATGATCGAGACGCCGCTCGCGATGTACGAGGACACCGCCGCCAGCGCGCCCACCCGGCTGTCGCAGACGCCGGTGTTCGTCGATGGCGGCGCGGAAGAGCACCGGATCTACATGAGCTGGGTCGAGAGCCAACGGCAATACATGGACGAGGCGACCTACCGGGCGGCCTATGCCTTCTTCTTCTCGCGGCTGATCGCCAAGAAGGCGCCGCTGGCAGCCCTGCGCTCGATCATCGCGGCCTACCAGGCGGGTGCATTATCCGGCCGCAAATCGCTGGGCCAGATCGTCCAGACCTTCGCGCCCGACACCTATCGCTGGCTCGCCGACTCCATGGTCCGGCTGCGCGGCATGGCGCCGCCGCCCGACGTGCTGGCGCTCCGCCAGGCCGCGCTGCCCCGGCCGAACGACCGGGCGGCCTGATCGGCCGGCTGCCCGCGGCTCAGTCTGCCGGCGCTGGCCAGCTTTCGGGCGCCAGGGTGAACAGCTCCTGCGGCCGCTCGACGCCGCGCAAGGCGTAGCGACCGACAGAGACCAGCTGCTGGCGCAGCTCCCCGCAGGTGCCGGCGAAGCTCGCCGAGATCAGGAGCGGCTGGTCGAGCGAGCGGCACAAGGCCTGGATCCGGCTGACCTCGTTGACCGCCGGCCCGACGACTGTGAAGTCCAGCCGGTCCTGGCTGCCGATATTGCCGTACAGCACCTCGCCCTCATGCAAGGCGAGCGTGAAGTCGGTCACCGGCAAGCCGGCCGCGGCGCGGCTCCGGTTGAGGCGTTCAATGGCGCTCCGCGCGGCCTGGGCCGCCGCCAGCGCCTGGCCGCAGGCCTCGGCCGGCGTGCCGTCCACCACCGCCAGCACGCCGTCGCCCATGAACTTCAAGACCTGGCCGCCATGGGCATGGACGACGCCGACCAGGCAATCGGCATAGGCATTGAGCAGCGCCAGGAGCTGCTCCTGGGGCAGCGCGTCGGCCAGCCGGGTGAAGCCGACCAGATCGCTGAACCACAGCACCCGGCGGACATTGGTCACCCGGCCGCGCTCGATCTCGCCGCGCAGGACCCGCCTGGCCGCGTCCTCGCCGAGATAGGTGGTCACCAGCGTGCCGGCCGTGGCGATCGCGATCGCTGCCTTGAAGGCCAGCGCGAACGCCGGCAGGGTCGCTTCGATCAGCGCCAGCTGGCTCTCGGAGAAGCCGCCGGGCGCGGCGCTGGTCCAGGAGGTGGCCACCCCCATGGTCTCGCCCAGCTGCGCCTGGTCGCCGAAGCCAAGGATGCACGCCCAGTAGTCGGTGCCGCCGGCGGCTGCCAGCTCGGCCAGCATCGGAAACCGATTGGTGCCCTCGCCGGTGGCCAGACGCATGCGCATGGTCAGCTGGTCGGCCTCGAGCATCCAGTACCAGGGGCTCTGGCGCCAGAGCTCGAGCCGTTCCGGCGTGGCGTCGCGCGGGAAAAACTCCTCCTGCACGCCCTGCCCGGCGAACCAGCGATGGCCTTGCGCGTCGATCAGCGGATGCAGGGTGTCGGCGCCCATCGAGGCCCGCCAGAGCGGCACCCCGGCCGCCACCAGGCGCTCGCAATAGCCGGTCAGCAGGTCCGCCTGGCTGATGCCGTCGAGGCCGGCCTTGATCAGCCAGGTCACCAGCGCGTCAGCGGCCGTGGGCATCGACGGGATCTCCCTCCAAAGGAGGTAAATGGGCAGCGCCCGCTCGGAAGTCAGCCCAGGCGCAATCGGTTCCCTTGCGAAATCTCCTTTATTCGCGGCCGGCCCGGGCGCCTGCCGCGGATCCTGTGCTATAGAGCAACGGGCTGGCCCACATGCTGGCCGACGGCCGCAGCGGCGCGGCACCCAGAGGGAGTGGCAAGCGATGGCGAGACTGCGTTGGCTCGGCCTGCTGGCCGGCGTGGCTTGGGCCGGGCTCGGCCTGCCGGCCGAGGCCGCCGACACCTTGCGGCTGTGCACCGGTGCCCCGGGCAAGGCCTATATCACGGTCGGCCAGAAGCTCGCCGACCTGGCGCCGCAGCTGACCGCCGGGGCGCTCGCCATCGAGGTCGTGCCGACCGGCGGCTCGCTCGACAATCTGACCAAGGCCATGGCCGGCGAGTGCGACGCCTTCATCAGCCAGGGCGACGCGATCGACTTCTTCGTGCGTGAGATCCGGCCCGAGGCGGCCGGCAAGTTCCAGGTGGTCGGCGAGCTGTACAAGGAGCTGACCTTGCTGCTGTGCAGCCGGGCCAGCGGCATCGACGATCTGGACGAGGCCGGCGAGGCGGTGATCGCCGCCGGCAACATGGGCAGCGGCTCGCTCGCCACGCTGCTCAATCTGAAGCAGCTGTCGCCCGACAACTATGGCGCCATCAAGGTGGCGCCCAGCAACGGCTTCGAGGGCGCCTTGGCGGTGGTCGACGGCCAGGCGCAATGCCTGCTCGACGTGATCGCGCCGCAATCCGACCTGCTCAAGACGCTGAACGACAATGAGCGCACCAGCGCCGCCCTATACTTCGCCCAGATCGACAATGCCGATCTCGAAGATTACACGGTCGATGGCAAGAAGGTGTACACGCTGGTCGAGTTCGACGACGAGCTCTACCCGAACCTGGCCACCACCGGCGACCCCGAAATGCTGGCGATCAGCGCCCTCCTGGTGGTGCCGCGCGCCTATGCCCAGGCCCATCCGCAGGCCATGACCGGCCTGGCCATGCTGCTCCTGACCGGCGCCAAGGAGATCGAGAAGCTCGCCTATGGTGAAAGCAGGCCGTTCAGCAACTAG
>CADEGR010000135.1:9649-12094 GCA_902826935.1 uncultured Alphaproteobacteria bacterium | reverse complement strand
CCTCGGCGATGTCGCGCTCGTTGAAGCGCGGCGTGATGTGCTGCTGGCAATTCCAATCGAACGCTTCCAGGCGCAGCCGGAAGATGCGCTCCAGCTTGGCATGGTAATCCGGCATGGTGACGAGCGCGGTCAGGTCCGGATCATCATCAAGCGCCAGCGTGTCGACATGGGCGTAGATCTTGAGCCGCGCCCGATGCGGGTAATCCATGAGGAACAGGCAGGCCCGGTCGTCGGCGGCGAGGTTGCCAGTGCTGATATATTGGCGGTTGCCGCGGTAGTCGGCAAAGGCGAGCGTGCGCGCATCGACCAGCTTGAGGAACCCGCGCAGGCCGCCCCGGTGCTGGAGGTAAGGCCAGCCGGTTTCCGACACAGTCGCCAGGTAGAAGCTATCGCGATCGGCGATGAACGCCGCCTCGTGCTCGGTGAAGCGATCGAACTCGCGGCGGCCTTTGAAATCCTGCCAGAGACGATCCGCACCCATCTTGGCCTGCACGGCCCGGATGCTGGGCGTTAAGGCGACGTCCAGAAATCCATAAGCCATGACGGTGCTCCTTCGCGAGGATTGGCGGCCGCGGCCAAGTCAACTCGAAGGCAGATGTAGATCGTTCCACTAGCAAAGATAATCAGCTAATACTGAGAATATAGTTCTCGCTGAATGGAATGATCATGGACCGCCTCGAAGCGATGGCGATCCTCCTGAGCGTGGTCGACCAGGGTACCTTTTCGGCTGCCAGTCGGGCTCTCGGCGTGCCGCTGGCAACCGTCAGCCGCAAGGTGCATGAGCTGGAGACCCATCTGGGGACCAAGCTGTTGGTCCGCACGACCCGCAAGGTGGCGCTGACCGACGCCGGTGCCACCTACGTGGCTTCGGCCCGGCGCATCCTCGATGAGATCGACGAGACGGAGCGGATCGCCGCCGGCGAATTCCATGGGCCCCGGGGCGAGCTGATCCTGACCGCGCCGCTCTTGTTCGGCCGCCTGCATATTCTGCCCATCGTCACCGAATTCCTGACGGCCTATCCGGAGATCAACGTCCGGCTGCTGCTCTCGGATCGGAACCTCCACCTGATCGAGGACCACGTCGATCTGGCAGTGCGCATCGGCTCGCTGCCGGATAGCTCCATGATTGCGATCCGGGTCGGATCGATGCGGACGGTGGTATGCGTCAGCCCCAAGCTGCTCGCGGGGCAAGGCGTGCCCAGATCGCCGGAGGATCTGGTCGGACTGCCCTGCGTGAACTTCGAGTTCCTGTCGCCGGCCGCCGCCTGGTCGTTTCGGCCGAAAGGCGCCAAGGGCGCCGCCGAGCTGCCGATCCAGCCGCGCCTCGCGGTCACCACGGCCGAGGCAGCCGTGTGGGCCGCGTCCGAAGGCGTGGGCGCGACCCGGTTGCTCCATTACCAATGCGCCGATGCGCTACGCAGCGGATTGCTGCGGATCGTCCTCGCCGACTTCGAGACGGAGCCGCTGCCGGTTCATCTGCTTCATGCCAGGCGCGCGGCGTTGCCCACCAAGACGAGGTTGTTCCTCGATTTTGCCGCCCAGCGTCTCAGGCAGCGACTAGCTTCGCTTTGAATCCGGGGACGGCGGTGCAACGGGACAATCGCGCACGGGCTTGAGTCATTCCCACTCGATCGTGCCGGGCGGCTTGCTGGTGACGTCGTAGGTCACACGGTTGATGCCCTTGACCTCATTGACGATCCGGTTCGCGCAGCGGCCCAGGAACGCCATGTCGAAATGGAAGAAATCGGCGGTCATGCCGTCGACCGAGGTCACGGCGCGCAGGGCGCAGACCGCCTCGTAGGTGCGGGCATCGCCCATCACGCCGACGGTCTGGACCGGCAGGAGCACGGCGAAGGCCTGCCAGATCGCGTCGTAGAGGCCGGCATTGCGGATCTCCTCCAGGAAGATCCGATCGGCCTGCTGCAGGGTCCGCACCCGCTCGGCCGTGACCTCGCCCAGGATGCGCACGGCCAGGCCAGGGCCGGGGAAGGGGTGGCGGCCGACGAAGGCCTCGGACAGGCCGAGCTCGTGGCCGAGGGCGCGCACCTCGTCCTTGAACAGCTCGCGCAGCGGCTCGACCAGGCGCAGCCGCATGCGCTCCGGCAGGCCGCCGACATTGTGGTGCGACTTGATCGTGACGCTTGGGCCCTTGAACGACACCGATTCGATGACGTCCGGATAGAGCGTGCCCTGCGCCAGGAAGTCGGCGCCGCCCAGCCGCTGCGCTTCGGCGTCGAACACGTCGATGAAGGTCTGGCCGATGATCTTGCGCTTCTGCTCTGGCTCGGTGACGCCCGCTAGGCGGCCAAGGAAGCGCGGCGCCTCCGCGGCATGGACCAGCGGAATGTTGAAGTGGTCCTTGAACAGACTGACGATCTGCTCGGCCTCGCCGGCGCGCAACAGGCCGGTGTCGACGAACACGCAAGTCAGCTGCTCGCCGATCGC
>CADEGR010000135.1:0-9549 GCA_902826935.1 uncultured Alphaproteobacteria bacterium | reverse complement strand
GCGGCAGGGCGGTCACCCGGTCGCCATGGCTCATCCAGACCTGCTCGCGCGTCCCGGCCTCGAACAGGCCGGCGAACAACGGCGAATCGGCGACCTTGTCGATGAAGGCCCGGCCGAACTCGCGATGCTGGCCGAGCTCGACCCGACCGCCCAGCTGGGCGCAGATCGTCTGCTCGCCGTAGCAGATGCCGAGCAGCGGCACGCCCAGCTCGAACACCGCCTGAGGGGCGCGCGGCGCATCCGCCTCGGTGGTCGAGGCCGGCCCGCCCGAGAGGATGATCGCGCGCGGCTGAAAGTCGCGGATCCGGTCCGCTGCGGCCGTGCAGGGCAGGATCTCGCAATAGACCCCGATCTCGCGCACCCGCCGCGCGATCAGCTGGGTGTACTGCGCGCCGAAATCGAGGATCAGGACACGCTCGGTCATGGCAGTCCCAAGATTGGAGCGGCCGGCTGGGCCTGGTGCCTGACCCGTTCAGGCTGCGGCCTGGATAGAGGAAGACGCCGGCCGCGTCCACGCCCCGCAACCGGCGCGCCGGGCGATCGATCTTGTCGCATATAATATGGCGACTATATAATACGCTGTGCATAGCATGAGGCGAGATATGGACCCGGCAGAGCATCCGCAGCGTGGCTTCGGCTTCCTGTTGAAGGACGTGGTCCGGCTCATGGGCCGCAATTTCGAGCGCCGGATCGTGCCGCTGGGCATGACCCAGAGCCAATGGCGGGCGCTGTTGCGCCTCGCCCGCAAGGAAGGCGTCAACCAGGCGAGCCTGGCCGAGCAGCTGGACATCCGGCCGATCAGCATGACCCAGACCATCGACCGGCTGCAAGCCGCAGGGCTGGTCGAGCGGCGGCCGGATCCGGACGATCGCCGAGCGGTCCGCCTCTATTTGACCGAGGCGGCACGGCCGCTCTTGCGCCAGATCGACGGCCTGATCGCGGCGACGCTGGAAGAAGCGCTGGCTGGCCTGTCCGAGGCCGCGCGGCACCAGCTGGTCGAGCAGCTGGCGCGGATCAAGGAGAATCTGCAGCAGGTCGAGGCGGCGCGCATGGAGGGCGGCCAGGATGAGTGAGGATCTGCGCATCGAGGCGCCCAGCGCGCCCGGCGCCGCAGCCACGCAGCCGCCACGCGCCGCGCCGCCCGTCGCGGAGCCGCAGAGCCTGCCGCCGGCACGCCGCCGCCGACCCTGGCTGCGGCCGCTCTTGCTGCTGCTCGGACCGCTCCTGGTGGTCCTGAGCGGCGGCTGCTTCTATTTAAGCAGCGGCCGCTATGTCGGCACCGACAATGCCTATGTGAAGGCCGACCTGGTCACGATCAGCGCCCAGGTGCCGGGCCAGATCGCAGCCGTCACGGTCGCCGAGAACGAGCATGTGGCGCCGGACCAGATCCTGTTCCGGCTGGATCGCGCACCGTTCGAGCTGGCGCTGCGCCAGGCCGAGGCGAAGCTGCAGCAGGCCAGGCGCGATCTCGCCGCGCTTCAGGGCAGCTACCGCCAGAAGCAGGCCGAGCTGCAGCTGGCGCGCGACGATGCCCGCTATGCCGAGCGCGAGCGGGTGCGCCAGGCGGATCTGGTGCGCAAGCAGTTCGTGTCCGATGCCCAGTATGATGCTGCCCGGCATGCGGTCGACGCCAGCCGTCAGCAGGTGGTGGTGCTCGAGCAGGATCTGGCGCGGATCGAGGCGAGCCTCGGCGGCCAGCCGGAGCAGCCGGTCGAGCGGCAGCCAGCCTATCTGGCGGCTCAGGCGGCGCGCGATGCGGCCGCCCTCGACCTCGCCCATGCCGAGATCAAGGCGCCGTTCGCGGGCATCGCCGCCAACACGCCGCAGCCGGGCCAATATGTCGAGCCCGGCCAGCCGGTGATGAGCGTGGTCGCCGACCAGCGGGTCTGGATCGAGGCCAATTTCAAGGAGACCGATCTGACCCATGTGCTGCCGGGCCAGCCGGTCCAGGTGACCATCGACACCTATCCGGGCACCTCCTGGTCGGCCACCGTCCAGAGCATCAGCCAGGCGACCCAGGCGGAGTTTTCGGTCCTGCCAGCCCAGAATGCGACCGGCAATTGGGTCAAGGTGGTCCAACGCATCCCGGTCCGGATCGCGATCCAGCCCCAGCCGGATGCCCCGCCGCTGCGCGCCGGCATGAGCAGCTATGTCGCGATCGACACCGGCCAGGAGCCGGCGGGCGCCGCCATGCTGCACCGGGCCATGGCCTGGCTCGGCGCCGCCCCCGCCCAGGCCGACGCCGTGCCATGACCGGGCCGGCGGCGGAGGCGGCCGGAGCGGCACCGCGGCGCGGCTTGATCACGCTCTCGATCATGCTGGCGACGATCATGCAGGCGCTGGACACGACCATCGCCAATGTCGCGCTGCCCAACATGCAAGGCGGCCTGTCGGCGACTCAGGAGCAGATCGCCTGGGTCCTGACCTCCTACATCGTGGCGGCGGCGATCATGACCCCGCCGACCGGCTTTCTGGCCGCCCGGTTCGGCCGCAAGCGGCTGTTCCTGGTCGCCGTCGCCGGCTTCACCCTCGCCTCGATGCTGTGCGGTGCGGCCGCCTCGCTCGAGCAGCTGGTCCTGTTCCGGCTGCTCCAGGGGGCGTTTGGCGCGGGCCTGGTGCCGCTCTCCCAGGCGGTCCTGCTCGACACCTATCCGCGCGAGCAGCATGGCAGCGCCATGGCGCTTTGGGGCGTGGGCGTGATGGTCGGCCCGATCCTGGGCCCGACGCTGGGCGGCTATCTGACCGATCTCTACAACTGGCGCTGGGTCTTCTACATCAATCTGCCGTTTGGCATCCTGGCGCTGCTCGGCATCCTCGCCTTCGTGCCGGAGACCCTGCGCGATCGCGGGCGGCCGTTCGACTGGTTCGGCTTCAGCCTGCTCAGCCTGGCGATCGGCGCCCTGCAGCTGATGCTGGATCGCGGCCAATCGCTCGACTGGTTTTCCTCCAACGAGATCATGCTCGAGGCGGTGGTGGTGGGCCTGGGCCTCTATCTGTTCGTGGTCCACACCCTGACCGCCCCGCGGCCGTTCCTCGACCCCAACCTGTTCCGCGACCGCAACCTGGTGACCGGCCTGTTGTTCATCTTCATCGTCGGCATCATCCTCCTGGCGACCCTGGCCCTCTTGCCGCCCTTCCTGCAGAGCCTGCTGGGCTACCCGGTGATCACCACCGGCTACGTCCTGGCACCCCGCGGCCTTGGCACCATGGTCGCGATGTTCCTGGTCGGCCGCCTGATCGGCCGGATCGACACCCGCCTGCTGATTCTCACCGGCTTGCTGCTGACCGCCTTCTCCTTGTGGGAGATGGCGGGGTTCACGACCAACAGCACGACCTGGGACATCGTCCGCAGCGGCTTGGTCCAGGGCCTGGGCCTAGGCTTCATCTTCGTGCCGCTGAGCACCGTGACCTTCGCTACCCTCGCGCCGCGCTTTCGGACCGAGGCGACCGCGATGTTCAGCCTGATCCGCAATCTCGGCAGCAGCATCGGCATCTCGATCGTGGTCACGCTGCTGGCGCACAACACCCAGGTCACCCACGCCAGCCTCGGCAGCCTGGTGACGCCGTTCAAGCAGGCCTTGCGCTGGGCGGACGTCGCGCGCTTCTGGAGCCTGGATCAGCCGCTGGGCCTCGCCGCGCTGAACGGCGAGGTCACGCGGCAGGCGGCGACCATCGCCTATCTCGATGATTTCAGCCTGATGATGTATGTGATCCTGCTGGCCGTGCCGCTGCTGTTGCTGCTGCGGGCGCCCAAGGCGGCAGCGGCGTGAGCGCTTGACCGGCCCACGGCCGCCGATCGAGGCTCGGGCCGGGGCAGTGTTGGGAGGGCAGGCGGTGACCAGCATGACCGCGGAGGCGATCGCAACGGCGGCGGCCCTGCTGGCCGATCTCAGGCTGCGCGCCCACGGCGCCGATCAGCCGATCGCCGATCTGCCGGCCGCCTGTCGGCCCGCTTGCCTGGCGGATGCCTACCGCATCCAGGCGCTGCTCCGGCAGCAGCTGAGCGCGCGCGGCGCCGGCGCCCCGGTCGGCTGGAAGATCGGCTGCACCACGCCGGTCATGCAGCGCTATCTCGGCATCCCGCATCCTTGCGCCGGCACGCTCTATGCCGGCACGCTCAGGACCAGTGCTGCGACCCTCAAGGCCGCCGACTATTGGCAGCTCGGCCTGGAATGCGAGCTGGCGGTGCGCCTCGCGGCCGACCTGCCGGCGCGTCCGGGCGGCCATACCCCCGCCAGCGTGGCGCCCGCGGTGGCGGCCTTGATGACCTCGGTCGAGATCGTGGAGCATCGCTTTCGCGATTTTGCCAAGGCCGAGGTCGCGAGCCTGGTGGCCGACGACTTCTTCTCGGCCGGCTGCGTCCTGGGCACCCCGCAAGCGCCGGTGGCGCAGGCCGATCTCGCTCGCTTGCAAGGGGGCTTCATGATCGATGGCGCCGCGGGCGAGCAGGGCGCTGCCTCGGCCATCCTGGGCGATCCGCTAGCCGCCCTGGCCTGGCTTGCCGATCACGCCGCGGCCATCGCGACGCCCCTCCAGGCCGGCCAGATCGTCACCCTGGGCAGCGTGGTCAAGACCTTCTACCCGCGCGCCGGCACCACGGTCCAAGCCTGCTTCGCGGGCCTGGCCCCGGTCACCCTCCAGATCCTCTGAACCCACCCCAGAGGTCGTCAGCGCACGGTCGCGACGGCCTCTTCCCAGTCGAATACCAGGCCGGCATGCTCGGCGGCCATGGCCCGCTGGCAGACTGCCAGCGCTGCTGCCTGGCTGGGCAGCAGCTGGCGCAGCACGGCCAGGGCAAAGCTGGCAGGGGCGGTGCCGGCCGCCGTGATCAGGTCGCCATCGCCGACACAAGGTGTCGAGCGATACTGCCTCGCACCCTGATAGCGGGGTGCTCCAGCCTGGAGGAAGGCCAGGCTGTTGCTGGTATGCGGGCGCTCGTCGAGCAGACCCATCTCGGCCAGGGCCAGCGTGCCGGCGCAGATCGCGGTGAGCGTGGCGCCGGCCGCGACCGCATCCTCAATCGCCTGGCGGACCATGACCGGCGTGCCGGCCTGCCAGACATCGCTGCCGCACAGCACCAGCGCGTCATCCGGTGCCAGCTCCGCCTCGCTCAAGGCGGCATCGGGCTGGACATGCAGACCGCCAATCGAGCTGACCGGCCGGCCGTCGGGCGAATAGGTCCGGGCCGCCAGCTGAAACTGCTCGCGCGCGGTCGGCAGGAGGAACGCGATCTCCCACTCGGCGAACGCTTCCAGCAGCACGGTATGGATGGTTGGCATGGCCGTTCCCTCGCCCCAAAGGCCGCGTCAGCCGTTAAACGCTTGATAGCCGCTTGGGTTGCGTCGCAAGCCAATATCCCGCAGCGCGCGCGCCGACAGGCTGTCCAGGCTCGGCGCGCGCGGCTTGAACGCATGCCGGCCAGCTTGCAGCGCGCGCTGCCACCAGAGCTGCAGCCGGCGCCCAGGCGTGCTCCGATGACCGCTGCCGGCGCTGGAACAGGGGATGACGGGCATGATGGCCTCCTGCAAAACTGACGGGCATGGTGGCGTTACCGCCAAGCTCGACAGTCTGCGCCAGCCCTCCTGCCAAGGTACTGTCAGCGGCGGCAGGCAAAGACGCGCTGGCGGCGCGGACAGGGGTGCATGACCTTGGATCTGGCAGCTTATCTGGCGCGCATCGGCTATCAGGGTGACCTCGCGCCGAACCTCGCTTTGCTGCAGGCGCTGCACCGGCTGCATCCGGCCGCCATTCCGTTCGAGAATCTCGACCCGCTTTGCGGCCGGCCGGTCGAGCTGGACCTGCCGGCGTTGCAGGCCAAGCTGATCGATGGTGGCCGCGGCGGCTACTGCTACGAGCAGAACACGTGGTTCGCGGCGGCGCTGAGCGCGCTGGGCTTCACGGTCACCGCTCTGGCCGCGAGCGTGCTATGGCAGGCGCCGGCCGGCGTGCAGCGGCCGCCCACCCACATGCTGCTCCGGGTCGATCTGGCCGACGGCCCCTGGCTCGCCGATGTCGGCTTCGGCGGCCTGACCCTGACAGCACCCTTGCGGCTGGCAGACGGCACGCAGCCGACCGCGCACGAGCTTTGCCGAATCACGCAGACCGGCGAGCGCTATCAGCTGGCCGTCCTGCTCGAGCAGCGCTGGCAGCCGCTCTACGCGTTCGACCTGCGGCCGCAGCCGCCGGAGCAGTACGAGATCCTGAACTGGTACGCCGCGACCCATCCAGCCTCGCGCTTCGTCCAGCGCCTGCTGGTGGCGCGTGCATTGCCGGATGGCCGCTGCACGCTGCTCGACCGGCGCATGACGATCTACCAGCAGGGTCGGGCGGTGCAGCAGGAGCGGCTGGGCGATGCCGCGCTCCTGGCCGCTTTGCGGCAGCAGTTCGGCCTCACCCTGCCGGACGATCCAGCGCTGCACGCCGCGCTCGCGCGGCTGCCATGGCCGGAGGTCTGAGCGCGCCGGCCGGCCTCAGGCCTGGCGGAAGAAGTCGAGCAAGGCGGCAGCGGTCGCATCCGGCGCTTCCTCGGCCAGGAAATGACCGCAATCCAGCGCCTGCTCGCGCACATCGTCCGCCCAGCGCTGCCAGATCGCGAGCGGCGAAGCGGTCTTGTCGCCCAGATAGCCGCGGCCCCAGAGCACCAGGACCGGGCAGGCGATGCGCCGGCCGGCGGCGCGATCGGCCTGGTCGTGCTGCCGGTCGGTGCTGGCCCCGGCGCGATAGTCGGCGCAGGTCGCGGCGACCACCGCCGGGTCGCGGAACTGGCCGGCATAGGCGGCGACCGCGCGCGGATCGAGCCGGTCCAGATCGCCCGCCCAGCGCTGCAGCAGATGGCGCACGTAGAATTCCGGTGCCGCCCCGATCAGCCGCTCCGGCACCGGCGCCGGCACCGCCAGGAACTGCCAGTGATAGGTGCTGAGCGCCCGATCCGCATCCATTTGTTCCCAGGCGTCCAGGGTCGGCACGATGTCGAGGACCGCGAGGCGCCGTACCCGCTCCGGATGATCAAGCGCCAGCCGGTAGCCGACCCGGCCGCCCCGGTCATGGCCGGCCACGTCGAACCGGTCATGGCCGAGCGCCGCCATCAGCTGGACCATGTCCAGGGCCATGGCGCGCTTGGCATAAAGCTGATGGTCCGGGTCGGGTGCTGGTCCGCGGCTCTCGCCATAGCCCCGCAGATCCGGGATCACCAGGCTGAAATGCGGCGCCAGGACCGGGGCCACCCGATGCCAGATCAGGCTGGTCTGGGGATAGCCGTGGAGCAGGAGGAGCGGCGGCCCGGCGCCGCCGGTACGGGCCTGCAGCGAGGCCCCCTCGACCTCGATCCGCTGGCGCGCGAAGCCGGCCAGCAGATCCAGGCCGTCGGTATCGCGGTCGCTCGCCATCAGAGCCTCGCTGCGTGACCTGCGTCAGCCCAGCATGGCAGAAAACGGGCGCCCGCCAAGTCTGGCTCAGCGCGCGTCATGCAGGATGATGCCCGCCGTCAGGCGCTGGCCGGTCCGCAGCCGGCTGACGCCATGGCGCAGCGTCGCGCGGTAGTGGCCGCGCGTGCCGGCGACCGGTCGATGGCTGACCGCGAAGATCGCCGCCTCGCCTTGCGCCAGCGGCACGACCTCGGCGCGCGACTGCATGCGCGGCCGCTGCTCGACCAGCACGAACTCGCCGCCGGTGAAGTCGATGCCGGGCCGGCTCAGCAGGATCACGATCTGGAACGGGAAGGCCAGCTCGCCATAGAGGTCCTGATGCAGGCAATTGTAGTCGCCCGGGCCGTATTTCAGGAGCAACGGCGTCGGCCTGGTCTGGCCGGCCGCATGGCAAGCCTCGAGAAAGCCCGCATGGTCCGCCGGATAGCGCTGGTCCTGGCGCAGCAGCTCCTGCCAGCGATTCGCGATCAGGGCCAGCTTGGCATAAAAGGCCGGCCGCAGCTCGGCGATCAGCTCGGGCAGCGGATAGGCGAAATACTGGTATTCGCCCCGGCCGAAATTGTGCTTGGCCATGACGATCCGGCTGCGAAACCGCCCCGGATCGTCATAGTAGCCAGCCAGCTTGGCGCATTCCGCGGCCGTCAGCAGCGGCCCGGTGGTGGCATAGCCCTGGCCGTCGAGTGCTCCCGCCAGCGCGGTCCAGTCCAGGCCTGCCACTCGCGCCGAGGGCGGCAGGTCGGGCGGCGCCGCCGCCGGGCGCCGCGCGGCGGCGCTCATCGGCCGCCCTCGCGCTCCAAGAGCATGCGCTTGCGCGCCTCGCCCCAGCGATAGCCGCCCAATTCGCCGTCGCCGCGCACGATCCGATGGCAAGGGATCGCGACCGCCAATTTGTTCGCGGCGCAGGCGCGGGCGACCGCGCGCACCGCCTTCGGCTGGCCGATCTCGGCCGCCAGCGCGCCATAGCTGCGGGTCTCGCCCGCGGGGATCGCGCGCAGCGCCTGCCAGACCTGGCGTTGGAAGGCGGTGCCCTGGATGTCGAGCGGCAGCTCCAAGGCAGCGTTCGGCTGCTCGATCAAAGCGAGGGTTTGCGCCAGCCAGCCGGTCATGGTCGCTCCGCCCGGCATGAGCACCGCATCCGGCAGCTGGGCTGCCAGCTCGGCCTCGAGCGCCGCCTCGTCCTCGCCGAACCGGATCGCGCAGATGCCGCGCTCGGTCCTGGCGACCAGCACCAGCCCGAGCGAGCTCTGGCCGAAGGCATAGTCGATCCGCTCGCCCTTGCCACCGGCGCGAAAGGCCGACGGCGTCATGCCGAGCGTGCCCTTGGCGGCTTCGTAGAAGCGGCCCGAGGAGGCAAAGCCGCTGTCGTAGATCGCGGCCGTCACGGAGGGTGCCGCGCGCAGCTGGTCCTCGACCCGCCGGGCCCGCGCGGCCTTGGCATAATGCTTGGGCGTCACGCCGGTGACCTCCTTGAAGATCCGGTGGAAGTGGAAGCGGCTCAGGCCGGCGCCGGCTGCCAGCGCGTCGAGACCCGGCTCCGCCTCGGCCGTCTCGAGCAGGCGGCAGGCGGCCTCGACCAGCTGGGCATTGCGCTGCACCGTCGAGATCTCGTTCGGCCGGCAGCGCTTGCAGGGCCGCAAGCCCGCGGCTTCGGCCTCGGCATGCAGCCGGTAGAAGCGGACGTTCTCCCGCTTGGCGCCGCGCGAGGCGCAGCTCGGCCGGCAATAGACGCCGGTGGTCAGCACGCCATAGACGAACAACCCGTCCGCCTCGGCATCGCGGGCCTGGACCGCCTGCCAGCGCGCCTCGTCGGTGGCATCGGCGACCGTCGTGGGCGGGGTCATCGCGTGGGCAACGGACATAACCGTCTCCTTCGATCATCTGCCTTGAAGGTAGGCAGTCGATGGCCCCGCCGCATGCCGAAAGTTGCTGGCAAATCGAGCACACGCCCTCAGGTCCTGCTGATCGACAAGCCGACCTTGACCAACAGCGCCGAGCCGATGGTGAAGCATCCTGCATCCGAAGCGAATTGAGAGCTGCGGCAGAGCATATTCTCGGATAATGCGATCTGCTTCAGAGCCTATCCGAGAAGAAGTTGAGCGAAAGCAATCTGTTATGGCAACGGGGT
>CADEGR010000134.1 GCA_902826935.1 uncultured Alphaproteobacteria bacterium | reverse complement strand
ACCACGTCGCCCAGGAAGTCGAGCAGGACGTAGTCGAAGTCCCATTCATGGAAGCCCAGCTTCTCGAGCAGCTCGAAGCCGTGGATGATGCCGCGCCCGCCGCAGCCGCGGCCGACCTCGGGTCCGCCGAGCTCCATCGCGAACACGCCGTCGCGCTTGAAGCAGACGTCGCCGATCACGACCTTCTCGCCGGCCAGCTTCTTCTTGGACGAGGTCTCGATGATGGTCGGGCAGCTGCGGCCTTCGAACAGGAGCGAGGTGGTGTCGCTCTTGGGGTCGCAGCCGATCAGGAGGACCCGCTTGCCCTGCTGCGCCATCATGTAGGACAGATTCGCGAGGGTGAAGCTCTTGCCGATGCCGCCCTTGCCGTAGATCGCGATGACCTGGGCCTTCTTGGTCGGCTCGGCCGTCGGCACGGGGTCCGGCTCGATCATCGCCTCGGCGCGGAGCTGGCCGTTGGACAGGCTCATGAGCGGGCGCTCCAATCCAGGATCATCTTGAGGCAGGAGGGATTGTCGAAGGCGGTGCGGTAGGCGCGCTCGGCGCCCGCGGCCGCCTGACGGTGGGTGATCAGGCCAGCCAGCGACAGCCGCCCGGCCTCGATCAGCGCCTTGACCGCGAGCAGGTCCGGCTGGCGCCATTCGGCCGCGATCCGGAACTGCGCCTCGCGCATGAAGGCGGGCGGGAAGGCGAAGCTGAGCGGCTGGCTGTAGAAGCCGGCGAGCACGATCTCGCCGCCCGGCGCCAGGCGCTGGACCAGCTCGTCGAGCAGGTCGCCAGCGCCGCTGACGTCATAGATCGTGCGGTAGTCGCGGCGCGGATCGTTCTCGGGCGCCACCACCTCGTAGCCGGCAGCCCCGCCGGCGCGGCCGAGGTCCTTTTCCCAGACCAGCGGCGCCGGATGGCCGGCGGCGAGCGTGACGCGGGCGAGCAGGCGGCCGAGCACGCCGTGGCCGACGATCAGCTCGGGCGGCAGGGCGCCGGGCTTGGCCAGCGCGTGATAGGCGGTGGCCGCCAGCGCCAGGAGCACGCCGCGCTCCTTGAGCGCCGCGTCCAAGGCGACGGCGCGCGCGCCCGGCACGACGAGGCGCGCGGCCGCGCCGCCGAAGAGGCCGCGCACGGCGCCAAAGCAGCGGGCGCCGGGGACGAACACATGGGCGCCGACGGAAAGGCCCGACTCCGGTCCAGCCTCGACCACCTCGCCAACCGCCTCGTAGCCTGGCACCAGGGGATAGCCCATGCCCGGAAAGGGCGGCATCCGGCCCGACCAGAGCAGGCGCTCGGTCCCGGTGCTGATTCCGCTCCAGGCAATCTCGACGACCACGTCCTCCGCGCCTGGCGGCACCAGCTCAAGCTGGCTGAGCCGCAGCCGTTCCGGCTCCTCCAGCACGATCGCATCGGTGCTCAACCCTGACTGCGCCACCCCTAGCTCCCCGGGCTTTTTCTTATGCTCGCCGTCAACTGTCAGCTTATCCTGACTAAACTACCTGTCAAGCTCGACTTACACATTGAGCTGTCAGGTGGCCTGGTCAGGGCACGCCCGCAACAGGCTGGTCAGGAACGGCCGGCGGGTCGGCAGCGAGCGTGGCGGTTGGAAGCCGGCGGCGGTCAGCAACGCCGCAAGCTCCGCCGGCCGGCGCGCCCGGCCGCGGCCCATCGCCAGCAGGTAGAAGCCGAAATAGGCATCGCCGATCGGCAGGGCGCCGGGCGTGCCAGCCATCGGCTCGGCGAGCAGCAGGCAGCCATCCGGCGGCAAGGCGCGCCGGACCGCGCGCAGCAGCGCCAAGGCGCCCTCGTCGTCATGGTCGTGGATGATCCGGACCAGGCTGATGACGTCGGCGCAGGGCGGCAGCGGATCTTCGAGGAAGCTGCCGCCGACCGTGCTTGCGCGGCTGGCGAGGCCAGCCTGGGCGAAGCGCAGGGCGGCCCGCTCGGCCACCGCCGGCAGGTCGAACAGGACCAGCTCGAGCTTCGGCCAGCGGGCGCCGGCCGCGGCCAGAAAGGCGCCCTCGCCGCCACCCACATCCATCAGCCGGCGGTGCCGGCCGAGCGGGTAGGCCTCCAGGATGTCGTCGGCGATCAGGGGCTGCGAGGCCGCCATGAGCGCGCTGTATTCGGCGACCTGCTCGGGCGGCAGGCCAGCCGGCGTCGCCGAGCCGGCATAGGGCCAGTAGCCGCCCAGCCGGGTCGGCGGGGCGGTGCCGCGCAGCAGGCCGACCGGATCGCGCAGGTCGTCATAGAGCAGGCGGTGATGCCGGATCATCGCGGCGATGCCGGGACTGCCGGCGACCACGGCACCTTGCGGGCCGAGGCCGTAGCGGCCGCCGCTGCGCGGCTCGACCAGGCGCAGCGCCGCCGCTGCCAGAAGCAGCCGATCGGCCGCGGGCTCGCCGAGATCGAGGGCCCGGGCCAGCTCGGCCAGGGTCAGCGGTCCGGCCGCCAGGCGCTCGAACAGGCCGAGCTCGACGCAGGCGAGCAGGATCTGGCTGTAGACGAAGCCGGCGCACAGATCGAACAGCGCGTTCGCTTGGCGCTGGGCGATCGGGCGGGTCAGGGGAAAGGCTGCGGCCCAGCGCTGGAAGCGCGGGCTGGCGAGCAGCCGGTCGCGCTGGCTGAGCCAGCGATCACGCCAGGAACGAGGCTGCTTGGCAGAGGCCGGAGCCATGCCCGGGCCGAGCGCGTCCGGCGCCCTGGGCCGGGGTCGGGCATGGCCCATCAGGCGGCGCTTCGGGCCAGCTCCTTGGGCAGGCGGCGCTGCGCTTCGACCAGCATCAAGGCGCGCAGCTCGGCGGCACCCGGGCAGGGCGGAATCGAGCCGACCGCCTCGGCCACCAGCTGCTCCAGCCGCGCCACGGCGCCGGGCAGGCCCAGCTGGGCCGCGGCGTTGGGCCGGCCGAGCGCGGCATCGACCCCGATCGGCTTGCCGAGCGCCTCCGGCGAGGAGGTCACATCCAGAATGTCGTCGACCACCTGGTAGGCCTCGCCCAGACACTCGCCGAGCTGGCGCCAGGGGGCGGGCTCAGCCCCGGCCGCGGCGGCGCCGGCCATGGTCGACGCGGCGAACAGCGCGCCGGTCTTGGCCTGCTGATAGGCGGCCAGCACGACCTCGGGCTCGCTCTCCCAGGCCTGGCCGGCGCAGATGCCAAACGGCATGCCGACCGCGCGGCCGACCGCCAGGACCAGGGGCGCCAGCCGCTCCGGCCGGCCCATGGCGCCGCGCGCCAGGGTCTCGAAGGCGGCCACGATCAGGGCATCGCCGGCCAGCACCGCGAGCGGCTCGCCATAGGCGGCATGGACCGATGGCCGGCCGCGCCGGGTGGGCGCATTATCGAAGGCCGGCAGATCGTCATGCACCAGGGAGGCGCAGTGCAGCAGCTCGATCGCGGCGGCGGCGGCGTCGGTGATCAGGGGATCGTCCTCGCCGCAGGCGGCGGCGACCGCCAGGCACAGCCGCGGCCGGACCCGGGCGCCGCGCGGGAACACCGAATGGCGCATGGCGGCGGCGAGGCGGGGCGGACCGCCCGGCAGCTCGATGCGCGCCATCGCAGCCTGCAGCGCCTGCTCGATCCTGGCCATCGCATCCATGGCTGTCCCCACCTGACGAAGTGTCATGTTTAATTGTCATTAAATACTGTCATGCAATATAGACAGAGGTCAATGACCGAGCTGGCGCGGAGCCGGAAGCGGTGACAGACCGACAGGTGGTGGTGATCGGGGCGGGCGTCGGCGGGCTGACCGCCGCCCTGCTGCTGGCCGCGCGCGGCCAGGACGTCACCGTCGTCGAGCAGGCCGCGGGACCAGGCGGCAAGCTGCGCCCGGCCGAGATCGCCGGCCAGCTGCTCGACGCCGGCCCCACCGTGTTCACCATGCGCTGGGTGTTCGAGGAGCTGTTCGCGGCAGTCGGCAGCACGCTCGAGCGCCATGTCACCCTGCTGCCGGCACGGCTCCTGGCCCGCCATGCCTGGAGCGCCGAGCAGCGGCTCGATCTGTTCGCCAGCATCGACCACTCGGCGGACGCGATCGGCGCCTTCGCCGGCCCGGCCGAGGCGCGCCGCTTTCGTGGCTTTTGCGCCCGCGCCCGCCAGATCTACCAGACCCTGGAGACGCCGTTCCTGCGCTCGGCCGAGCCCTCGCCTTTGGGCCTGGTCCAGGGTGCCGGACTGCGGGGTCTCGGCGATCTCTGGCGGATCTCGCCCTTTGCCACCTTGTGGAAGGCGCTGGGCGAGCATTTCCATGACCAGCGCCTGCGCCAGCTGTTCGGCCGCTATGCCACCTATTGCGGCTCCTCGCCCTATCTGGCGCCGGCGACCTTGATGCTGGTCGCCCATGTCGAGCAGGACGGGGTCTGGCTGGTCGGCGGCGGCATGCATCGCCTGGCCCAGGCCTTGGCCGATTTGGCTGCGAGCCACGGCGCCCGGCTGCGCTATGGCACCGCCGTCGCCGGGATCGAGCTGGCGCGCGGCCGGGTCAGCGGCGTCACCCTGGCCGATGGCGAGCGCGTGGCGGCCCAGGCGGTCGTGGTCAATGCCGATGCCGCGGCGCTGCCGGCCGGCAAGCTCGGCGGCGCGGTCCGCCATGCGGCGGCGGCAGTGCCGGCCAGCGCGCGGTCGCTGTCGGCGCTGACCTGGCTCCTGGTGGCGCAGACCGACGGCTTCCCGCTGGTCCGCCACAATGTCTTCTTCTCCGCGGACTATGCCGCCGAGTTCGACGCCATCTTCAGCCAGCGCCGCCTGCCAGCCGAGCCGACCGTCTATGTCTGCGCCCAGGACCGGGCCGATCACGACGGCGCGGCGCCGGCCGGGCCGGAGCGGCTGCTCTGCCTCGTCAACGCGCCGCCGACCGGCGACGTCGCCCCCTTCGAGCGCCAGGAGATCCTGCCATGCGAGGACCGGACCTTCGCCCTCCTGGCGCGCTGCGGCCTGAGCGTCGAGCGGACGCCGGAACGGATGCTGGTGACCACGCCGGCGATCTTCGAGCAGCGCTACCCGGCGACCGGGGGCGCCCTCTACGGCCAGGCGTCGCACGGCTGGCGGACCTCGTTCGCCCGGCCGACCGCGCGGACCAAGGTGCCGGGCCTCTATCTGGCGGGCGGCAGCACCCATCCGGGCCCGGGCGTGCCGATGGCAGCGCTCTCGGGCCGGCTGGCGGCGGGCTGCCTGTTGGCGGACCTGACTTCGGGCGGGCGGTTCCGCTAGACGGCTATGTCTGGTGGTATCTGGATGCGCTAAGCGACGACGGCCGGCACAGCCTGACCGTGATCGCCTTCATCGGCAGCGTGTTCTCGCCTTATTACTACCACGCCCGCCAACGCGGCCAGGGCGAGCCCACGGGCTATTGCGCGTTCAACATCGCGCTGCACGGCCCGGGCAGCACGCGCTGGGCGATGACCGAGCGCTCCGGCCGGGTGGTCGCGCGCAACCAGGCGGAGCTGGTGATCGGGCCGAGCGCCCTTGCCTTCGATGGCAGCGCGCTCAGCCTCGAGTTCGACGAAGTGGCGGTGCCCTGGCCACGCCGGCTGCGCGGCCGGCTGCGCCTGCTGCCGACGGCCATGACCAGCCGCGATCTGGCGCTCGATGCGGCCGGCCAGCACCGCTGGTGGCCGATCGCGCCATCTGCGCGGATCGAGGTCGAGCTCACCCAGCCGGCGCTCCGCTGGCATGGCCAGGCCTATTGGGATATGAACGCCGGCTCCGGCCCGCTCGAGGACAGCTTCCGCCACTGGCACTGGTCGCGCGCCGAGTTGCCGGAGGGTGCTGGCATTCTCTATGACGTGACGCGGCGCGATGGCAGCAGCCAGTGCGTGGCGCTGCGCTGCGCTCCGGCCGGCGAGGTCGAGGAGGTGGCGGCGCCGCCGGCCCAGCAGCTGCCGCCAGGCTTGTGGCGGGTGGCGCGCGGCACCCGGGTCGATCCCGGCCACCGGGCGCGCGTGCGGCAGACGCTGGTCGATGCGCCGTTCTATGCCCGCTCGGTGCTCGCCACCCATGTCCTGGGCGCGCCAGCGCTGGCGGTCCATGAAAGCCTCGATCTGGAGCGCTTCCGGCAGCCCTGGGTCCGGCTGCTGCTGCCGTTTCGAATGCCGCGGCGGGCCGGCTGAGGAGCGCTCAGCCTTGCCGGCGGTCGGCGCCGCCTAGGGGCGCTGATCGTTCTGGCGCTGCCGCCGGAGCCGTCGCAGCTGGACCAGCTGGTGGATCGCCAGGCCGAGCACGCCGCCCAGCACCAGCGAGATCTCGAGGAAGATCAGCAGACCGCTGCTCATGCTGCTCCGGCCCTCCCCGGCCGCCTTCGATCACCCGCAAGCTCAGCTTGCGTCGGGCCGCGGGCACCGGCGTCGGCTTGGCCTTGCCGGTGGTGGCCACGAGCCAGGCGCCATAGGCGGCCACCAGAAACAGGAATCCGGCCGCCTCGAGCGGCTCGATCGCCGTGCCGCTGCCGATCGCGAAGTACGCCATGACGAGGCGGATCGCGGCGAGCGCGCCCAGCACTGCGAAGAGCGGCGTGACCAGCTGGCGCAGCCGGGCAAAGGGCCGCGGTCCGGCCGCGCGGCCAGACGCGCTTGCCTGCCAGCGTCGCTCGACCCGGGCCAGATAGAGCAGCGAGGCGCCGAACCCGAACAGAACGATGCCGATGAGATGCTGCATGGTGGCCTCCCGTCTCCTAACATGGGACGGACGAGAGCTAGATGCTACCACCTTGTCGCAGGTCTTGCGCGCGCCGTTCGAGCCGCTCGAACAGGCCGATCAGCCAGATCAGCCGTTGCGCGAACGGCCCGGCGGCCGCGGCGGCGAGCGGATCGGACGGGCCGCGGCTCGCGCAGGCGGCCTCGACCAGGAAGCGGGTCTCGGCCAGTGGCGGGGCGGCCGAGGCGGCCGTCGGCCAAGGGCTGGTCGCCAGGGCGCGGGCCAGCTTGGCGAGCTTGCGCGGCCCGCCCAGGACCGCCCGACGGCCGACCGAATCCCAGCCCTGGCGGGCGACCTCCTCGCCGATCCCGGCATAGAGGTAGCGGGCGGTATAGATGCCGGGCCGGCAGGCCAGCGGCAAGGCGGCGATGCCGGCGCCGGCCCGCCGGTAAAGGTCGTCGGCGGCGGTCAGCAGGCGCCGGATGACGCCGGCCAGCGCCGGGCTGAAGCGCGGCCGGGCGAGCAGGTCCGCAGGCTCGATGCCGGCCTCGGCCAGCCAGTCCAGCGGCAGATAGAGCCGGCCGGCGCGGGCATCCTCGCCGACGTCGCGGGCGATGTTGGTGAGCTGCATGGCGACGCCGAGATCGCAGGCGCGGGCGAGCGCTGCAGCCGAGCGGGCGCCCATCAAGAGCGCCATCATCACGCCGACCGTGGCCGCGACCCGGGCGGCGTAGGCGTAGAGCTCCTCGATGGTCTGGTAGCGGCGATTCTCGGCGTCCCAGGCGAAGCCCTCGAGCAAAGCAAGGGGCAAGGTCTGCGGGATCGCGAAACGGCGGACCACGTCGGCCATGGCGCGATCGACCGGACAGGGCCAAGGCTGACCGCCATAGGCCAGGTCCAGGCGCGCGCGCAGCTGGTCGAGGGCCGCCAGGCGATCCTGGCCGAGGTCGATCGCGTCATCGGCCAGGCGACAGAAGGCGTAGAGCGAGCAGGCCGGGGCGCGCACGGCCAGCGGCAGCAGCAGCGAGGCCGCGAAGAAGCTCTTGGAGCCCTGGCGCAGGCTCGCCCGGCAGGCGGCGAGGTCGGCCGGGGTCGCGAGATCGGGCTCAAGCGAGGGCGGCGGCATCCGGCACCACGCGATCGAGCACCTTGGCCGAGGACAGGACGCCCGGCAGGCCAGCGCCGGGATGGGTGCCAGCACCCACCAGATAGAGCCGCTCGATGTCCTCGCTTTGATTATGCGGCCGGAACCAGGCGCTCTGGGTCAGGACCGGCTCCAGGCCGAAGGCGGCGCCCTTGAACGAGGATAGCCGGTCCTGGAAGTCCTGCGGGGTCAGCACCCGCGAGGTCAGGATCGAGGTCTCGAGGTCCGGCAGCAGGGTCGCGCCCAGCTTTTGCGCCAGAACCTGGCGGTAGCGCTCGGCTTGGCTCCGCCAGTCGACCTGGCTGTCCAGATGGGGCACCGGCGCCAGCACGTAGAACGCGTCGCAGCCGGCCGGGGCCAGCGACGGATCGGTCGCGGTCGGCCGGTGCAGATACAGGCTGAAATCCTCGGCCAGGACCTTGCGCTCGAAGATGTCGCGCAGCAGCTCCTTGTAGCGCGGGCCGAGCAGGATGGTGTGATGGGCGACGTCGGGGTAGCGCCGCTTGGTGCCGAAATACCAGACGAACAGGCTCATCGAATAGCGCGCCCGGGCGAGCTTGCGATCGGTCCAGCGCCGGCGCGCCGCGGCCGGCAGGAGGTGGCGGTAGGTCCAGGCGGAATCGGCGTTGGACACGACAACATCGGCGGCGATGGTCTCGCCCGTGGCAAGACGCACGCCGGTCGCCCGCTGCCCGGCCAGGGTGATCTCGGCGACCCTGGCGTCGCAGCGGACCAGCCCGCCCTGCCCCTCGATCAGGCCGACCAGGCCGGTGACCAGCCGGCCAGTGCCGCCCATGGCGAAATGCACCCCCCAGCGCCGCTCCAGCCAGGCGATCAGGGCGTAGATCGAGGTCACCGCGAACGGATTGCCGCCGATCAGGAGCGGGTGGAAGCTCAGCACGGTGCGCAGCCGCTCGTCCTTGACGTAGCGGGACACCAGGCCGTGCACCGAGCGGTAGCTTTGCAGGCTGATCAGCTCCGGCAGGACCTTGGCCATGCTCTGCCAGGAGCCGAACGGGACATGGCCCAGCTCCTCGAAGCCGACCCGGCAGAGCCGCTCGCTGGCCGCCATGAAGCGCTCATAGCCGGCGACGTCGGCGGGCGCCAGCTTGGCGACCTCGGCCCGCATGGCGCCCGGATCGCCGCTGTAATCGAACAGCTGGCCGTCGTCGAAGCGGACCCGATAGAACGGCGTTACCGGGCGCAGCTCGACGTCGTCGGCCAGGCGCCGGCCGCAGAGCTGCCAGAGCTCCTCGAACAGGAAGGGTGCCGTGACGATGGTCGGCCCGGCATCGAAAATGAAGCCATCCTGGCGGTAGACATAGGCGCGCCCGCCCGGCGCATCGAGCTGCTCCAGCACGCTCACCCGGTAGCCGCGCGCACCCAGCCGGACGGCCGCCGCGAGGCCGCCGAAGCCGCTGCCGATCACGACCGCATGCGGCCGCGGATCCGCCGCCAGGCGGGGTGCGGCCGGAGCTGCGGCAAGGCTCGCCATGGCCCTGATCTTGGTGCCTCCCGGGCGGCCAACGCCGAGCGCGTCAGCTCGCCAAATGTCTAGTTTACCTTACAGTTCCCGTGTAAAGTTCGTCAAGCAAGCCGGGGCCGGTGGCGCCGCGGCTTGATCGCTCGCCGGACCGCCTGTGGCGGCCGGATTCAGCTGCGCGCCAGCCTGCCATCGCGACCGGAACGCCGCCCTGACCAGCCTGCCCCGCCCACCCGATCACCCGCGCCGGCGCGAGCTCAACGACGAGGTCCATGCCCGCCAGCCGGAACCGATCACGGCGCCGGCCGCGATCGGCTACCTGGCGCTCAATGCGGCCGGGGTCGATCGGGCGCGCGAATGGCAGCTGGTGGCGGCGCTCGCCGAGCGCATGGGCGGGCCGCCGCCGCGCGTCGGCGACAATCACTACAACGCCGATCTGGGCGGCTGCCGGCTGGCCTGGGAGCAGCATACCGAGTTCACGCGCTACTTGGTGATCGTGCCGGCCGGCACGGCGCCCCCCTTTGCCCGCGCCGCGCTCGAGGCCCTGCCGGCCGACTGGCTGGCGGAGCTGCCCGGCACGGTGATGGCGGCGGTGCAGGCCGCCGTGGTGCCGACGGGCAGCGTGCCGGACGACGACGAGGCCTGCGCCCAGGCCTATTTCGCCGGCAATCCGCTGGTCGGCTCGACCATCGCCGGCGGCATCGGCCGGGCGCTCACCGATTTTCGGGTCCATCCGGATGGCTTCAGCCGGTGCCTGGTGCTCGATGGCGGCCTGACCCCGCGCCAGGCCGGCCGCATGGTCCAGCGGCTGCTCGAGATCGACACCTATCGGATCATGGCCCTGCTCGCCTTGCCGGTGGCGCGGGCGCTCACGCCCTTCTTGAACGGCTGCGAGCAGGAGCTGGCGGAGATCGCGGCCACGCTGATCGGCTCCAAGGAGCAGGACGAGCCGGTCCTGCTGACCCGCCTGACCCGCCTCCAGGCCGAGCTGGAGAGCCAGGAGGCGGCCAATCTGTTCCGGTTCAACGCCGCCAGCGCCTATTACGAGCTGGTCCAGCGGCGGATCGGCGAGCTGCGCGAGGAGCGGATCCAGGGGCTGCAGACGTTCCAGGAGTTCACCGAGCGGCGGCTGGCGCCGGCCATGAACACCTGCCGGCTCGCCGCCAGCCGCCTGGAAGGCCTCTCGGCCCGCGCGGCGCGCGCCACCCAGCTGCTCTCGACCCGGGTCGATCTGACCCGGGAGCGCCAGAACCAGGCGCTCCTGGAGTCCATGGACCGGCGCGCTCGCATGCAGCTGCGCCTGCAGGAGACCGTCGAGGGGCTTTCGGTGGCGGCGATCACCTACTACATCGCCGGCCTGATCGGCTACCTGGCCAAGGCAGCCCAGGCCTACGGCGTCACGATCGCGCCGGACCTCGCGGTCGGCATCAGCATCCCGATCGTTGCCCTGCTGGTGGCGCTCAGCGTGCGCAAGGTCAGAAAATCGGTCAAGCGCCGCGAGCTGCGCCAAGGCAGCACTCCCCGGCCCCTTTGACGTCGGCTGGTCGAGCGGCTATCAGGCCCCCAGCAGTCGATCACCTTTGCGAGGCGGCATGGCGAGCCTGCTCGAGCCGGACGAGCCGGCCCCAGTCACGATTGACAATCCGGCGGGCCGGAGCCCGATCCTGCTGATCTGCGAGCACGCCGGCAACCGGCTGCCGCGCAAGCTCGGCGATCTCGGCCTGAGCGATCTGGATCGGCAGCGGCATATCGCCTGGGATATCGGCGCCGCCGGCGTCGCCCTCGACATGGCGCGCCGGCTCGATGCCACCTTGCTCAGCCAGACCTATTCACGCCTGGTCTGCGACTGCAACCGGCCGACCACGGCCGAGAGCTTCATCCCGCGGATCAGCGAGACCACCGTGATCCCCGGCAATGCGGCGCTGAGCGCCGTCGAGCGGCGGGCTCGGACCGACGAGATCTACTGGCCGCTGCACCGGGCGATCACGGGCCTGATCGAGCGCCGCCTGGCCGCCGGCCAGCCGGTCGTGGTGATCGCCATGCACAGCTTCACGCCGGTCTTCATGGGCGAGCGCCGGCCGATGCATGCCGGCCTGCTGTTCGATCGCGACCGGCGCCTCGCCGATCTGGTCGGCAGCGTGCTGCGCGCCGACGGCCGGCATCTGGTGGTCGACAACGAGCCTTACGCCCTGGACGACCGGCGCGATTTCACCATCCCGGAGCATGGCGAGCGGCGCGGCCTGCCCGCGCTCGAGTTCGAGGTCCGCCAGGACCTGATCGCGACGCCGGCCGGCCAAGCCGAATGGGGCGAGCGGCTGGCGGACGCCCTGGCCAAGGCAGTCCGCCATCTGCTGGCCGAGGTCGCCTAGGGTCAAAAACGGGTCAGGCGAACTGGGCAGGGGCTCTTTAACCCAATCTTCAGCCAATCGCGTAATCCTGCCCATGGTCCATGCGATCCTGGGAGTCCGCGCGCCGATCGGTCGACTTGCCGACGGATCGGATGCCCAGGATGGGATGGACCAAGAACGCGGCGTCAGCTTCGGCCCAAGGCGCAAAGGCGCGATTCGCGGTGCCGACAAGGAGGACGGCGACGGCAGGGAGCGGCTAGAGAGCACTTTCCTACTGCGTGGCATCGATCCCTGTGATTCGACAATGATGGTTGAGACATTCGAGTGGGAACGATGCCAACGCCGATATCGTTGGATCTTCGAGAACGGATTATTGAAGCCGCTAATAGCGGAAGTTCGAATAGGCAGGCCGCGCGCCGATTTGCGGTTAGCCCCTCGGCAGCGGTCAAGCTGATGCAGCAGGTGGAGGCGACCGGCAGTTCCACGCCTGGGCAATCCGGCGGGCGCCGGCCGCTGTTGCTCGAGCCGCATGCTGACACACTTAAAGCTATGGTCGAGGCCGAACGCGACATCACGCTGGTCGAGATCCAGGCCAAGCTCGAGCGCCGCTTGGGCATGACGGCCCGGGGTCTCGACCATCCACCGGATGCTGCTCCGGCTCGGCCTGCGGCATGAAAAAACGCATGGTCTGTCTTATCTGCAAGGGTGAGCTAGGGCATGGTGACAATCAGCGCAGCGCGATGGCGGTTGCGGCGCTGTGGATCA